>JAFLTS010000004.1 GCA_022509185.1 Muribaculaceae bacterium | reverse complement strand
AACACTGTCACGTCACTCATCGCAGTCATATCGATGAATGTGCTCTTCTTTGCTATTTTTACTCTTCCCATATTTCGCTATTCTAATTCGGTTAGTTTATCTACTTTAACAAAGTGGAATTAATTGTGAGTAGCAGCAAAAGTAGCTACGATAGAGAAACCGATTTCGTCGGTAGCGTAGGTAAGGTTGTCGATCTTATTGGTAAAGAAGTTATAAGAAATTACTGCGAACGCACCTGTTGCAATACCGAAGGCTGTATTTACAAGCGCTTCAGAGATACCGGTTGAAAGCTCTGTTGAGTCAGGAGAACCTGAAGTTGCCAAAGCCTGGAATGATTTGATCATACCCATTACAGTTCCCAAAAGTCCTACGAGTGTACCGAGTGTTGTAAGTGTAGCCACGATCGGAAGATTCTGAGAAAGAGCCGGCATTTCAAGAGCTGTAGCTTCTTCTACTTCATTTCTGAGTGTAGTGAGTTTCTGCTCCTTGCTCAAAACCGTATTAGCATCCATTTCTTTGTATTTAACCAATGTGCTATAGATAACGGCAGCTACAGATCCTTTTTGGTCGCGACAACGTTGCATGGCAGCGTCGATATTATTCATAGCGAGGTCAGCTTTTACATCGCTCACAAACTTTGTGGTGTTACCTTTGCCTGAGGCAGAGCTGATAGCGATCCAACGCTCGATTGATAATACAATTACGGTAAGGAACAATGTCATAAGGATAGGAACGATAAAACCACCTTTGTATACGGTTCCTGCCAAATTGATCGGGTGGCCGGCAGGGTCGTTGCCCTCAAAGTTACCGGGGGCGCCCATGGCGAACAGGAAGATACATACCGCTGCTATTGCACATGCGATAATCACAAAGAATGCGTTACGAATACCACGCACGTTGCTGATTTTTTCATCCTTTTTCTTCTTGGGTGTTGCCACCGGGGCGGCAACAGTAGGATTTTGAGATGCCATAATGTTGATTGTTTGAAATTTATTTATTTGTTATTTGTTTTATTAAGATTCTTTCTGAGTTTTTCCTGTGTTTTTCTCCTCGCTTCCTTTCAGATAGGAATTCTTAGACGGATTTATTCCATTACTTTGCAAAATTACAATATAATTTGAAAAAAACAATTTTTTCAAATATAAAAATAATGCCTAACCTTTTTACGAAAAGGCGGGGACGGGGCTGTCTACTCCATCCCCTATCTTTATTTCTATTTTTTTAATCTTATTTAACAGCTGCTACTCCTGGCAAAGTCTTTCCTTCAATTGCCTCCAGAAGAGCCCCTCCTCCGGTGGAAACATAAGATACACTGTCTGCCAAACCGAACTTATTTACACAGGCTACGGAATCTCCACCACCTACCAAAGAGAAAGCTCCATTATCGGTTGCCTCTACTATGGCTTCTGCTATGGCTCTTGAACCTCCTGTAAAGTTTTCGAACTCAAATACACCGGCCGGGCCGTTCCATAAGATAGTTTTTGAAGGACGTATAGCTTCTGCAAATGCTTTACGGGTTTCCGGACCTGCGTCAAGACCTTGCCATCCGTCAGGTATATCATTGCTCGGACAAACTATTGTCTGGGCATCATTGGTAAAAGAATCGGCCGCTATGCAGTCTGTACCCAAAATCAGATTCACTCCCTTTTCCTTCGCTTTCTTAAGGATATCAAGAGCCAGGTCTAATTTATCGTTTTCCACTATTGAATCACCTATTTTTCCTCCCTGGGCTTTGGCAAATGTATAAGTCATACCTCCACATAAGATAAGGTTGTCTACCTTATCCATAAGGTTTTCTATGATCCCGATTTTAGTGGATACTTTAGAACCACCCATTATGGCCGTGAAAGGACGTTTAATATCACTTAGAATATTATCTACAGCTTTCACTTCTTTCTCCATAAGGTAGCCAAGCATTTTATCATTGGCATTGAAATAATCAGCTATTACTGCAGTGGAAGCATGGCTCCTATGGGCTGTTCCGAATGCATCATTCACATATGCATCGGCATAGCTGGCCAGTTTTTTTGCAAATTCCTTCTGGCTTTTCTTCATTTCTTCCTTAGCGGCTTTATATCCGGGGTCTTCTTTGTCAATACCTACCGGTTTTCCTTCTTCTTCCGGATAGAAGCGAAGGTTTTCAAGCAAAAGCACTTCTCCCGGTTTCAATTTTGCCACAGCTTCATCGGCATTGGCACAATCGGGTACAAACTTCACATCCGTACCAAGAGCCTTGGCCACATCATCACGTATCTGTTTAAGGCTATATTTCTCGTTTACCTTTCCTTTAGGCTTGCCCATATGAGACATAAGTATCAGGCTTCCTCCGTCTGCAAGTATCTTTTTAAGAGTTGGAAGAGCTCCTCGAATTCGAGTGTCGTCTGTTACTTTTCCATTTTCATCCAGGGGCACATTAAAATCAACCCTTACTATCGCCTTCTTACCAGCGAAATTATAGTCGTCTATCTTTGCCATTTGTATGTGGTTTGTTTTGGTTTTCTATCTGTTGCAAATTTAATGAATTGCTCCGGTTTTTCAAACAATCATCCACCTCATTATATTTTTCTGTAATTTTGTGTCTGTTTCTATATTAATTTCATTGCCTGAATAAATCCTTATCATCGGCAATGCCTTTCGGATTTCTATCGTTTTATATTATCATTCCATATGTGTCAAGAAAATATCCAGATTCTATCTAAACTTTTTAAAGAACAATTTAAAATAGATCCTGAAAGTATATCTCCTATCCATGGAGGAGGATCTTCACGGGCTTATTTTCGTCTTAAAGGAGGTGAATATTCTGCTATCGGAGTGATTGGTAATGATATAAAAGAAAATGAATGTTTTTTTAAACTTGATTACCTTTTCAAAGAAAGAAAGATTAATGTACCTCAGATTTATAAAATATCAGAAAATAATATATGCTATTTGATACAAGATCTGGGTGATAAGAACCTTCTCGAATTTCTTGACTCTCCTGATAGACTGATATATGCTCAAATGGCACTTGCTCAGTTATTATCCCTACAATTAATTCCGGAAGAATTATGGAAAGACTTAGTAGAAACATCTCCATTTTCACAAAGATTAATACATTGGGACCTCAATTATTTTAAATATAATTTTCTAAAACCGGTGGGTATCGACTATGATGAATTCCTGCTTCAAGACGATTTTGAAAAAATTGCCAGTTTACTGATAAATTCTTCTCTTACACAAGGATTAATGTATCGCGATTTCCAGAGCCGTAATATTATGGTGAAAAATGGACACCTTTGGTTTATTGATTTCCAAGGTGCGCGCAAAGGTCCTCTAATATATGATGCCGTTTCTTTTATATGGCAGGTAAAAGCCCCTTTCTCATTTGAGGAAAGGGAAACTTTAAATAAATTTTATGCAGATATGATTGCCCATCAAGCTCATCCTGATGAAAAGATATTGGAAAAAATGCATCTTATGCAGGTATTCCGTTTATTGCAAGCCATGGGAGCTTATGGTTTCAGAGGTCTGTTTCAAAAGAAACAACACTTTATTGAAAGTATACCGCTTTCTATAAATTATTTACATTATCTAAAAGAAAAGGGAAGGTTGTCACCCTTTCCGGAATTAGAAAATATAGCTGAGAAACTATATAAAAAATTCATAGTGGAGAAACAAAATCGAAGTTCTGAACCTTCCAACCTAACCCTAACTGTAACCAGTTTCTCATATAAGAAAGGATATCCTATAGATAATTCAGGCAATGGTGGAGGGTTTATATTTGATTGTAGAGCCATTCATAATCCAGGACGGTACCAGGAATATAAAAATTTAACAGGGAAAGATACCGAAGTTGTAAAGTTCCTTGAAAAAACATTAGAAGCCGATAAATTCATTGAGAACGCTCTGCAACTTGTTAAACCATCTGTGGAAAGATATATTGAAAGAGGTTTTACTTCACTTTATATTGGATTCGGTTGTACGGGAGGACAGCATCGTTCTGTTTATTGTGCAGAAAAATTCTCATTAAAAATCAAAGAATTATACCCTGAGGTAAATGTCTTGACAATACATAACGAGCAAAAATTCTGAAAATGAAAGCTATGATTATGTCAGCCGGCCTTGGGACGCGGTTAAAACCTATCACCGATTCCATTCCTAAAGCACTGGTGCAAATACAGAACCGAACTATGCTTGAACGGGTGATTTGTTCTCTAAGGGACAAAGGCTTTGATTATTTTATTGTGAATGTTTTTCATTTTGCCGATATGATTAAGGAATTCCTGGATACCCATCATTTTGGAGTAGAGATAGTAGTGAGTGACGAATCTGCTGGCCTAATGGATACCGGAGGTGGAATAGTAAAAGCATTACCATTGATTTTCAGAGATAACGATGATCCTGTATTAATTCATAATGTAGATATTTTATCTAATGCCAATCCTCTTTTTTTAATGAATTCAGTGTCTGAAGGGAAAGACAGTGCTGCCCTTTTAGTGAGTCAAAGAGACTCTACGCGCAAACTCATTTTTGATAATAACAATTATTTAAAAGGGTGGCATAATCTTAAAGAAAACATATACAAGCCAACTGATTTGAAATTTGAAAAATCAGACAAAGAACTAGCTTTCAGTGGTATATATACTTTTACCAAGAAGGGAATTCTTGAAATGGCTAATTTGATGGGTGAAACTAAATTCCCGGTTATGGATTATTTCCTCAATCAGAAAAGACAACAAACTGTTAAAGGTTTTGAATTAGACAATCTCAATATCCTTGACATAGGAAAGCCTGCATCTTTGGTGCAGGCTTCAGAGATATTAAGAATTTCAGATACTTTCTAATTAATTAAAGCTATCATTGTCGTTGGAAATCCTCTTATTGGATTTCGCTGTGAACTGGAATACACAGCCTCCGATCAAGAATACTACGGCTATTCCACCAATCCACCACGTAGCGGCGTAACTGTTTACGAAACAAGATACTATAAGTAGTATCGAGCCGATAATGTAGAAAATAATTGACAGCGTCTTCATAGTTTTAATATTATTCTAATTTAAAATTTCTTTCTTTTTAATGTTGCCTCATGATTCTTTATCATGAAAGCAATCAATTGTAAATAAAGCACTTTTTATAGGTTATTTCCCTTGTTTCTTTATTTGATATTATAACATTGAGAAGGAAAAAAATGTTTAGATATTTTAAGAAATTTCTATTGTTGAAGTTTTCCGTATTAAATCAAGTAATTCCGGGATTGCTTCTTCTGTCGGAATGTTCTTTTTCACCAATTCCTTTCCCTTATATAAGCTTACTTTCCCGGGTCCCGCCCCAACATAACCATAATCGGCGTCGGCCATTTCACCGGGTCCGTTGACTATGCAGCCCATGACACCTATCTTTAATCCTTTCATTTCCTGAGTGGCCTCCTTAACTTCCTTTAGGGTCTTCTGAAGGTCAAAAAGAGTTCTTCCGCAACTCGGGCACGCAATATATTCAGTTTTACTGATACGGTGTCTTGTGGCTTGCAGAATTCCTAAGGCTAAAGAATCTTTCTCCTCGCTTCGGAGAGGTGCATCTATCCAGATTCCATTCCCGTAGCCCCATAACAATAACGGACCTAAATCTGCAGAAGCCTTTATTTGTATAGTTTCCTTTTCAGAATCACCATAATTCACTTTCAGGATTACGGGATTTTCTGCACCGGTAGAATAAAAACGTTCAATCCAGGAAGCCATTGATCCGGGCACATTTTTATTATCAGTTTCCAATATTACAGGAAGATTATCTTTAAATTCAGGTATGTTATCATCTGCCTTAACAAAATGCCAATTTTTAGGTATCTCCTTCAAATCATATCCAACAACAATTGGGTATGTCTTATTTTCAAAACCCGGAACAGGTTTACCTTTCTTTTTACTTTCCTCCTCAGAAACATTAAAAGGTTCTATCACCGGTGAATGGTTCTTTCTGCTCTCTATATATTCCTTTAACTTCATTGCAACGGGAATCTCCTTTTCCGGATCTTCTGTCAAAGAAACCCTAATTGTATCTCCTAAACCTTCACCCAACAGGGCTCCAATGCCTACAGAACTTTTCACTCTTCCATCTTCTCCGTCTCCGGCCTCAGTAACACCAAGATGTAAAGGATACTTCATCCCTTCCTTTTCCATCATTTTTGCCAAGAGTTCCACAGTCTTCACCATCACTCCTACATTCGATGACTTGATGGAAATCACTACATCATTGAAATTTTCATTCCTGAAAATTCGTAGATATTCCATAGCCGATTCCACCATTCCCTCCGGGGTGTCGCCGTATCGGCTCATTATCCTGTCAGATAAGGAACCATGATTCACTCCGAGTCTTACAGCAGTTTTAAATTCTTTGCATTTATTAATAAAAGGAACTAATGTTTCCCTAATCTTGTCAATCTCCTCCTGATACTCAGGATCTGTGTAATCCAATTTTTTAAAGGTACGCGCAGGATCAACAAAATTCCCAGGATTAATTCTTACCTTCTCACAAGTTTCGACTGCCTTAAAAGCAGCAGATGGATTAAAATGGACATCAGCCACTAATGGTACTTTACAGTTGGCTTGGTCAAGGCCCTTTCTTATTTCTGCCATATTGGCTGCCTCTCTCACTCCCTGGGTTGTCAAACGCACCAGTTCACCACCAGCCTTGGCAATTCTGAGGGCCTGTGCTACACTTCCCTCAGTGTCCATTGTCGATGTGTTTGTCATAGACTGAACTCTTATCGGATTATCTCCTCCGATACCTGTATTGCCGACTTTGGTTTCGCTGGATACTCTACGTTTATAATTATACCGGTTCATTTTTCAATGTATATACATCATAAAGAACACTGAGCAGAATCCTACCATATAACCTGCCAACACCTGCCATACCGTATGTCTGTTCAACCATATTCGTGCTGATCCCAATAGCCCGCTCATTCCGACAGTTATAATCAACCATACAAATAATTGAGGTTCTACTGCCACGTCTCTTTGAAGCCGGATTAAAAGAGCCACCAGACCGGCTATCGCAGCTGCATGAGCCGATATTTTCCATTTAAAATTTATAGCCAGGTTTATTAAGGAAGCTACAGCCCCTCCGGCAAAAAACATCGCTACCCATACCGGTGCTCCCCTGCTTGCCACAAACCAGGCGGAACCCCCATAACATAAAGCGGTAATAATATAAGGTATTGCTCTTTCCTTTCTCCCGTTTAATCCCACATCATCTATCAGCCCCAAGACTTTTAAAAGAAATATCAGCAAAATTGGAGCAAAGAAATTAATACCGGCTATTACAAATGTAACAGCTGTTTGTACTCCTGCAGGTATTACATCCAATATGGAAAGCCGCAAAATAAAAAGTATCCCAAATACGGGCATAATTAAAGGCACAAGCAACCACGATAATATATGACTCACAGTGGTTGCTATATTTTCGAGTCTGGAATCCTCTTTATGTGGAGGTTCGTTAGACAAATCAACATCCCCCATTTCTTCAATTATCAAGGTTTCCGTAATTTTCTTTTTATCTCCGAAAAGGGAATCATGAACACCGTTTAAACTGTCTTCCTTGTTTTCTCCATTCGGTGGATCAATTTCTGGATAATATGATGAAGTATCTATAGGCATTGAAATGAATTAAATTATTTCAGTGGATACCTTTATAAAAGGCAGTCGGAACCGGGGATTCAAAATACATATCTTTAAGCGTAATAGGATGAGCAAACCTCAATGTATGAGCATGAAGAGCTAATCGGCCTAACCTGTTTTGTTTTGCTCCGTACTTCCGGTCGCCGCTTATTGGGTGTCCTATATCGGCTGCATGAACACGGATTTGGTTTTTTCTCCCCGTATCCAGACTAAATTGAACCAAAGAATAACCATGGCCTCTACCTATAACCTTATATCTCGTCAAGGCTATTTTGCCCGAATCATTCTCAGTGGAATACACTTTATATTGAGAATTTTCTGTAAGTCTGCTTTTGATAATACCCTCATCGTCTTTTACTATGCCCTCCAAGAGCGCCACATAGAGTCTTTCCAATACAAAGTTATTCCAGTTATGGCGTAAGGTTTCCATTGCCTCTTCATTCTTCGCAAACATCATTACTCCGGTGGTATCTCTGTCAAGCCTATGCACCACAAAAAGTTTATTGCGCGGATCCTTCCTTTTAAGATAATCCCGGATTATATCATAGGCATTCTCTATCTTTTTCTTTGCAGGATTGGGTATGCCCACCGAAAGAAGACCATAACCTTTTTCCACCACTATCACATCATCGTCTTCGTAAAGCAATTTCAGTCTTGGATGTTTCAGTTTTATAAATTGGCGTGATGTATTAACCTTTACCTCAGAGCCTGGATTCACTTGTGCGTCAAATGCACTTGTTATTTGCCCGTCAAGCATCACTTGACCATGTTTGAGCCAGCTTTTTAAGTCTGTCCGGCTTGATTCGGGCGACTTGAGGCTTATAAATTCCAATAAAGGTTTAGTTTCCTCTCCTTCATTTACCCAAGACACGATCCGATCAGCTTTATATTGAGGCGCTCTATGATGACGTTGTTTTCTCATCTATCCGGATTATAGAAGAATATTGACTCTTTTCTTTCTTCAAAGTTAGGGTCTGTTCCACAATTTATTTAAGGCCAATTCTTCTTTTAACCTTATACGGGCCTTTTTTATTCCAGGCCTTTGGCAAAGTTAAGAAAAAAACATTTTTTATAAAAACAAAAAGTCTTATCGGCATTAACAAATATTGTTGAATTAACCTTTAAATTTTTACCTTCATATGGCAAAGGCCCCGAATTTCTTCATTATCTTTGTGAAGATATAACCTCTTTCTTTATGGATCCTTACGGTTTCTATCGAATAAGCGCTTTTGTACCGGTGGTGAAAATCGCCGATCCTTTCTTCAATATTTCTAAAATATATACAGCTATAATTAAGGCGCAACAAAATAACGTAGATTGTATCGTTTTTCCTGAACTTTCTATCACCGGATATACTTGTGCAGATCTTTTTAATCAGAAAATTGTTATCCAAAGCGCAGAAAAAGCTGTCGGAGAATTGATTCATAAAACAGAGAACCTTGATATTTTAGCGGTTGTAGGTGCTCCGGTTTTAGCTTTTGGCAAATTATTCAACTGTGCCATATCTTTCTCCAAAGGAAAAATTTTGGGAATAGTACCTAAAACCTATCTTCCGAATTATGGGGAATTTTATGAAAAAAGGTGGTTTGAATCAGGTAAAAAAATTAAAGGAGAAACAATATTTTTCGCATCTCAAAAAACTCCTTTCGGTGTCGACCTTATGTTTAACCATAAAAATGTGAATATGGGCATTGAAATTTGTGAAGACTTGTGGGTTCCATCTCCTCCGAGTTCTTCTTTGGCGATGGCCGGTGCAGAAGTTATCCTGAATCTTTCAGCCTCTGATGAGCTTATCGGTAAAAATAATTATATACTTAATCTCATTAGCCAGCAGTCAGCAAGATGCCGGTGTGCCTATGCTTACTCTTCTGCGGGATGGGGGGAATCTTCTACCGATCTGGTTTTTTCAGGAAATGCTATAATTGGTTATGATGGAAATATTGTGGCATCAAGCGAAAGATTTCTCATTTCAAATTTTGAAGTGACAGCCGATATAGATATACAGAAACTTAGATTGGACCGTCAGAAATTTAATACCTTTACGGAATCAGAAATTCAAGAAATAAATTATCGTAAGATTATATCCGATTATGAAAAAGAATATACTGAGGTAAAGGATATTCCGGTTCCTAATTGTTTGCCATTTGTGCCCGAAAACAAAAAGAAACTTCATGAAAGATGTGAAGAAATCATAAGCATACAGGCTTATGGCCTAATGAAACGGCTTGACGCAATAGGATGTAAAAAAGCTGTGATAGGTATTTCCGGTGGTCTGGATTCTACCCTTGCTTTACTTGTGACTGTAAGGGCTTTCGATAAGCTAAATTTGCCACGCACGGGAATAATAGCTGTAACAATGCCTGGATTGGCAACTACATCCCGCACCAAGAACAATGCCTTGGAGCTAATGAATCTTTTGGGTGTTACAGCTTTACAAATACCTATCAAAAAAGCCGTGGATCAACATTTTAAAGACATCGGCCAGAATCCAGGTAAATTTGATGCCACTTATGAAAACTCCCAGGCACGGGAACGCACTCAAATCCTCATGGATCTTGCCAATAAAGAAGGTGGGATTGTAATTGGCACCGGTGACATGTCGGAACTTGCATTAGGTTGGTGCACCTATAATGGAGATCAAATGTCAATGTATGGAGTAAATGCATCCGTGCCAAAGACTTTGGTTAGATATCTGGTGGAATGGGTAGCCTCGGAATCAGATGAAAAAATTAAACAAGTTTTAAAAGATATATGTCAGACTCCAATAAGTCCGGAATTAATACCTTCCGGAAATGAAGATATAACTCAGAAAACTGAAGATTTAGTTGGTCCATATGAACTCCATGATTTCTTCCTATTTCATTTTCTAAGAAATTCATTCTCACCGGATAAAATTTTCTATCTTGCATCGTTGGCTTTCAAAGACAAATATGAAAAAAGTATTATATTAAAATGGTTGAAGGTATTTTTCAAGAGATTCTTTTCTCAACAATTTAAACGCTCATGTATGCCTGATGGCCCTAAAGTGGGAAGTGTGAACCTTTCTCCTCGCGGTGACTGGAGAATGCCTTCGGATGTTAATCCTGAATTGTGGCTTAATAGGCTGAACAGTTTATAAACTTTTATTAATGGATGAGTCTGTAAACAATTTCTCTGAAGATCTCAAAAAAGCTGTTGATGTAATGAAAAAAGGGGGGATAATTCTTTATCCCACAGATACCATATGGGGTATAGGTTGCGATGCAAGTAATGATGAGGCAGTTAAAAGAATATATAAGCTGAAAAAAAGAGTGGATTCAAAGTCCATGTTAGTGCTAGTTAACAATATCCCTGCTTTAGAAAAAATAATCCCGGAGATACCCGATGTAGCTTATGAACTTTTAGAGGCTGCCGTTAATCCGCTAACTGTTATTTATGATAATGCCTATGGGGTTTCCTCCGAGCTTTTAAGTCAGGATGGAAGTCTGGGGGTCAGAATTACGGATGAAGCATTTTCCAAGGAATTGTGCCGAAGGCTAGGCAGACCAATTGTTTCAACTTCGGCAAATATCAGCGGGAAGGAATCTCCACGTTTCTTCAAAGAAATTGAGCCGGAAATATTAAATGGAGTGGATTATATTGTAAAATATCGTCAACAGGATTCCAAGCCACATCTTCCCAGTAATATAATTAAATTAGGAAAAGACGCCTCTTTCAGGATTATCAGATGAATTATCCCGGAATCAATATTAATAAACAACTCGCCCGATACATTATTGGCGACATGTTTTCCGGCGCTATAGCTTTCTGGGCTTTTAATATAATCAGATATTTTCTGTTAGACGGCATTCATAAAGATTACTCCACTCTCTGGCATTTTTTAGGTTCAACAAAACTAATTATTGAGCAATCTGTTGTTCCAATCTATCTTATTGGTATTTATTGGCTATCAGGTTATTATAATCGTCCGTTTAATAAATCAAGGCTTGAAGAGTTTAACACCACTTTTTTCTCGGAAGTGATTAATACCATTATAATTTACCTGGTGTTGCTTATCAATGATCAGACTGGTAAAAGAATTATTAATTATGAAGTAATCTGGGTGCTCTTTGGAACTTTCTTTATTCTGACCTACTTTTGTAGGATCTTAATCACTAACTATGCCTTAAATCATTTCAAAAACAGACAATGGAAAATTAAGGTCCTTATATTAGGAAATTCAAAAGTATCCAGAAAAGTTGCAAGACAATTAAGAAATGATAAGAGAAGCATATCTTATCATATTGTGGGTTTTGTGGAACTACCCGGAGAAGATAAAGTCAAAGATAATGAAAGGGTAATTCCATTTTCAAAATTAAAAGATATCCTTGAGACAAAAATTATAAACCAAGTAATATTAGCACCTCAAACACGCAATGACAGAAAAGTGATGGATATACTTTCTCAGCTTTTTCCATTGAAAATTCCTGTGAAAATATCCCCGGATACTTTCTCATATATCACCTCGGCAATTCGCTTATCTGACATTTATGGAGAACCTTTTATAGATCTCACAAGACCCGGGATAAGTGAAGCATCTAAAAATATCAAAAGAAGTTTTGATGTGGTATTCTCTTGTTTCACATTACTTTGTCTTTCACCTTTATATGGTATACTATCAATATTGGTGGCGACAACATCAAGGGGAAAGGTTTTTTATTCTCAAGAAAGAATAGGAAGATACCAGAAACCCTTCAGAATTTATAAATTCCGCACAATGTATGAAAATGCGGAGGAAAATGGGCCACAGCTTTCTCATGAAAATGACCATCGAATTACTAAAGTGGGTGGTTGGATGCGTAAGTACCGGCTTGATGAGCTCCCTCAGTTCTGGAATGTGTTAAAAGGTGATATGTCTGTAGTTGGTCCTCGTCCGGAACGTGAGTTCTTCATAAGACAAATAGTGGAACGTGCTCCCTATTATACTCTGGTTTGCCAGGTGAGACCCGGTATAACATCATGGGGCATGGTGAAATATGGGTATGCATCCACAGTGAATCAAATGGTTGAACGAACTCAGTTTGATCTTATATATCTTGCCAATATGTCTCTGTCGGTAGATTGTAAAATCTTGTTATATACTCTGAAAACGGTGTTTGGAGGAGAAGGGTTATAATGGCTTATCAGGAACGACATAATTTCTTCACCGAAAGCTGGGTCAATGTAGTAGCCTGGCGTGAAAGACATATTGGAGAAAGAACCTTTGTAATAGTTCTTTCTCTTATTGTAGGAGTGATTTGTGGCTTTGCCGCTCAGCTCCTCAAATATCTGATTCATGTTATAGCCCATGCCCTAACTTCTCATTTCAGCGAAACAACTGTTAACTGGCTTAACCTTGTTTATCCTGTTGTTGGGATCTTTATAGTCACACTGTTTTTGAAATATGTAGTAAAAGAAAATATTTCACATGGAGTTACTAAGGTTTTGTATGCAATATCAAGACGCAAATCCAGATTGAAAAAGAAAAATATGTATGCTTCCTTGGTAGCATCTTCAATAACTATAGGATTCGGAGGATCCGTGGGAGCCGAGGGTCCCATTGTATTCACCGGCGCAGCAATCGGATCAAATATCGGTAAGGCTTTCAGAATGTCGCCAAGAATTCTCATGCTTCTTGTGGGATGTGGCGCTGCTGCTGGAATTGCAGGTATTTTCCGGGCCCCTATAGCAGGAATGCTTTTCACTTTGGAAGTGCTTATGATCGACCTCACGGGGGCCACAGTGATGCCTTTACTTATTTCAAGTATCACCGGGGCAACGGTGGCTTATGTTCTGGAGGGCTATAATGCTGAATTCTTCTTCTCGCAAAGTGAACCCTTCTATATTAAAAATATTCCATATACTTTGCTTTTAGGAATATTCTGTGGTTTGATATCCTTATATTTCACCAAGGTGATGTTTATGATGGAAACCATGTTTAAGAAATTACCCAATCAATGGTTGAAGATATGTATTGGAGGGGTGATAATGGCCGGTCTCATCTTTGTGATACCTCCTCTTTATGGAGAAGGATATGATGCCATAAATCAACTCTTGGAAGGAGATTATTCCAAAATTGTGGATGGAACTTTCTTTTATTTCGACCGGGATAATGTATGGATGATCTGTGGTTTTATTGGAGCTATTGTTCTAACCAAAGCTTTTGCAACAAGTGCAACTAACGGAGCCGGTGGTGTGGGAGGTACTTTCGCTCCGTCACTTTTTGTGGGGGCAATGTGCGGGTTTCTGTTTGCCTATTTCTTCAATATAATTTTTGATGGAGCCGGTATCTCCAATAAAAATTTTACTTTATTGGGAATGGCAGGAGTAATGAGTGGAGTTATGCATGCGCCACTTATGGCCATATTCCTTACAGCAGAAATGACAGGTGGATATGATCTTTTTCTACCTCTGTTGATTGTTTCAACTCTCTCTTATATGACAATCAAAATGTTTTTACCATATAGTATTTACACAATGCGTCTTGCTAAAGAGGGCGACCTTCTTACCCATGAAAAAGATAAAGCCGTCTTGACGCTCCTTAAAGTAGAGAATGTAATAGAAAAAGATTTCAAAGCCGTTCATCCGGATATGACGCTTAAGCAAGTTGTGGACATTGTGGCTACTTCGAGCAGAAACCTTTTCCCCGTTTTAGATGATAATGGAATGTTGATGGGAGTTGTTTTGCTTGATGATATCAGAAATATAATGTTTCGTACAGACCTTTACAAAAAAATGCATGTATCAAGATTTATGTCATCAGCTCCGGCAAGAATTGAAGTAAACATGCCTATGGATGAGGTTATGAGACTGTTCGATAAGACACATGCATGGAATCTCCCGGTTGTGCACAACGGGAAATATATTGGATTTGTTTCCAAATCCAAGATTTTTAATTCATACAGAAGGGTTTTGAAACATTATAGCGACGAATAGATTTTATCGAAGTATGGACAAAAATAAAATAAAGATAGTTTTTTTCGGAACGCCTGAATTTGCAGTGGAAAGTCTGGATAAATTAATACAATCCGGATGTGATATAAAAGCTGTGGTGACGATGCCCGACAAAATGGCAGGTAGAGGCCATAAAATTATTCAGAGTGATGTGAAAAAATATGCTCTGGAAAAAAAATTGCCGCTACTGCAACCGGAAAAATTGAAAGACCCTGACTTTCTGGCAGAACTAAAAAAAATAGATGCAGACCTTTTCATAGTGATAGCGTTCAGGATGCTTCCTGAATCCGTATGGAGTATGCCTCCGTTAGGAACCTTTAATCTCCATGCTTCTCTTCTTCCGAAATATCGAGGTGCTGCTCCCATCAATTGGGCCGTAATAAATGGGGAAAAAGAAACCGGAGTAACTACTTTCTTTCTTAAACATGAAATAGATACAGGGGATATTATACAACAGAAAAAAATAAATATTTATCCTTCAGATAATGTAGGTGATGTGCACGACAAACTTATGCACTTGGGTGCAGAAATGGTTGTAGAGACAGTTAAAAATATAGAGGAAGGCAATTTCTCAACTACCCCTCAACCCGAAGGAGAATATTTAGCGGCCCCAAAGATATTTAAAGAAACTTGTCATATAGATTGGAGTAAGTCAGCCGAAGATATACACAATCTCATAAGAGGGCTGTCACCTTATCCTGCTGCTTGGACCACTATGACAGACTCTCGAAATCCGGAGAAACCTTTAGATGTAAAAATTTTTCAGACAGAAATAGCAAATTCTCTGCTTTCAAATGGTTCTCCGGGTAATATCATTATTGATAAAAACCGTCTCTTTGTTTCAACAGGTGATAGAGTTTTGGAAATTTTATCTTTGCAACCGGCCGGAAAAAAACGAATGGATGCAGAAGCCTTTTTAAGAGGATATAAACCTGAAAAATTTTTTTAAATGAAAGACACCTCTAAGAAATTTTGCAGGATACTCTTTGATGTCCTTTCTAAAAAAGGAGTAGAAGATATTGTTTGTTCTCCGGGTTCTCGTAATGTGCCCCTTCTTTTGGCAGCTGCTGCCAGGACATCGATGAAAAAACATTTTGTAGTTGATGAACGCTCTGCTGCCTTTATGGGATTAGGGCTGGCTTTAGTAAGTCAGAAACCTGTTGCTGTTATATGTACTTCCGGCACAGCTCTCCTTAACTATGCTCCGGCTGTCGCCGAAGCATATTATCAGTCGGTACCTCTGATTGTTATTTCTGCAGACCGTCCTATCCAATGGATTGACCAAGATGATTCCCAGACATTGCGCCAGGACGGAGCTCTGGATAATTATGTAAAGAAAAGTTATTCCATTCCAGCCATCGGAGAGAACGATGAAGAAATGTTATGGTATGTGAATCGTATAGCAAATGATGCTTTATCTTATGCTTGTGGAGGCAGGCCGGGGCCTGTTCACATTAATATTCATCTTGCTGAACCTTTAGGATTGAAACAGGAACATGAAAACGAAGAAACTCGCATAATTAGGAGTATTTCGGCAGATTCTATAGGCAATAAGGAGGTCGTGAAAGATTTAGCCGGTAAAATATGCAAGGCTAAAGTAATGTTGGTGGCCGGATTTGGAACTCCTGATTCACAATTACAGAAAGCTATAGCGTCATTTTCAAAGTTTGAAAATGTTGTGGTAATGGCTGAGACTATCTCCAATCTTCATCTGAATGAAGAAGATTATAGCGTGGATTCTACACTCACCGCATTTGAATCTCAGGATTTGGATAATATTTCTCCGGATATAGTAATTTCTATCGGGGGTGCCTTAATTTCTCGCAAATTAAAAGACTATTTAAGAAAAAATTCTCATAAGATTCTCCATTGGTCGGTCGGTTTCTCCCTCACAACATCTGATCCTTTCATGTCTTTGGATTTAAGGATTGAAACAGATCCTACACGTTTTTTTAGAAATATCAACGTTTGTATGCGTAAATTAGGCCTTACGTCTGACGTTAAGAAATATAAGAAGGAATGGAGTGTACGGAGATTGGAAGCAAAATATGTTAAAAACAATTTTATTAAAAATTGCGGATGGTCTGAGCTAAAAGCTTTTGAATTAATTCTCAATTATTTACCCGCTGAGTATAATCTTTTTCTTTCTAATGGTACCTCTATCAGATATGCCCAGCTAATAAACTATCCTCTTCCTCATGCTTCATATTGCAATCGTGGTGTTTCGGGAATTGATGGATCAATATCAACGGCTATCGGAGGAAGTATTGCTTATAAAGGAAAGACACTCATAATTACCGGTGATCTTTCTATGGCTTATGATATCGGGAGTCTTGGTATTCAAGAAATTCCCCATTCTTTTAAGATAATAGTAATAGATAACCAAGGAGGGGGAATTTTCCGTTTTATACCCTCCACCTCATCTCTTCCGGAAAGAGAAGAATACTTATGTCAGGCCCCTTTATTACCTTTAAATGCACTTGCACAAGGTTATAATTGGGAATTCATGGAAGTTTCAGATATAAATTCATTAAAGCATATTTTGCCCAAATTCTTTTCTTATCCCACTAAAGCTATCCTTAAGGTGTCATGTCCCGGAGAAGAAAGTGCTGAAATCTTAAAAAATTATATGAATCTTAAAGTTATTTGATATGCGTAATTGGAAAGAAATAAAAAAATATACAGATATTCTTTTTGAAGAATTTGATGGCATAGCAAAAATCACAATTAACCGGCCTAAGGTCTACAATGCCTTTCGGCCTCTCACCAATATGGAGATGCTGGATGCTTTTAAGATTTGTAGGGAAAAAGAAGATATCCGTGTGATAGTACTAACGGGGGCAGGAGACAAAGCTTTTTGTAGTGGTGGAGATCAAAATGTGAAAGGACGGGGTGGATATATAGGTGAAGATGGAATTCCACGTCTTAATGTTTTGGATCTGCATAACGCTATACGTTCAATTCCTAAGCCGGTTATTGCAATGGTGAATGGTTATGCCATTGGAGGTGGAAATGTTTTGAATGTGATTTGTGATCTTTCTATAGCCTCAGAAAATGCTATTTTCGGACAAACAGGTCCAAAGGTTGGAAGCTTTGATGCGGGATTCGGCTCTTCCTATCTTGCTCGTTGCGTCGGACAGAAGAAAGCTCGTGAAATATGGTTCCTTTGCCGTCAGTATAATGCCCAAGAAGCTTTAGAAATGGGAATGATAAATAAGGTAGTCCCCTTTGATAAGCTTGAAGATGAAGTGGTGGAATGGTGTGAAACTATCAAGAAAAGGTCACCTTTGGCAGTGAGAATGATAAAGAGAGGCCTGAATGCAGAATTAGACGGTCAACGTGGGCTTATGGAGTTTGCCGGAGATGCCACACTTATGTATTATCTGATGGATGAGGCTCAGGAGGGTAAAAACGCTTTCCTGGAAAAACGTGATCCTGATTTCGATCAATTCCCCAAATTTCCATGATTATTCTTTTTTGTGTCCATGCGTCTTGAATTTGCTCCTTATCTTTTACATTTTAAAGAACCTGCCGGTACATCCCGAGGGATTTTAACTGAGAAACCCACATTTCTTATTAAAGTCTACGATGAAAAAGACCCTTCTCTTTTTGGTATCGGAGAGGCAGCGGTTTTTCCGGGCCTTTCTCCGGAAGCCGACGGAAATTATATATGGAAACTCACTGAATTATTGGCAAATATTGCCATAGGTAAATCTACAGATCTTACAAGATATTCTTCCATCCAGTTTGGGTTGGAACAGGCAATCTTCGATTTCTCTAATGGAGCCAACGGATTATATTTCCCATCCTCTTTTACTGAGGGGGAAAAATCAATTGAGATAAACGGGCTTGTTTGGATGGGAGAGTTTGATCTTATGATGCATCGCCTTGAAAAGAAAATTCATGACGGTTTTAAATGTATTAAATTAAAAATTGGTGCAATCAGTTGGGACAATGAATTGGAAATGATTCATACCATCAGAAAAAGATTTAATGAAAAAGAATTGACAATTCGAGTGGATGCCAATGGGGGTTTCTCCTATAGTGACTGTATGGAAAAATTATGCCGGTTGGCTGATCTTGGAGTTCATAGCATAGAACAGCCCATAAAGGCCGGCCATCCTGATGAAATGGCCCATTTATGCCACCAATCACCGGTTCCAATCGCATTAGATGAAGAGTTGATCGGTAAAGATACTATTGAAGAACGAATCGATACTATTGAAAAGATAATGCCTCAGTTCATAATTTTAAAGCCGGCACTCTGCGGAGGATTCTCAGGATCAATGGAATGGATTAAAGAGGCTGAAAAAAGAGGAATCGGTTGGTGGATAACCTCAGCATTGGAATCAAATGTAGGATTGAATGCTATAGCTCAATTTACAGCTAATATACAAGCTTACGGGCCACAAGGCTTAGGCACCGGTAATCTCTTTACAAATAATTTTGAAACTCCTGTTTCCCTTGATAAAGACAGACTTTATTTTAATCCATCAAAGCCTTTTGACCATTCACAATTTGATAACCTTAAATGGCATAGATAGAAATGACTTTTGAGGATTTTATAAAAGAATGGAACAGTGGAAGTGAGTTTATTGAGGCTCACACTTCCGGCTCTACAGGAGAGCCCAAGATTATTCTTCTGGAAAAGAAGTTTGTAAAAGAAAGTGCTCAGCGTACAATACGTTTCTTTGGAATAAACTCAGGCAGTCATCTGCATTCCTGCGTGGCTGCCGACTTCATAGGAGGAAAAATGATGGCTGTAAGAGCCTTTATCTCAGGTTCTGGTTTCTCCTATGAAATTCCGTCAAACTCCCCTCTTAAAGGATTGGATCCCGAACAAAATTTAGATCTTGTGGCGGTGGTACCATCTCAGGTTTTATATATTCTTGATAATTTGAAAAAATTACCGGAAATCCGTAATCTCCTAATCGGAGGTTCTCCTGTTCATCAAGATCTGAGAAAAAAAATAGTAGAAAGCGGTTTATCGGCTTATGAATCTTATGGAATGACGGAAACTGCCTCCCATATAGCACTGAGGAAAATTGATAAAATAGAAAATCCCTTCAGACTTTTACCCGGCATATCTATATCTTCTGATGAAGAAAATTGCTTGATTATCCATTTCCCGCATTATAAGGAAATCGTAACCAATGATATAGTTGAAATTATTTCTGAAAATGAATTTAAGATTCTTGGGAGAAGAGACCAGATGATTCTTTCCGGAGGAAAAAAAATTAATCCTTATGATGTGGAAAAAAGAGTTGATCGTATAATTCCCCATCCTTTTGTCTTTATAGGGATACCGGATGAAAAATGGAGTGAAAAAGTAGTTTTGCTCATTGAAGCTAACAATGATATTATAGAAAAAAATATTCTTATGAAAAAACTCTCCTCTATCCTTTCAAAATGGGAAATGCCGAAAGAAATAATTTTTTTAGATAAATTGCCACGAACTTTAAATGGCAAAATCAAACGCAAATTAGATATCGCAGAACTCACAAGAAAAGAATAGTCTTAATATTAATCAGCCTTTCTCTTTCTCTGATCGCGGTATTGATCTCTTCTCCTTAAGGCGAAATATGCTAAAATTATAACTACTATCTCACTTATAAAAGTAATCCAGAATCTTATCTCCTGACCTGTTTTCAATAAATCAAGACCAAAATAAAAGGTCATAAATATAGCGTATACAGCCAGAAGACACGTTACGAACTGATATTTCTTTATTTTCACTCTTCTCCTTCTTTAATTTCTTGAATTTCCTCAATCGGTTCTGGGGGCAACACGAGGTATTCTGAAGTATGGGGATCAAATTTACCATCCTTGAGAAACTGATATATCTGAATACATGCATTAGCATCTAAAGAAGCATAAATTTTTTGTTGTTGGGTCAACTCATTTGCTTCCCAATTAGTAAGTCTTTGTCCCTTAGAAATCCTCTTTCCGAATAAAATAGCATAAACTCTGGATAGACTGTTATCGGCAATCTTGAATTCTTTAACAAAAGACTGCAGATCAACGAAGCCCTGGGGTGAAAAGGTAGCTGATTTTCTTAAGTTAATGAAATCATCATGTATTGAAAGTCCTACTTTTAAAATTTCAGGATCTTCGATTAACTTAATCAATTCCTTAGGATAGCCGATAAGATTTGTACGAAACAAAAAACATTTATCCGGAGTGGCAAGTTGAATTAATGAAACGCTGTAATGTTGTCCACGTTTAAAACTGGGTCTGGTTTCAGTGTCAAATCCTATAATCTTGCTTTCCTTCAATTCACTTACGGCATCAGCAACTTGATTCTTCCTGTCTATTAGACAAATCTCCCCCGGATATTCGGCTGCTGGCAGCGTAGCAAGATGCTCTTTGCTGATCGTAATTATGGCACGTTCAAATTCTCCGGGAGTCATAGTTCAATTATATAACAGATATTAATTCCTTAAATTTTACTGTTAACACTTTTTATCCTCTCTATATATAACAAAGAAAGCAAGCTTTCGACGCTTGCTTTCTTCTTTTTTTTATTTAAAGTTATCACCAAGCAAACATGGGATATTCATTCATCATTTCATTTACCTCACCTCTTACTTTTGCAATTACTTCTGGTTCATCAGCATGTGTGAGCACTTCGTCGATAAGATCTGCTATCTTTTCCATGAGATCTTCTTTGGCACCACGGGTAGTGATGGCAGCTGTACCAAAACGTAATCCTGAGGTAAGGAAAGGAGAACGGCTGTCATATGGAACCATATTCTTATTGGCTGTGATATCTGCTTCCACAAGCACTCTTTCCGCCTTCTTGCCGCTCATATCAGGGAACTTAGGACGCAAATCAACCAACATGGAATGATTATCTGTTCCATCAGAAATAATTTTATATCCCCTCTTAATAAGGGCGTCTGCCAAAGCTTTGGCATTTTTCTGTACCTGAATGGCATATTCTTTCCACTCCGGTTGTAAAGCTTCACCAAAAGCTACAGCCTTTGCTGCTATAACGTGTTCAAGTGGACCTCCTTGCACACCCGGGAATACTGCAGAATCTAATAAAGCAGACATTTTCTTAATCTCTCCTTTTGGTGTCTTCTTTCCCCAAGGATTATCAAAATCCTTACCCATTAATATCATTCCACCACGTGGTCCGCGTAAAGTTTTATGAGTTGTTGTAGTTACAATGTGAGCATGTTTCAACGGGTTTTCTAAAAGACCGGCAGCTATCAAACCGGCGGGATGAGCCATATCAACCATAAAGATGGCACCTATCTCATCAGCAAGTTTCCTGATGCGTGCGTAATCCCATTCCCGGCTATAGGCACTGGCTCCAGCTATGATGAGTTTCGGTTTATGTTCCCTGGCTTTCTTCTCCATCTCATCATAATTAACTCTACCTGTTTCAGGATCTACTGTATAGCTTATCGGGTTAAACTGAAGGCCTGAGAAATTCACCGGACTTCCATGGCTCAAATGTCCACCATGACTTAAATCCATTCCCATAAAGGTATCTCCGGGTTGTAATACTGCCATGAATACAGCCATATTAGCCTGGGCCCCGCTGTGAGGCTGAACATTCACCCATTCTGCATCGAATAATTTCTTAGCCCTGTCTATGGCTAGATTCTCTGCTTCATCCACTATCTGACAGCCTCCATAATAACGATGACCGGGATAGCCCTCTGCATATTTATTGGTCAGGCAAGAGCCCATGGCACGCATCACCTCGTCACTTACAAAATTTTCACTTGCAATAAGTTCTATCCCCCTTCTCTGGCGCAGATGTTCCTTATCTATGATTTCGAATACTTCGTTGTCTCTTTTCATGTCTATTTTTTAAGGTTAGTTTTAATCAAAATTTTGTTTATTTATTCTGTGTTTTAGCCTCCGAAATTATCATAATGTACTGATTCGGGTTCAACTCCCAAATTATAAAGCATGTTGTTTACCGCATTGCTCATTGGCCCCGGTCCACACATGTAATATTCAATATCTTCAGGGTTTTCATGATCTTTCAGGTATTTTTCATACATCACCTGATGCACGAATCCCGGGGTATATTCCACTCCAGCTGCGTCTGCTGCCGGATCGGGGCGGTCAAGAGCAAGATAAAACTTGAAGTTTGGGAATTCTTTCTCAAGCTGAAGGAAATCTTCCAAGTAGAACACTTCATTTAGAGCACGTGCTCCATAGAAATAACTCATCTTACGGTCCGTGCAATGACGAGTTTTGGTCATCCACATTATCTGTGCCCTTAACGGAGCCATTCCGGCACCACCTCCTACCCATATCATCTCAGCCTTAGAATTGATGATAGGATGAAAATCTCCATAAGGACCGCTCATTAAAACTTTATCACCCGGTTTCAAAGAGAAGATATAGGTAGATGCTATTCCAGGAGGAACATCCATAAAGCCTGTTTGAGGTTTTGGTTTAAAAGGCGGTGTGGCTATTCTTACTGTAAGCATAAATCTATCACCCTCTTCAGGGTAATTTGCCATTGAATAAGCTCTAACGGTTTCTTCCGTGTTTTTACCTTTTAACCCGAATAATCCAAATTTTTCCCAAGCCGGTAAGTACTCGTCTCCGATTAGGCCTTTATCTATATCTTTATCATAATCAATCTCATATTTTGGAATGCGTATCTGTGAATAAGAGCCGGGTATAAAGTTCATATGTTCACCTGCAGGAAGTTGAACTATGAATTCTTTCATAAAAGTGGCTACATTCTTATTTGATATCACTTCGCATTCATATTCTTTGACATCAAGGGCAGCTTCATCTATTTCAATATGCAGGTCATTTTTAACTTTTACCTGACATCCCAGTCTCCAATGGTCTTTTATCTGCTTTCTTGTGAAATGAACCGCTTCTGTAGGAAGCATGTCACCACCACCTTCTGTTACCTGCAGTTTACATTGTCCACAACTCCCCTTTCCTCCACAGGCAGAAGACAGGTGCACTCCTCCCTCTGCAAGAGTGGTAAGAAGGCTTTTACCGGCCTGCGCCGGCAATTCTTTTTTCCCGCCATTGATAGTGATCATTACATCACCTCCGGCCACAAGCCATTTCTTGGCAAAAAGAAGAATTATCACTAATACTAAAACTATCGACAGAAAGATCAGGGCCGCTACTACGACTCCATTCCAATGTATCATATTCAGTATCGCCATATCGCAATATCTAAAATAAACTTCGTTTTAATTCCTTAACACCAATTGAGAATACATTAAATCTTGATACCCAAAAAACTCATAAAGGCAATTCCCATAAGGCCTGTGATTATAAAGGTAATTCCTATTCCTCTCAACGGTGCAGGAATTTTACTGTAAGCTAATCTTTCACGAATTGCTGCAAGGCATGTAATGGCCAGCAGCCAGCCGACTCCAGAACCGGCGCCATATACAGTAGCTGTCCATGGATTAGGAAAGTCTCTTTGCTGCATAAATAATACAGCTCCCAATATAGCGCAGTTCACAGCTATAAGAGGTAGAAAGATTCCTAAAGATGCATATAATGAAGGAGAGTATTTCTCTATGACCATTTCAACTATCTGAACGAGAGCTGCAATCACTGATATAAACATTATCAATCCCAGGAAACTGAGGTCGGCATCACGATAATGCTCTCCAAGCCAAGAAAGAGCTCCGGGAATTAAGATATACTGATTAATACACCATGTTACCGGTAATGCTATAATCAACACAAAACAAACTGCTATTCCGAGCCCGAAAGAAGTTTTCACATTCTTCGATACAGCCAAGAAAGAACACATGCCCAAGAAATAGGCGAATATCATATTGTCGACAAAAATCGACCGAATGAATATATTAAGATTTTCCATCAACTATTCTTTTTGTGTTTCTTATTCTTGTAGATCCTTGTTCTTTGCACGGTGTACCCAGATAATACATGCCACCGTTATTAAGGCCATTGGAGGTAATATCATCATACCATTGTTCTGATATCCCATATCATACCACCATTGCGGAATAACCTGATAGCCGAAAATGCTTCCGCTTCCCAAAAGTTCCCTGATAAAGGCCACTATGATCAGTATTATCCCATAGCCCAAGGCATTGCCGATTCCATCCAGAAAAGCAGGCCATGGTCTGTTGCTCATGGCAAAGGCCTCTAGTCTTCCCATTATTATACAATTGGTGATGATAAGGCCTATGAATACTGATAATGCTTTACTCACTTCATAATTCCAGGCTTTTAATATCTGGTCTACAATCACAACCAATGCCGCTACTACTACCAATTGTACGATGATTCTTATGGAATTTGGTATCGTGTTGCGAAGCAAGGATATTATCACATTAGCAAATGCCAGAACAGCTGTCACTGAGATTGTCATCACTACAGCCGGTTCCAGTTTTGCTGTAACAGCAAGCGCAGAGCAAATACCCAGCACCTGTACTATAACAGGATTATCCTTTGATAAAGGATTTACCAATGGTAGCCATGTCTTACTTATCTTCATAACTTTGGTATTAAAGTTCCTGGGGTTGTAATTTTATTCCTGAAGGCACATCTTCTTCTCCGGTGAATCCCTCCGGATATGTTGTGGCGCTGCCTTCTTTTAACTCTACACTTTCACCGTCTGCTAGGTTGGAAAAGAAAGCTGTATATGGCGAAAGTGAATCGAAAAGCATTTTCTGCACTCCTTGACTAGTGATGGTGCCTCCACTCACAGCATGTACCCATGCCTTCCCTTGAGGTTCTTTACCAGTCTTTACCACCGCTATAGAAGTAAATTCTCCATCGGTAGAGAAGATGTCTTTTCCTTCAAATTGATTCTGAAATAGAGGTTTTTCTATCTCCGCCCCTAATCCCGGTGTCTCTCCTTCATGGCTGAAATAAGCTCCATAGATGGTATTGCCATTTGAGTCAAAAGCAACATATCCCCAGATAGGTCCCCAAAGACCTGAACCATATACAGGAACGATAAATTTCATGCCATCTTTAGTGCTACATTCATATACAGGGAGTTTTCTCACATCAGCCGGTTTTTTTATCTCTATCGCCATGTTGATGTCAAAAGGATTTTCGGAATTATCTATCCTGTTACCTGCTGCATCAACTATGTAACTTGACACTATATGCTGATCAAACAATTGAGCTATAGACTCACCTTTCTCCGGTGACAAATGAGCTGAAGCCAATATTTGTTTCTTCGTGTCATTAGCAATATTTTCTAGTTGTTTGGGCCTTAAAGCCTGATATATCACTGATAACAATACTCCTACCACCACTACAAGAATGATGGAATATATCACGGTATAAACATTACTTTGTCTATTCATGGCTACCGGTTTTAATCATTAGGAACCATTCTTTTCATACGCCTGTTGATATTGGCGTTCACCACTATATAGTCTATCAAAGGAGCGAAACAATTCATTAATAGAACTGCCAGCATTGCCCCTTCCGGATAGCCGGTGTTATAACACCTTATCAATATGGCTATAGCACCAACTAAGAAACCATAGATATATTTACCCCATTCCGTTCGACAAGCAGTCACAGGATCAGTGGCCATAAAAGTTACCGCAAACGCAAAGCCTCCAAGACTTAACTGTTCCCATGGTAAAAGATAGGTTACAGGATACAGTTCATTAGCAAAATGATGAGCCACAACTCCCATAAAAAATCCACCGAAAACCGCTGAAAATATGATTTTCCAGGAAGCAATTCCGGTTATTAATAATATGCCCAGACCCAAGAGTATACAGAAAGTTGAGGTTTCTCCCCATGAACCGGGATAAAATCCGAAGAACATATCTGTAAAAGATAAAGGATCGCCAACTACATTAAGTACTTGTGCATCACCACCTGTAGCAGAAGCAAGTTGTCCTAAAGGTGTAGCCCCGGAATATCCATCCACAGCATGTTGATTCCCTAAAGATACGAAAACGTTGTCTCCGCTCATCTTTGAGGGATAGGCAAAAAACAGAAAAGCTCTTGTTACTAAGGCTATATTCAGGAAGTTGTAGCCTGTTCCTCCGAACACCTCCTTGGCAAATATAACTGCGAAAGCTACAGAAACTGCCAGCATCCAGCACGGTGTGTCTACAGGACAAATCATAGGAATCAAAATACCCGAAACAAGGAATCCTTCCTGAATCTCATGACCTCGTATCTGAGCTACAATGAATTCTATACCCAGGCCTACAATATAAGCCGTTAGTATCTGAGGCAAAACGGCAAAGAAACCATAAAAAAACATCCTGAAAAATGCTCGGTCCGGATCGCCTACCGCCAGATTATGTTGGAGTCCTATATTCCACATTCCAAATAACACACAAGGCAGTAAAGCTATCACAACGGTAATCATTGTTCGCTTCGAATCATTGGAATCATGGATATGAACCCCGCTTTTTGATGTCTCGTTTGGTGTAAACAGAAATGTGTAAAAACCATCAAAAACGGAATGGAGCTTGGAATATTTCCCTCCTTTTTCGAAATGGGGTTTTACACTATCTATCTTTTTCTTTAATCCTTTCATGTGGATATTAGATTTATCTCTTTGTACTATCCTATTTATCAATTATGAAAGTTCTTTCCGGAGATTGTCTAATCCTTCCCTCACGGTCTTTTGAAGCTCCTGTTTGGAGGTGTCTACAAATTCAGGCAAAGCGAAATCTTCTGGAGCTACTTCGTATATACCCAATTTCTCCATCCTGTCGATATCGTTGGCCATTATTGCTTTTAAAAGATATTCCGGATAAATATCGAAAGGAAAAACTTTATCATACTCTCCGCTCAAGATCATAGCTCTTTTACCCCCTTTTATCCTTGCATCGAAATTAAAGGGTTTTGAAAGTCCGCGTAAGAAAGCCGGGAAATTTCTCTTGACACTGTATTTTTCCGGGTTCATGGAGGCCCAGCCCATAAATTCATCAGCATCATCCCCCTCAGAAATGACAGTGATCTGTCGATAAGGATAATGAAGAAAACCGTCTTTATCTGTCTTTATCCCTGTCAAAACATTTCCTGATATTATCCTTTTTCCTTGAAAATCTTTTATTAATCCGTATAAGATTCCTTTTATTGAAGCTCCCACTATTGTTTTTACAAGATGAGGGTTATCTATTTCCGGACCCGTTACAGCTACCAGAGTGGAATAATCAGCTTCACCATTCATGCATAGTTTACCTATCCTTACAACTGTCCGGGCATCCATGGTCCATACTGTCTCACCTTTATTCACAGGCTTTATGGCTGCTATCTGAGGACCTGTATTTCCTGCCGGATGCGGACCTTCTATCTCATATACCTCAGCAACCTTTGATTCTAAATTACTCCCATAGCGTTTGCTAAGATATACTTTCCCTGGTGTTAGTTTCTTAAGGATCTCCAGACCTTTTTCCAACCAAGGTTCGTCTTCCTTAGTTAAAATTTCTCCGGCTAAAGGTGAACTGTCAAAAGCTGTAACAAAAATATCTCTTGGAGTTTCCTTTGAATCCGGCACAATGTCGAAAGGACGTTGCCGCATCATTGCCCACAAGCCTGAACGCTGCAATAATTCAATTATCTCTTCTGCAGTTTTTGGTAAAGTAATTTCCTGAATGTTTTCTGTTCCCGCCTCCTTTTGGATACTGATATAATTAATATGACGGCGTTCTCCACGATTTATCTCTTTTATCGTGCCCGATACAGGTGCCACCAGTGAAATCTTTCCGGTTGCCTTGTCACTTAACAACGCATCTCCGGCTTTAACCTTATCATCTACTTTTACAGCCGCTTTCCATATGGGTCCCGGAAAATCATCCGGATAAATCCCATAGATTTCAGTTGTTCTATCTTCTGTTACTGCTGTGGAAGGAGCGCCCGACATAGGTATGTCAAGGCCTCTTTTTATTTTTATCTTGTTAGACATGCAACAGTGGATTGAGTTAAATAGAGATGGACAAGCATGACTACATGCTCATCCATCCCTAATAAAGGAGGTTTATGGTTTATTTATTCAAGCCTTCAACGAATTTTCTATAGGCTTCGTTGTTAGGATCAAGTTCAAGATATTTATTAAAATATACTATAGCGGTAGGCACATCTTTTTGATCCAGATAGTAGTTTCCCATATAGTTATACATCTCCTTAGCATCTGATGCATAACGAGAAGGATTTTCACTTGCTTCTATCAGCTCTATAGATTTTTCATAGAAAGGCACTGCAACAGAGGCTACCTGATCTTCCGGCGCAAGCTGTTTTGCTATATCTCCGGCTATCTTGGAAGGTTTAGGAGCATTGGGCATAGCTGTGGCAGCCTTTTCAGATGAACTCTTTGCCATGTCATAATATTTCTGAGCCTCTTCCGGATTATCCTTCATACTTACTCCTGCATAAAAAGCATAAGTGGCTTGTTGGATCAAATCATTATAAGTAGGATTTTCAGTATTGTTAATATATCCTTCAAATGCTTTAGAGGCGCCTACGATATCGTTTTCTTTCACGTAAACTAAAGCCAGTTGCTTGTAATAGTCACGGTTAGTCGGATCTCCGGCTATAGCTTCTTCCAACAAAGCTTGTGCTTCATCAGCTTTTCCAGCGTTTGAAAGTTCATCACTGATCAAATTATAGTCAATCGGGGCAAAAATGTTTTCAGGATTTGCTTTATGGGCTGCCACTAAGGCTTCAGCCATGGGTACCAACTGATCTTTCATAGATTCCATCTGAGCTGCGTTCATAAACTGGAAACGTTGAGCCGTAAAATTCTGTGGATTTTGCGCTAAAAGCTTACTTGCAAAATCATAACCCTGCTGATAATCTCCGTCTACGAAAAGAAGGAAAGCTAAGCGGTCTTCATCCTGTTTGAAGTGATTGGGATTCTGAACATATTTCTCATACTGAGTGGCGGCTTCCTTATATTTCTTGGCATTATAGTAAGCATTGGCCAACTCTCTCTGACCTAAGGCAGAATTGGGGTTCACTTTCAAAAGGTTGTTGAGCATGTTGATTGCATACTGGGGATTTACCATTGTAAACAATTCAGCATATTTCACATAAGCTTCGGTAGCATTGGGATTATAGCTGGTGGCCATTTCATATTGGTTGCCTGCACCACCAAAATCTTTGGCATCTTTCTTACGGTCACCTTCAAATAGATAGATATCAGGATTGGTGTAAGCTGTTCCATTTTTCGGGCTATGCTTGATAGCATCATTTACATTCTTATCTATTTCCTTGGCATATGCTGTAGGATTCACATTATAATAAGCCCTGGCAATAGCGATATCCAAAGATGCATCATTTTTGGCACGTTTCCTGGCCTCTTTGAAATATTCCCCGGCTTCATTCTTATTGCCGTTTCTTAATGCCACTTCACCGAGTCCTACATAGTTATATGCATATTCCGGATTTATGGAAACACCCTTATTAAAATGTTCCAATGCCTCGTTTGTCTTATCTTCTTCCAGAGAAATCAATCCCAGATAATATTCACTGACAGCCTTATCGGTGCCGGCGTTATTATAGTTACGGGTCAATAGCTCTTTTGCATTGTTAAATTGATCTGCACGATAATATTCTACGCCTTCCTTATGTGTCTGAGCCATACTCAGGAAGGAACTACCGGCTATTACTGCCGCTGTGAGAATGAGATTAAGCTTCATTATTTTTTGGTTTATTGGTTTTTCTATCTTTATTCAGGCTTTGTCGAGTCTTTCGCAAAATTAATAAGTTTTTCACAAAATCACTAATTCACTTTCCATTATTTGTTTTAATTATCGTTTATTTCTTAGTCGCTTTTTCCCTTTTTTCTTGTCCTGTTGTTTTTTTTCTCATTTTTTTTGTTTGATCACAGATTTTATCTTACCTTTGCACTCGCATTGAAAGGCGCCAGTAGCGCCATCGGTGATGGGGTCCCTTAGCTCAGTTGGTTAGAGCACCTGACTCATAATCAGGGAGTCCTTGGTTCAAGCCCAAGAGGGACCACAAGCAACGCAGCCGCTTTTCGTGGCTGCTTTTTTTATAGTTTTTCCAAAATGGCTAATTCTCATTCGTTTAGAGGACTATCTGACAATCAAGTCCTGGAAAGTCGTAAAATCCATGGATCCAACCTAATAACCCCTAAAAAGAAAGAGAGTCTTTTCTTTAAATTCTTATTAAAATTTAAAGACCCTCTTATCATAATCCTTCTGGTGGCAGGAGCTTTCTCAATCGGTATCTCCGTATATGAATATTGTGTGCTCCCCGAATCAGGTTTTAAAGTGTTTTTTGAACCAATCGGAATCTTCATTGCAATTTTCCTGGCTACAGGGCTTTCTTTCTTTTTCGAGGCTAAAGCTGATAAAGAATTTGCAATTCTTAACAAAGTGAATGATGACGAGCCTGTTACTGTTTTAAGAAACGGCCGCGCTACACAGGTTCCAAAGAAAGATATTGTAGTTGGTGATATAGTCATACTCAATACGGGAGAAGAAGTTCCTGCTGACGGAGAACTCCTGGAAGCCATTTCACTCAATATCGATGAATCTTCTCTAACAGGTGAACCTATAGCCCACAAGACAACTGACAAGACATATTTTGATTCTGAAGCTACATTCCCCTCAAACCATGCGATGAGAGGCACTAAAATCATGGAAGGTCATGGAGTGCTCAGAGTGACAGCAGTTGGTGATAAAACTGAAAATGGTAAAGTATTTGAAGCTGCTCAGATTGACGATGGGGTAAAAACTCCACTTACCGAGCAATTTGAAGGCCTTGGGAAACTTATATCTATCGCTTCTTATATCATCGCCGGTATGGTAGTGATAGGAAGGATCTATATGTATGTAGTGAATATAAACGATTTTCAATGGATAAGCTTCATCGCTTATTTGTTGCAAAGCTTTATGATAGCTGTCACTTTGGTTGTAGTGGCTGTGCCCGAAGGGCTACCAATGGCTGTAACGTTGGCATTGGCTTTCTCAATGAGAAGAATGTTGAAGACCAACAATCTTGTACGCAAAATGCATGCATGTGAAACAATGGGAGCCATAACTGTAATATGTACTGATAAAACAGGAACTCTGACCCAAAATCAGATGCAGGTTGCGGAAACCAAATTTTTTGGCAATCCGTCAGATAAGATAATTTATGATAGTCTCGCTATCAATTCCACGGCACGTCTCGACATCTCTCAGGATAATCCACAAGTGTTGGGAAATCCAACGGAAGGAGCTCTTCTCCTTTGGTTAAGACAAAAAGGTGTGGATTATAACGAGCTCAGAACCAAAGTTACCGTTGTGGACGAGTTGCCTTTCTCAACAGAGAGAAAATATATGGCTACAGTTGTACGACAGGCAGATGGTGAATCAATAGTATTTGTGAAAGGAGCACCGGAAATAGTTTTCAACTTATGTTCAGATACTTCAGGGATAACAAAAGAAGAAATTGATGCCCAGTTACTTATATATCAAAATCAGGCAATGAGAACCTTGGGGTTCGCATATCGCCAATTGAAAAAGGAAGAAAAGGTAATAGATAATAACGGGCTCATAATAAAAGACCTGAAATTTATGGGGGTAGTTGCTATCTCTGACCCTGTAAGGTCAGACGTACCGGAGGCGATTAATGAAGTGATGAACGCCGGTATCGGAATAAAGGTTGTTACAGGAGATACTCCTGGTACAGCCAAAGAGATATCTCGTCAAATTGGTCTTTGGAAAGATTCAGAAGATTCGGAAGAAAATATTATTACCGGCCCTGAATTTTCTCTACTTTCCGATGAGCAACTGAAGGAAAGAGTGGGTAAACTTAAAATAATTGCGCGTGCCAGACCTTTGGATAAAAAACGTCTGGTTGCAGCTCTTCAGGCTAATAATGCTGTTGTAGCGGTCACCGGCGATGGAACCAACGACGCACCGGCTCTTAAAGGGGCTCATGTAGGCCTTTCTATGGGGGATGGCACTTCGGTGGCAAAAGAGGCATCTGATATCACTATAATAGATAATTCATTCAGCTCTATTGGAAGGGCAGTTATGTGGGGGCGTTCTCTTTATCTTAATATCCAAAGATTTATTCTTTTCCAAATGACTGTAAATGTGGCAGCCTGCCTTATTGTTTTGGTTGGGGCCTTTATGGGTTTACAGTCTCCTCTTACTGTAACTCAAATGCTTTGGGTAAACCTTATCATGGATACTTTCGCAGCGATGGCTTTGGCTTCTCTTCCTCCGGCTAAAACAGTTATGCAGAAAAAACCGAGGGCACGCGAAGATTTTATAATTACACAGAGCATGTGGAAATTTATAATTGCAACAGGAGGAATTTTTTTCTTTATCCTTCTTGGGTTCCTTTATTATTTCGAACATACTAATCTCACCAGCCTTACGCAACTATGGAGTATTCCTTTTGGAGAGAACACAGGCCTGTCAGCTTATGAACTTTCATTATTCTTTACTATATTTGTTTTCTTGCAATTTTGGAATCTCTTCAATGCTAAAGCATTTGCTACGGGAAGATCCGCATTCCATTTTAAAAATTGTGGTAGTTTTATATTGATTGCTTGTATAATCCTCGGAGGCCAGATACTTATTGTAGAATTAGGAAGAAACTTCTTTAATGTCACTCCTTTGAAATTCCTTGATTGGGTGATTATAATAGGTTGTTCATCTGTTGTGCTTTGGATAGGAGAACTTATAAGACTTTTTAAGAAAAAAAATACTTCTAATCTCTATATTGCAAAATAATTAACTATAATATAATATGATTAAAAAACAGAATTTAATTTACGCAGCTATGGCGACGCTCGCAGGAATAACAATTAGTTGCGGGCAAAACCGGCAACAGCTTAATTATCCCCAGGCCCCAATGGATAATAGTGTAACCGATAATTATGAAGGTCTTATTGTGGCAGACCCATATCGACCTTTGGAAAACGACACTGCTCCTGCCACCTTAGAATGGGTTAAAGCTGAAAATGCCCTAACAGAGTCTTATCTCTCTGCTATTCCTTACAGAGAAAAAATAAGAAAGAGACTTACAGACCTCAATAATTATAAAAAGACCGGACTTCTTTCAAAAGAAAAGGATGGAAAGTATTATTATTATCAAAACGACGGATTGAAAAATCAAAGCGTTCTTTATCGTACTGACAATCCCAATGAAGAAGGAACAGTTTTTCTTGATCCAAACAATCTTTCAGAAGACGGAACAGTTGCTCTTCAAGGTGTTATGATGAGTAACGACGGTAAATTCACTGCTTACGTCATTTCGCGAAGCGGATCAGACTGGAATGAAATCTATGTGATGGATACCGAGTCTGGTAAGCTTCTTGATGATCATATAGAATGGGCTAAATTTACAGATGCTCAATGGGCTGGAAACGGATTTTATTATAGCGCCTATCCTAGACCGGAAGTTGGTAAAGAATTTTCAAACGCTAATGAAAACCATCAGATTTACTTTCATCAGTTAGGTACCCCTCAAACTCAGGATAAATTGGTTTATGAAGACCAGCAGAATCCTTTGCATTTCCATTCAGCCTACGTACCGGAATCTGAAGACTTCCTCTTTGTTATGGCAAGTGGTCAAGGAAATGGGAATTCAATTATATTCAAGAACTTGAAAAACGGAGGAGATTGGGTCACCATGGAACCAACACAAGATTATGAAATCGGTATTGTTGATGTTTCGGGTAATGAAGCTTTAATAGTAACAAATTATAATGCCCCCAACAACCGGGTAATGAAAGTAGATCTTTCTAATCCGGCAAAAGAAAACTGGAAAGAAGTGATACCTCAAGGTGACTCTGTAATAAAGGGAGTTTATCCGGCAGGCGGCAGATTACTTGTCCAGATTGAAAAAGATGCATCCGACAAACTTTATGAATATGATCCTGACGGACTTTTGATAAGGGAAATTACTTTGCCTTCTTATGGATCCGTAGGTATATCTGCTGATAAAGATTCTGATGAAGTTTATTATTCATTTTCCTCTTTTACCTCACCTTCTTCCATATATTCTTTGGATCTCAAATCAGGTGAGAGTAAATTAATTCATCAGACTGAAGTGGGAGGAATTAATCCTGACGATTATATCACTGAGCAAGTGTTCTATCCTTCTACCGACGGTACAAAAATACCTATGTTTCTGACTTACAAGAAAGGGATGGAAAAAAATGGCCAGAATCCGGTATACTTATACGGATATGGAGGCTTTAATATTTCCCTTACCCCTACATTCTCTCCGAGTCGACTCCTTTGGTTGGAAAATGGAGGAATTTATGCGCAAGCTAATCTGAGAGGAGGTTCGGAATACGGTGAAGAATGGCATCAGGCAGGAACAAAATTGAATAAGAAGAACGTATTCAATGATTTTATTTCAGCAGCAGAATATCTCATCAGCAATAATTACACGACCCCGGATAATCTTGTCATAGAGGGTGGTAGCAACGGAGGTCTTCTGGTGGGAGCCACTGTTAATATGAGGCCTGATCTTTTCAAAGTAGCAATCCCTCAGGTAGGAGTAATGGATATGATGAGGTATCATCTTTTCACAATTGGCTGGAACTGGGCATCTGACTATGGAAGAAGTGATGATTCCAAAGAAATGGCCGAATATTTATATTCTTATTCCCCGTTACATAATATAAAGAATGATGGAACAGTATATCCTGCCATTCTGATTACTACTGCCGATCATGATGATAGAGTAGTTCCGGCTCATTCTTTTAAATATGCCGCCCAATTGCAGGCTTCAGATACGGGTGATGCGCCAAAATTAATAAGAATAGATTCTAATGCAGGTCATGGTGGTGGTAAACCTACAGCAAAAAGAATAGCAGAATCAACAGATATTTATTCATTTATTTTTAATAATCTGGGATTAGAACCTAAGACCGAATAATCTAATATATATGGGATATAAAACCCGCCGGGATAAGAAATCCGGCGGGTTTTTCATTGGTAATATCAATTTAATTCCACTACTGTAATACCGGCTCCTCCGAATCTTACATCCTCATCATAATAAGAACTTACTGCAGGATTTGTTTTTAATTGCTCTCTGATCAGGCTTCGCAGAATACCATGTCCTGTTCCGTGAAGGATTCTTACCCTGGATGCATTAAACTGAAGTGCATCATCCAGAAAATAGGTAATCGCCTGAAGAGCATCCTCAGCCCGGAATCCCCTCACATCAATTTCATTTTTAAAATTAAGTTGCCTTTCCCTACTTCCTGAGTCGCTTATAGATTGGGAACTTATCACGACATTACTCTTTATAGATTCTTTAGGAGCCGAAGTGAGTTTAAGCCGTGAAAGATCCACCATAGTTCGTAAACTTCCGAAGGCTACTTCGGCTTTCTTCCCTTCTATAGAAAGAATTTGTCCGGTGATTCCTCCATTATCCATTTTTACATTATCGCCCACTGAGAAAGTATTTGATAACTCAGGCACAAAACCTTTTACCTGATGATCCTCTTTTTTTCTTTTGCGACTTTTATGTTTTAAAGGTTTTAATGCATCGGGAACATTGGAATCTACCTTGTCATTCTCCAGTTCTCTTTTATATTCTTCAAGTTCTTTCCTTACAATTTTTGATTTTTCCTTATCAGCCTGCGATTTTCTTATTTCATGGATCGACCTCTCTATGCGGGTATTGGCTCCCTGCAATATTTCTTTAGCTTCTTGTCGTGCTGTCTTTAGAATCTCCGAACGTTGATGTTTCAATTCATCTGCCTTCTTTTCATATTCTTCTAAAAGACGATTTAGCTTGTTCTCTTTTTCCTTTATTTCAAGACGTTTGTTTTTCCAATATCGTCTATCTCTCTGAATATCCAAAATAAATCTTTCAGAATCAACGTATTCTGAACCTACTAAATCCTTGGCACCTTCAATCACAGTGTGGGGTAAACCAATATTTCTGGCAATCTCTAATGCAAAAGAACTTCCAGGCTCTCCCACTGACAACTGGAAGGTCGGCCTTAAATGTTGTCGGTCGTAAAGCATCGCCCCATTCACAAAACCTTTAGTGTTTTCGGCAAAAATCTTTAGATTGCTGTAGTGAGTGGTAATAATGCCGAAACAGCCGCTTTCTCCTAATCTTTCAAGAATAGATTGAGCAAGAGCAGCACCAATCTGTGGTTCAGTGCCTGATCCCATTTCATCAGCCAGGATTAAAGTATGCTTGTTTGCATGTTGAAGGAAAACCTTCATATTGGAAAGATGAGAAGAATAAGTGCTCAGATCATTTTCCATAGACTGTTCATCTCCGATATCCATAAAAATATTGGCAAAAACACCCATATGGGAATTCGAATAAAGAGTAGGCAACAAACCGCATTGCATCATATATTGAAGTACTCCTACAGTCTTAAGGCTCACTGATTTTCCTCCCGCATTAGGCCCGGATATTACCAGAATTCTTTCTTTCGGATCAAGCTTTAAATTCATGGGAACTACTTCCCTTCCCTGGGGACGTAAAGTTATCAGCAGACCGGGATGAACCGCATGATACCAATCAATCTCAGGTTCTTTTTCTATCACAGGTAGCTCACCTCCCGTATCTATTGCCAAAAGAGCCTTGGCTCTTATAAAATCATATCGTGCCAATAGTTCACAAGCCGTCTTTATCTCCTCTTGATAAGGACGTAATAAGTCTGTAAGATGTATTAAGACTCGAATTATTTCCTGCTCCTCTTCAGATTGATACTCTCTGAGTCTGTTTCCCGCCTCCACTACTTCTGCCGGTTCTATAAATACAGTCTTGCCTGTGGCACTAGTATCATGCACTATTCCGTTAATGCCCCTTTTATTGGTTGAAGATACCGGTATTACCAATCTGCCATCGCGCAGCACCGGTGTAGTATCTTTTTCTATAAATCCTCGGGAAATGGAATTATCAAGAACCTTTCGCATAATTTTATGCATGGATCGCGAGAGATTTTCGATATTATGTCTGATTTCTGCTAATCCGGGTGAAGCATTGTCTTTCACATAACCATCCTTTTCCACACATCTGAATATCTCTTTCTCTTCAGATTCAAAAACGGGTAGGCCAATGAATTCTTTTCGTAATATTTCAGATGAAATATCTTTTGCATCATCCCGATGAAAAAAATTCTGCATCTCTCGAGTAGTCCGTAACGTCTCCGCTCCCTTATATAATTGTTCCGAACTCAAGAAACTCCCTGGTGCCTGAACTTCCTTAAGCCATTGAGATAAATTGTAAAATATGAAGTCAGGCATCTGAACCCCTGCATTTATTAAGTTTTTCATCTCATTCACTCCTCCGAGTTCATCTTTTAATTTAGAGAAGTCCGTAATGAATTTTAATTCCGAAACAAGGAAACGACCCATTTCGGTTTCGCATTTGGATTCCAGAAGGTGTCTTATAGGATAGAACCCTGTTTTATTTTCAAAATCTTTAGGATAGATCATAGTTATATAGGAATGGAGAGCAAAGGCAGATCTCTTTGAAATAAAAGCCGATGAGCTATCCCGGGATTAAAAAGCCTCATGAAAGCATTCTTTTTCCTGTTTGGCACAACTATCATTTCCGTTCCTCTTTGGGATTCATAATGATTAAAATCATCCATAAATGATTTGGAAGATAGAATCGCTGTGATAAAATGTGCTGTAGGATAGGTTTTACTGAAGTAATTTTTAAGATTGAGCAATTTGTTTTTAAGTTGTTTGTCCTGTCTCTCTCCTATAGGGATCAGTGTGATGGTCACATCCGGATATTCAAACATTCTCATAAAGGTGTCTACAGTTATAAGATCATGCTGGTCAAGATTACACAAGAATATCACTTCTTTTAGATTCTTTACCAGAGTGAAATTACAATTCTCCGGAATGGATAAAACAGGTACTTTGCAATCGTCTAACACTTCAGCTGTGACACTTCCGATTAGTTGTTCACCTTTTTTCTCTTTACCTCGTGTAACCATTACCACAAGTGAGGGAGGAGAAAGACGACAATATTCTTTGATCACATCTTCGGCAACACCGTCTTCCATCAAAGCTTTGAAATTAAGGTCGGGGAGTGTGCCTTCCTTTTGTTCTCGATGCAGGGTTTCAATGAGTTCTTTCATTTTCTTTCTTCCCTGCTTTTGGAAATCCTTGCTCATCTCTACTTCATTAAACTCCTCTTCAAAAGAATTGTCCATACCCGGATCAATAGTATCATCAAGAGTGAACGATGTATTAAACACCGGGGTAGGATAAGCATGCAAAATCACCGGTTGGAGATGCATATGCGAAGCTAAATCGAAACCTGAACGGCACGCACATAAGCAATAGTCATTGAAATCAACCGGAATGAGCAATTCTCCCTTATGGCCGCTAAGTATGTTATCCATATTCAGCGTAGAAAGCTGTTCGATACTTTCAGTGATCTTCAAGGCCATTGGCAGATCCTTTTCATGAATCATGACTCTGACTCCCACTGCTATACGCACTCCCGTGGCTACATAATTTTGTAGCCTTACCTCCATTCCGTGTGTTTCAAGTATCCTCTTCAAAGCCATGGCATGCTCCGAAGTGTGGATTGCAAGCGTTATAAATTTATCTTCCATAATTCACAAAAGGCGTTCCGAAGGCCGGAACGCCGAATTTATGTTTTTATATTGTGGTCACTGAATTTTAATCCTCTTTATTTTTCTCTTCAAGGATCTTCACTGCCATATCGTATATTGTGGTGTCATCAAGCACAACAATTCCTCCGTCAGGCCCCGGTTCTATATGCATCCCCACATTCTTACCAAACTGATAATTCACACCGCCGAAATAATTACGTACTGTTTGAACTGTAAGGTTCAGCTCATCTGCTATTCGATGCGTCGCACCGTCAGGCAGACTGTCTTTAAGTCTGCGGAGCTCATTGAAAGTTATTGTTTTGCTCATGTCTGATATTTTTTTAATTCTTATTTCTCTTTTAGATTGCCTTTCCTTTACAAGGAGTTTGATATGCTAATTTAAATATTATTTTTTCCGTAACCAAAGTTTTTATCTTTAATAAAGGATGTTTTACAACATATCAGATTATGGCGATATCCTTGGCTTCTACCCATCCTATATAATCCGAATTTAACCTTATCTTATACCAGTTTACTACCCCTTCAGCATCGGTTTCCTCTGATATAATCCTGATTTTAGTACCCCGTGTGAGCACCCCCTCCTGGTTTTCTTCTTGGTTGGTATTTACTGGTTCTGTCTTTAGTACGGTTTTGAAGCTAAGAATCACGCCGTATTCATGATTTTCACTCTCTGCGGCTCCGCTGTAAGCACATACGAGAAATATCATGCTAATTCCTAAAAATATAAATCCGCCAAAAAATCCCGTTTTCCTTAATATTACATTAGAAGTGAAAAGATACAGAATCACGCAACCTGAGAAGAGAAGGAAGAAAGAAGCTGCCCAACCTGCCCACATATTGGAAGAAATATCCGTGGCTACACTTTTATGTATATTTTGGAAAAAATTCGGTGTATCTTCAGATACCCTTTTTCTTTTCCCTTTCTGTTCTGCTTTGTTTGCATCCTCCACTTTACCTGTCAAATAGGTTAGATTGGCATTGATACGTTTATTTGATGGATCAAGTTTTTTAGCCTTCTGATAACAAAGCATTGCGTTTCCGTAATCACCTTCCTGCATAAAGGCATTCCCCATATTGAATAACAGTGGTGCAGATACACCATAATTCTCTGCAACTTCGCTGTAAATTTCTATGGCTTTAAGATAATTGCCGGCATTATAAGCAGAATCAGCTGCCCCTATATTTGGATTCGCCTTTATTCCGCAGAAAAAAACTCCTATAGTAAGTATCGTAATAAAACGTCTATAATTCTTCATTTTTTCTGTTCATTTTAAAAGCATCTTCCAAAGAGTTCATCATATTAATAGTCTTATCATAGATTTCATTCATTTCCGAAGTAGCAGAAGAAGGTGCATATTTCTCGAACTCCACGTCATCTATTAATTTTATAAGGTGTTCTATTTCTTCGTCAGAAATGTCTCGCATAGCGAGTTTTCCACTTATATTTTCTCTGCTTAGTTCTGAAACCGGTATGCTGAGTTTATCACCGATATAACCCCATAACGAAGTCAAAATCTCATCATAGAAATTATTACGGTCTCCAGCTTTCATATATGCATATGCTCTCTTAAGTCTACGTCTTGCCATTCGGTTTGCCTTTCTGCTTCTAACTGCCAGGACATCTGAATTAGCAGCAAGATATGATTTATACCAAATGTATGTTATTATTATTCCTCCAAGTGGTATGATATAGAAAAGCCAATAGAAAAATCCATAAACATAAGGCCTGTGTTTGAATGCAAGATCTGTTGTAACCGGCATAAGTTGAGAATCAAAAGAAGCCTTAGTCTTTGTCTGTGATTTGTCTGATCCCGTACCACGTTCCACTACAATTTCATATCCTTTTGCCACACTTGTTTCATATCTGCCTGTCTTGGGATTGAAATATACAAGTTTTAAATCAGGTATACGAAAGTTACCCCATTCAAGTGGCATAAATGAGTAATCGAATTTCACCTTTCCCGAAACATCATAACTCCCTACATTCACATTAGTCTCAGATGTAGGAGTATAAACTTCCAATTCCGAAGGATAAATATTTTGCAAATCCGGTAAAGAGATATATTTAATGTTTCCTGTTCCCTCCACAGTGTATACTATTGAGCCTACTTGATTTGTAACAAATTTTTGTGCAGGCAACTCACTGTGGATTGAAAATTGGCCAACTCCTCCGGAAAAATCAGCAGGTATAGGAGCGGGCAGACCTTTCACATTTATACTCAGTTCATTAGGAGTTACGTTCAGTTGCAGGGGTTTCGATACTGAAAGGTGCCCATAGAAAGGATCTCTGTAATATTCACGTTGGTCAACACTAACTGTATAAGTATTACCTTTCACTGTCAAGTTTCCTTCGTGCTGAGGGAAGATTATATAACGGGCTATTATCGCTGTAGCGTAGGTCTTGCCATTATAGGTTTCATATTCTAATGAGGTAGAGATATCTTTAGATTCTTCTACAACAAATCCATCAAATTTTGGAGAGGCGGTTGCTCCGATAAATTTTATAGCATCATAGGTGGAATAGAGTTTTACTGTATAAAGTATTGCCTGATTAACATATGCAGAAGATTGTGAAACTTCTGCTCTCATAAAGAGATTACCATCTCCTTTCCCGATATATTCAGGTTTATCCTGCGAACTCTGTCCCTGATTTTTATTACCGGGTTCTACGGGTTGTTGCTGAGGCATAGGAGCACCTATAGCATAAACCACACTATTACTTTTTACCCCTCCCACAGTAATTGGTCCAAATGTGAATTTACCCTCTTCCTGAGCTCTTAAAGTCACAGTATAAGTATAACTTACACTCTGAGTGGTTTTACCGTTAACACTTGAGAAACTAGACCATTGTCCGGTACGGTCGAAATATATCACCTTAGCACCTCCGACATCACCGGGTTTTTCAGGACTCCCATTTACATCCTTTACTTCTATCGTGATATAAAAAAGATCACCTACGGATATCTCTCTCTTTCCTCTTCCCGGAGATACGGAAAGTGTTACTGATTGAGATGACATATCAAATATACATGCCAAAAATAGGAAAGATAATAAAATATGTTTCGTAATTCCGGTTTTCATCCTTGGCTTCTTTTACCAGTTTCTGCGATTGCGGTTACGTTCACGGCTCTTCTCAGCATTTTGTCCTGCTACTCTTGCACGTGTCTGGTTTTCCTTATTTTCAATAGCATTTAAAATCTGCTCAGCTGTCTGTTGGTTTAAATCACTCTGGGATTGTTGGTCTTGCTGATCCTGATTCTGTTCCTGTTGATCCTGATTCTGGTCCTGATTATCGTTCTGGTCCTGATTCTGATCTTGTTCTTGTTCTTGCTCCTTATCCTGTTCCTGATCTTGTTGATCCTGATTCTGGTCCTGTTGCTGATCCTCATTCTGCAGTTTTAATTGAGCAATTCTTAGATTTCTTCTTGCATTCTCATCTGAGGGATTTAATCGGAGAGCTTGTTTGTAATAATCTATGGATTTTTGATAATCCTGAGAATTAAAAGCAACATTTCCAAGATTATAATTAGCTCTTGAAGCAAGCTCGGGACGTTTAGACCCCATGTTAGCTATCTGTTGCATATTTTTTACGCCTGATTCCAGCAATTTCTTGGCGGCCGCTGAGGTGTCATTGGGATTAGATCCTATTTGTATTTCAGACAACCCTAAGTTATATCTTCCAACTACAGAAGAAGAATTCTCCTCGAGGGCATCTTTATACTGTTGCATAGCTTCTTTGAATTTTCCCTCCTCATAGAACTTATTACCCTTTGTGATGTGGTTACGCTCTTTTTTAGTAGAAACTGTGCCCTCAGCCTTATCTGCCGCATAAGACAAATTAATAAAGCCGCAGGCAAAAAACAAGCCTAAAAGTAGAAATATTTTCTGTATGGAACTCATGTAGTTTCTTTCTTGAAAAAGGTTATCTTGTCAAGCCAGCCTATTTTCCTGTCAAGAATAAATATATCTAACACCAATAATGCCAGCGCGAATATGGCGAATAGCGGGAAAAGTTCATCATGAACTGCAGAAATACTCGACTCAAGAGAAGCTTTCTTCAAGGTCTCTAACTGTTTGTCAAGCTCATTTAGGGCCTCACGGTTAGATGCATTCACATATATCCCGTTTCCGGCTTTGGCTATAGCTGCTGCCAGGTCTTCATTCAATGCAGTCATAGCCCTCTCTCCGGTGAACGGGTCAATCATATAACTGCCATTTTTCAATGGTATAGGCACCGGTGTTGTACTACCCAAACCTACAACATCTATTTGTATGCCATCATGGGCAGCCTTTTGAGCCGAGCTCATTACTCCCTCTTCATCCTCCAACTCATCAGCGTCGGTGATAAGAATTATGGCTTTACCGATATTTTTATCCTCACTGAAAGATGTGGTTGCCATTCGTATTGCAGAAGAAATATCTGTGCCCTGATTATCGATTTGAGACGGGTCTATAGAATTAAGAAACATTTTGGCCGAAACGTAATCATTGGTCACCGGTATCAGTGTGTAAGCATCGCCGGCATAAACGATAAGGCCTACCCTGTCATTATCCAGTCTGTTTATTAATTTCTCCAGCATTAGTTTTGCCGTACGCATTCTATCGTTCCCTTTTTCATCAGAAGTAGATGAAGCATACATGGAGTTGCTGGCATCAACTGCTATTATCACTTCTATGCCCTCCTTCACAGTCTTTTCATCCTTTACACCTCCCCAAGGACGTGCCAGACAAAAGATAATCAGGAAAAGAGCTGCCATCTCAATTGTAAGTTTCAATGGAGGTTTAAAAGGAGACACATCCGGCATCAAGGGAGCAAGAGTAGAGGGTCTTCCGAATTTTTTCAACTTCCGGCTACGAGCATACCTTGCCCATGCATACAAAACCACAAAAAATGGAATGAGCAAGAGCAAGAATAAAAGTCCGGGATGAGCGAAACTGAACATTCTCCAGTATTATTTTGAATTTTAATTTTACGGTATTCGTCTCAAAATAGTGTAACGTAGCAACAGATATAATCCCAATGCACACAAAGAAAGAAGAATCCAAGGTTCAAAATTCTCTTCGGTATAAGTAAATCTGTCTATATCCAGAATACTTTTTTCAAGCTTATCTATCTCCTCAAATACTTTTTTCAATACCTTCTCATCCTTAGCCCTGAAATATTTCCCATTGGTTGTCTCTGCGATCTCTCTAAGAGACTCTTCGTCTATTTTTGTTTCTATAGTTGTAGAAGAAAAGCCATAAGGATCCGGTATTTTAATGGTACCGTTAGTACCTACTCCAATTGTATATACCCTTACCCCCTTTTGTCTTGCAATCTGTGCAGCAGTTGCCGGGGGTACTTCTCCGGCATTATTTGTGCCATCGGTAAGAAGTATGATGCTTTTGGATTTTGCTTTTCCTGAAATGATTCTGTTAATAGCACTCACAAGGCCGTCACCTATGGCAGTACCATCCGTAAGATCTCCCATTTGAATATTGTCTATAGCATTAATCAAGGCTCCCCGGTCATTGGTTAGAGGCATTAGAGAAAGGCTTTCACCGGCAAAAACAACCAAGCCCATATTGTCGTGTTCCCTCTGATTCACAAATTTTGATGCCACATCTTTTGCTGCAATAAACCTTGAAGGTTTAAAATCCTTGGCATTCATACTTCCGGAAATATCCAGAGCTATCACAATATCAGTTCCATTTACACGCGATTTATTGAAATTATCATGGGTCTGAGGTCTTGCAAGAGCAACTATCAGACCTCCAATAGCAACCAACTGAAGTATAAAACAAAAATGTATAAGCAGCTGTTTCCATGTAATCGGCAGTTTGGCCACCGGGGTAAGGCTTGAAACTCCTAAAGAAGGATTGGCATTCTTCTGTTTTTTGATATACCAATATATCAAAGGAATATATAAAAGGAGAAGGAATAATAATCCGGGATGTTTCATTCTCGGGCTCCTCCTCCAGCCTCTTCATTAATCTTCTCCTCTGTTGCCTGCGGTATGGTTTCTTCAACGAATTTAACCGCATTGTCATAAGCTGCGATACTATCTGCCGGCAAAGGTCTTACCTTGGCAAACTTAACGAAATCAGCCACATTCAGTATTTGCTTCACATAATCGCGTTTATCTTTTAGATCACTCTCATAAATCTTATCCATGATCTGGCGAGTAGTCATCTCCATAGCGTTGATTCCAAATCTTTCATAAAGATAGGTTCTCAAGATATCTGTAAGGTCTGTAAAATATTCCTTTTCCATACCTTGTTCCCAAAGCTTCCTTGTTTTTAATCTCTTTAAAGAATCTAAGGCTATTTCCCATGCTTTGGGCTGAGGCTTGGGAGCGATGAAAGGCAAACCTTGTTTGCGATAATTCCTCATGCCATAATAGAAAGCACATATAGCTAAAACTATCACTATAAAAATCCACCAGAAATCTATAATCCAGTCGGGTACCCAGTCATAAAACCTTTTTCCATCCGGCTCTTCCACCGTTGAAAGACCGGCTATGGGATCCTCGGCAGTAACATTGACCGGATATACGTTGAAAGTTAGAGTATTTGATTCAGCAGAATCCTTTCCTGCATAATATACAATCTTGGGTAAAGTATAGGTGCCTGAATCAAAGGCCTGCACCGGTATGCTATAATTTAATTGTATTTTCCCTGAACCAAGGCGCACTGTATCCACCTTGTAATTTGTGCTCAGTTCAACACTATCGCCGCATACGGGAATGTATCCTCTGACTTTATCTATTTGCTGAAAGATAGACAAGCGGCCTTGAGTACCCTCATCTTCCACTACTTCAAGGTGCAGAGTATTGAGCTGACCCATGATGAGATTTACGGAATCAAGCTTTGCAGATATTGAAAGCTTAGAGCCTTTGACCTCGCTTACTCCTAATAAAAATAGTAAAAGAAATATGACCTTTAATATTTTCTTCATGTATTCAACGCCTTACGGCACTGCGATTATGAAATAAAGATAACAATGCCTTTACATAGTCTTCATCGGTAGTCACTGAAACCATATCTACCCCGCACCTTGCGGTTGTCGAAGCTATTTTTTGTTGCCTCTCATACCACGCCTTATCAAAAGCCCTTCTCACTTTTGATGAAGAAGTGTCAAGCCAGCGGTCTTGACCGGATTCCATGTCTCTTACTTTCACTAAACCAACATCAGGCATTGAGGAGTCTCTTCTGTCATATACCTGTATAGCGGCAAGATCATGTTTACGGTTGGCGATAGACATACTGGAAAAATAATCGTGATTATCAATGAAATCACTTAATAGGAAAGCACTGCATCTTTTCTTTATGGCATTAGTCATAAACTTCAAGGCCACATCTATATTAGTTCCCCTACTGGTGGGCACAAGATCTATAATTTCCCTTATTATCAGCAAAATATGCTTTCTTCCTTTTTTTGGAGGAATAAATTTTTCTATGTGATCACTAAAGAATATAACTCCTACTTTATCATTGTTTTGGATTGATGAAAAAGCCAGTGTCGCTGCTATTTCAGCTATTCTTTCCTTTTTGCTTTCTCCCACAGCCCCGAAATCACTGCTTCCGCTCACATCTATGAGCAACATCATGGTGAGTTCACGTTCCTCTTCATAAACTTTGACATAGGGTCGGTTGTGTCGGGCTGTTACGTTCCAGTCTATATCCCGGATGTCGTCACCGGGTTGATATTCCCTAACCTCCGAAAAAATCACACCCCTTCCCTTGAAGGCTGTGTGATATTCTCCGGCAAAGATATTCTGGCTTAAGCCCCTTGTCTTGATCTCAATCTTCCTGACTTTCTCCAGAAGTTCCTTTGCATTCATTCCTTTGAATTTCTGTTGTTTCCCTCAAATTTTCGAGATTCAAACTAAATAAAATATTGTGAAGCTTAGGGTACTGCCACTTTATCCAATATAGCCGTAATTACTTCATCAGCTGTGATATTATTGGCTTCGGCCTCATAAGACAAACCTATTCGATGACGAATAACATCATGGCAAACGGCTCTGACATCTTCGGGTATTACGTATCCTCTTCCCTGGAGGAAAGCATATGCCCTGGAAGCTAATGCAAGGCTTATAGAAGCTCGTGGAGAAGCTCCATAGGATATGATACTTGCCAAGTCTTGCAATCCATATTTGGATGGTTCACGTGTGGCAAAAACTATATCAACTATGTAATTTTCTATTTTTTCGTCAATATAAATCTTCTCAACAATCTTTTGCACCTCAACAATTTCCGAAGGCTTGATCACTGCTGTAATCGGTGTCTGTTGTGAAACTATGTTCTGACGGATAATGGATCTTTCTTCCTCCTTATTGGGATAACCGATTACTACTTTTAAAAGGAAACGGTCGGTCTGAGCCTCCGGAAGAGGATATGTTCCTTCTTGTTCTATCGGGTTTTGAGTTGCCATCACAAGGAATGGATTATCAAGCCTGAAAGTTTCATCACCTATAGTCACCTGACGTTCCTGCATGGCTTCAAGTAAGGCACTTTGAACTTTTGCCGGTGCACGGTTAATTTCATCAGCTAACACGAAATTTGCAAAAATCGGTCCTTTCTTTACCTCAAAGCTCTCGTTTTTCACACTATAAATCAAGGTTCCAATAACATCGGCCGGCAATAAATCCGGGGTGAATTGAATACGGCTGTATTTGGCATCTACCAGTGAAGCAAGAGTCTTGATTGCTAATGTCTTGGCAAGGCCCGGCACTCCCTCCAGCAATACATGGCCATTACAAAGCAGTGCTATCAATAATGAATCCACAAGATGTTTCTGACCTATGATCCTTCTGTCCATTCCCGTGCGGATCATGCTTACAAAACTTGCCTTGGAGGCTATAAGGTCGTTGAGTTCCCTGATATTTATCGTTTCACTCATTTTTTATTTTATCTTCTGTTATTCAGTAGTTACGATTTATGGAATGCAAAAATAGATATTATTTGTCTATAATATCTATCTTCTTTAGTTAAATAATCTTTTTTCAATTTAAACCTTATTAAAGGCATTCCATCCTTGAGCCTTTATAGGTATTTCTGCACCGTCTCGTGTCACTAAAGCCGCACCTAATTCCGGTTTTGTAACATATCCTATCATCTTAACCCCTTGAAGTTTCTCTATCTTTTCATGGTCTGTTAGAGGCACAGTAAACAATAATTCATAATCCTCTCCACCATTCATTGCTGCTGTTACCAGATTCATATTAAATTCCTCAGCCATAAGCGCCGTCTGATAATCAATGGGGAGCTTGTCTTCATAAACCCTGCAACCTACATTGCTAGCTTTACAGATATGAAGCAGTTCTGACGACAAACCGTCGCTCACATCTATCATGGATGTAGGTTTTATCCCTTCCTTATGCAAAAGTTCTATTATGTCTTTACGAGCTTCCGGCTTTAACTGACGTTCAAGAATATATTCCTTTCCGGCAAAATTGGGCTGGAAATCTTTCTGTCCTGCGGCCACCGAGTTTTCCCTTTCCAAGAGTTGCAATCCCATAAATGCGGCTCCTAAATCTCCACTTACACAGATCACGTCTGTAGGTTTAGCGCCAGATCTCCTCACTTCCTCTCCTTTATTTACATCTCCGATGCAAGTGATACTGATTACAAGGCCTGTGACTGATGCACTGGTATCACCTCCAACCATATCAACACTGTAGATTTCGCACGCTCTTCGAATACCGGCATAAAGGGTTTCTATATGTTCAACCGTAAATCTGCTCGAAACTCCCAAACTAACAGTGATTTGACGAGGCCGGGCATTCATGGCATATATATCACTGAAATTAACTATTGCAGCTTTATATCCTAAATGTTGCAGTGGTACATAACGAAGGTCGAAATGAATACCTTCAAGCAGGAGATCTGTAGATACAACAACATCCTTCTCTCCAAAGGTAAGGATAGCTGCATCATCACCTACTCCTAATTTTGTCTCCGGATTACTTATTGGGAAATCCTTTGTAAGCCTGTCTATAAGTCCGAATTCTCCGAGATCACTGATCTCTGTCTCTTTTTCTGCCATATACCTTTACGGTTTAGTCTAATGAAGAAAGCATTTCTGTGATAAGTGTTGTCATATGCGGCTGGGCCTTTAGGGCTGCCTTTTGTACCTCTTCATGAGTCGGTACCTCTTTTATATCTTTACCACCAAGGTCAGTTATAACAGAAACACCAAACACTTCCATTCCGGCATGGTTGGCTACAATAACTTCCGGTACAGTAGACATTCCTACGGCATCTCCGCCTATAATTCTGAAATATTCATATTCTGCCGGTGTCTCAAAGGTCGGACCGGGGGTGCCTACATACACACCGTGCATTAGTCGCATTCCCTTTTGGGCTGCTATATAATCGGCAAGAGTGATCAATTTATGACTATAAGCCTCTGTCATCGCCGGGAAGCGTGGACCTAATTCTTCAAAATTTTTTCCCCTTAAAGGATTCTCAGGGAAAAGATTGATATGATCCGAAATAACCATCACATCGCCTACCTGAAATTCTTTATTCATGCCTCCGGCTGCATTGCTTACAAATAGTCTCTTCACCTTAAGGCTCTGCATAACCCTAACCGGAAAAGTCACTTCTTTCATGTCATAGCCCTCATAATAATGAAATCTTCCTTGCATGGCCATGACATCCTTTCCTCCTAATTTACCAAAGATCAAACGTCCGCTATGTCCCTCAACGGTAGAAATAGGGAAATAAGGGATATCTTTATAATCTATTGCTATGCTGTCGCTAATATAATTTATGAGATCTCCCAATCCTGTGCCTAATATTATAGCTATATCGGGTATCTTTTTTACTCTTGATTTTAAAAAATCGGCTGCTTCCGCTATTTTTTCAAGATATGTTTTTTCCATAAATTCTATTTCTGTATTTGATTTTTTATTTCTTCTATCAAATCATGGTCATCTACACCTTTTACCATTCTTACGTTCACAGGAAGGTAAAAAGTAAATGGTTTAAGCTCTTTAGGAAAATAAGGATTATGCATTAGACGCACGGCATCCTTTTCGGTGGTTACTATTATCTTATGTTCTCCCGCAAGTTTCCTGAATTTCTTCTCAATATCCTGGATATCTCTTTTTGAAAAATCATGATGATCGGGATAATGATCTACTTTTACTTTAAAAGGATATTGTCTGAAATATCTTACAAAATATCTGGGATGTGCAATTCCCGTGAGAAGCATTACAGCGTCTTTTTCTGTGAATTCATATAAAGAGACATCATATGGGGCATCATCAACAAACACAGGTTTTAGCTCTCCATAATCATAGCGCGAGAAAAAGAGTTTCTGAAACTTCATCAGATCCAGATCTTTAGATGCAATCCGATAGCTAATGGGCTGAAGGTTTTCAGGACATTTTGTAACTATTACCATATCAGCTCTATTAACTTGGCGTGGACTCTCTCTTAGTCTACCTAACGGCAATAGTTTGTCTTTATAAAAGGGCCTGCTATAGTCAGTGAGCAAAATTGAAATCTTAGGTTTAACCCATCGATGTTGGAAAGAATCATCAAGCACTATCACATCAAGGTCCGGGAAAAGTTTTAATAATTCTTCAATACCCTTTCTACGGCTTTCGCAGGCCGCGACTATCACTCTACCGTTAAATTTCTGATAGATTTGATAAGGTTCATCGCCTATTGAGGAAGGAGTGCTTTTGGCATTTGCCAGCACAAAACCTTTGGTCTTGCGTTTATATCCCCTGCTTAAAACTGCCACTTTATATCCTACGGCAAGATGACTCACTATATATTCCACATGAGGAGTCTTGCCTGTACCACCTACAGTGAGATTTCCCACACCGATTACGGGAACATCATATTCCACCGACTTTAGAATCTTCTGTTCAAACATCCAGTTGCGAACACCTGCCACCGTGCCATAAAGCCATGAGGCCGGAGTCAAAAGACCGGTTAATATTTTATCTTTGGTGCTTCTCACGTAATCTTTTGGCTATTTTTTAGTTTAAGATTATTTTCATTTCAGGCATTAACGCCTGCATAGGTTTTCTTTCTAAAATACGTTTTACTTTATTCACCATTTCCGGTGAAACTTTTTCATCAAAAACGGAATAAAGTCTTGCTTTGTTCTGCATATTGATAATATCGGGCAGAAAATCCCATACAGAGGTTTCATAACGCGGATATCTCACTACTCCATAATTTTCGATGTTGAGATCTTTAGCTACCCACTCCAATGCATCCTGAAGGCTTCCCAATTCATCTACAAGACCGATTCTCATGGCAGAAACAGCGTCCCAAACCCGGCCTTCACCTATTCTTCTGACCTTTGCCTCCGACATTTTTCTGCCTCGGGCCACTCTGTTTACGAAATTGTCGTAACCTCTTTCAACCATTTTCTGCATTCCCTCTTTTTGCTTTTCATTAAGAGGATAAAACAAAGAAGGAAAAGAAGAGGCAGGATTGGTGGATACAAGTTCAAAGTTCAAGCCTAATTTCTTTATCAAACCCTCTATATTCGGAATAAGTCCGAATATTCCTATTGACCCGGTGATAGTCAAAGGATCGGCAAAAATCCTGTTGGCACAACTTGAAATCCAATATCCTCCGGATGCTGCATAATCACCCATTGAGACTGCCAATGGTTTATCCTTACTTTGGAAATAATCAAGAGCTTCTCCTATCTGCTGGCTGCCGAACACTGATCCTCCGGGAGAATTCACTCTGAGAACCATGCCCTTTATTCTATCATTCTCTGCTAATGAAATTATGATCGGCACATATTTTTCAAAATTGATGGTATTATCACCTCCTCCATCATATATCTCTCCACTTGCATAAAGAATAGCTATCTGGTCTTTCGATGATAAACCGGCCATCAAATCTTCCTGATTTACCAGGAGTTCCGGGGAAACAAAGTTAAGATCTTCTACCCTTTTGTTAATTCGTTTTGCGATAAGACTATCTAAGCTTCTTTCATATAAGAGGCCATCTACCAGTCCGGCTCTTTTTGCGGTTTGTCCACTCTGCAAGAAGATAAATTCTTCATTTATCAGAGAATCTATTTTACCCGGCGTTAAATTTTTTCTTTGCGCACATATTCCGTCAAGTATTATCCCCCACATATTTCTGTAAAGAGTATCTAACTGGGATCTTGCCGGTACACTCATATGCTCATTGATATAGGGTTCTACTGCAGATTTATATGTACCAACCTTTACTACTTGAAACTGCACTCCAATCTTATCAAATAAACCCTTATAAAATGGGGTGATTCCTCCCAGACCTTTGAGCCCGACATTCCCATCAGGGTTCATATACAATTCATCAGCCACGGTGCTTATATAATAATCTCCCATAGCTAACATATCACCATAGGCTATTATTTTTTTCCCGCTTTCCTTAAAATCAAGCAAAGCATTTCGCAAAGCATTCAATGTGGCAGGTGATGCGGCAACGGAATTACATTTTAAATAAATGGCTTTGATGTTCTTGTTTTCCGCTGCAGCCTCTATAGCCATCACTAATTCAGTAAGAGATTGCTTCTTAGAGGGAAGTCCTGATACAAGGCTCGTATAATCAATATCTAAGGGTGTGGATATTTCGTCTATTTCTCCCTGCAAATTAATAGTAAGGACACTATCTTTAGTCACCTGCGGCTGATTCATCTGGGAAACGCCAAGTCGCGCAATAAGGCCCACAGCTACCGTGATACATAAAGCTCCAAGGATCACTATTGCCACCCAGGTGCCTATGAATGAGGAGAGGGCATTTAAAAAAAATCTCTTCAACATATTTTTACCCGGTGCCGATTTTATTTTAGTTTGGTTATTATATCCATCACAGAGCCTGCAAGTTCTTCAGCTCTTTCCGGTGTTGAGGCCTCACTGTAAACTCTAACTATCGGTTCCGTATTAGATTTACGAAGATGAACCCATCCTTCCGGGAAGTCTATTTTCACCCCGTCTATGTCAGTTACTTTTTCATTCTTATAGTTATCCTTTACCAACTTTAATAGTCTATCAACATCAATTTCAGGGGTTAGTTCTATCTTATTTTTCACAATAGTGTACTGAGGATATTCCTTCTTAAGATCACTCACCTTTTTACCCTTTTTAGCCAATAAAGTAAGGAAAAGCGCTACACCTACCAAGGCATCACGACCATAATGAAGTTCTGGATATATCACACCTCCGTTACCTTCTCCTCCGATCACTGCGTTTGTGGCTTTCATTTTTTCAACTACATTCACCTCACCTACTGCTGAGGCGGAATAAGAGCATCCATGTTTGGCTGTTATATCTGCCAGAGCTCGGGAGCTGCTTAAGTTGGAGACTGTAGATCCTTTGGTGTGTCCTAATACATAATCTGCCACTGCAACCAAAGTGTATTCCTCCACAAACATATCTCCGTTTTCCATAACTATCGCCAGACGGTCGACATCCGGATCTACAACGAAACCAACATCAGCTTTCCCATCTTTCATAAGCGTTGATATATCCGTAAGGTTTGATGGTATGGGTTCAGGATTATGGGCAAAGTTACCTGTGGCTTCGCAATTAAGTTCTACAACCTTATTTACTCCTAAAGCTTTGAGCAATTCAGGAATTACTACTCCACCTACAGAATTCACCGCATCTACTGCTACACAGAAATCTGCCTTTCGGATGGCTTCTACATCGACTAATGGAAGTTTTGTCACCATCTCTATGTGGCGCATATTCCATGTCTCGTCTTTGTACTCTTTCCCTAATTTTTCAACCTCTGCAAAGCTATAATCCTCTTTCTCAGCTATATTAATTATTTCCTTTCCCTCCTTATCGTTTAGAAACTCTCCTTTTTCGTTCAGAAGTTTCAAAGCATTCCATTGTTTGGGATTATGACTTGCAGTCAGAATGATGCCTCCGTCAGCACCAAGTCCTGTCACTGCCACTTCGGTTGTGGGTGTGCTGGCTAATCCTATATTTATCACATCCAAGCCCATAGACATTAAAGTGCCGGTTACTAAATGCTCAACCATATGACCACTTAACCTTGCATCTTTTCCTACTACTATTTTTCTGGCCTCCGGTTTGTTCCTTTTTATAAATTCAGAATAGGCCGCAGTGAATTTCACGATATCAACACCACTCAAACCTTCTCCAACACGACCTCCTATAGTTCCTCGTATCCCTGATATGGATTTTATTAACGACATAAATTTCTTCTTTGATTATTAATATTCAGGCTTGAAATATCTTAAATTAATAATATAGGGAATACAATATGATTGCTCATCGGTAAAACCATAATAACTCTTTAAAACAAGATTGACTTCTGAATCATATCCCACATATTGCAAAGGATTCTGAATACCGGTACCCCATGTGGTTGAAGAAGAAAGAAGTGTATTTTTATAAATGAAACTTGTGGTTCCGTTTGGCAGATAATCTGAATTTCCTGTAGGCACAGTCGGAACCCCTTCATACAGGTCTTTTATACTTTCCCGTATAAATCTAAAATAAACCAAATCTCCTTCTGATACCATTTCTGAAAAATCTGCTTTCACAACCTGCATATAGACATATCCGTCTACATCCATTTTATAAAAGGGAGCTTCCTCTCCTGCCATTTCCATTGTTATCAGATCTTTAGGATCTTCAGGCAGTTCCAATGCTACATTTTTACCGGCCAGGTACCAGTTAACTGCTTTTTCTTCCTCTCGAAGAAGTTCCGAATAACTTTGACTCTTACTACAACCCGTTGTAACGAGAAAAACTGTACCAAGAGCCATAGAAATTAAAATTCTATATATTTTTTTTCTTCCCATCCTAAAGTTCATTTATTTCTCAAATAATGATCAAATTCCGGCATATGTTTTATAAGTATTTCCTTACATTCTGCCAAGGATCCATAAAATTCTGCTCCGGCTGCCTGCACATGGCCGCCTCCTCCATATAATTGTTTACAGATTTCCGATACCGGGAAATCCTCAGTGCTTCTTCCTGATATTTTCACGCAGTCAGGATCTTCTCTCATAAAAATTGAATAAATCATTCCCCTCACTTCTAAAGGACGGTTTACCAATCCTTCCGTATCGCCTTTCTCATATGAAAATCTTTTCAATTCATCCTTGTCTAATGTAATAAGACTACATTGATGTTCTGGGAAAATCTCCATTTTCTGGGATATAGCATACGCCTCGAGACGAAGGCTGTTCAAACTTCTGGTATTGAGAGCCTCCTTCACTATCTTTTCTTTATCTACGTCTTTTTCGAGCAACCGCATCAGGATATCATAAATATCTGAATAGTGGATGTTCACAGTAAAGTTTCGGGTATCTGTTATTATACCTGTGAGCAAACAAGTGGCACAAGCTTTATCCACCTTATCATACAGACCCATAGCTGCTATTATTCTGAATACCAACTCACAGGTGCTCGACATTTTTGGATAGGAAAAGATAAGATCGGTAAAGGCATCCGGATCCGTGTGATGATCGATCAATACCTTACGGCAATGAGCATTCTGAATCAAAGGAGCCAATGCATCTTGCCTTGAGGGTGTATTGAAATCACAACAGATGATCAGATCACATTCCTCCACTGTCTTCTCACAAAATTCCTTATGGCTTGTATATACAGCTATTTCTTTAAATCCGGGCAGAAATGACAGATTCATTGGTGCCTTATCAGGCACTATCACTGTAGGCTCTTTACCTAAAACGCGCAACAAATGCCACAAGCCAAGCGTGCTCCCGATGGCATCACCGTCAGGCCGTACGTGGCACGTCAGAACTACCTTTACACTCTCTTTTAATAGTGCCAGCAATTCTTTTGCTTTCGTGCTGTCGATTATTTTATCCATTTTTTGAATTTACAAAGATATAAATTATCTCGCAATTCTAACTAACTTTGCTTTTAAAATAAACGGTTTGACCTTAGGTTCATTCCATATAAAATTGTTATCTGATGCATACTGATAAAGAAAAAGCTGATGCTTTCATTCGTTTTCTCAATGTGCTTGACACTCTGAGAGAGAAATGTCCCTGGGATGCTAAGCAAACTAATGAATCTTTACGGGCCAATACTATTGAAGAGGTATATGAACTGACCGACGCAATTCTGGACGATAATTCCTCGAATATCAAGAAAGAGCTTGGAGATGTTTTGCTACATGTAGGATTCTATGCTAAAATAGCAGATGAAAAAGGACAATTTGATATAACCGACGTTTGCAATACACTGACTGACAAACTTATTTTTCGTCATCCCCATATCTACGGAGATGTTTCAGCTCAGACTCCCGAGGAAGTCTCTAAAAATTGGGAACAAATCAAATTAAAGGAAAAAGGCGGAAATAAAACTGTATTGTCGGGAGTTCCTCAATCTTTACCGTCGTTGATCAAGGCTAATCGAATTCAGGAAAAGGCTGCCAATGTCGGATTCGATTGGGAAGAACCTGATCAGGTTTGGGATAAGGTGAAAGAAGAAATTGCAGAAGTAGAGACCGAGATAAAAAAAGGTGATAAAGCAGGTCTTGAAGAGGAATTCGGCGACCTGATGTTTGCTATCATTAATGCTGCTCGTCTTTATGGGGTGAATCCTGAAAATGCTCTGGAAAAAACCAATCGAAAATTTATACATCGTTTCGGTTACCTCGAAAAGAAGGCAAAGGAAGCAGGAAAATCTCTTAAAGAGATGACGCTCGCTGAAATGGATCAGATCTGGAATGAAGCAAAAGCTCAGGAGAATAAATGATTCTATGCATCACTGAAAAACCAAGTGTGGGACGAGATATTGCTCGAATTCTGGGTGCCAATACCCGTCACGAGGGATATTTCGAGGGTAACGGTTACTACGTCACTTGGACTTTTGGTCACCTTTGTAGTTTAAAAGAGCCCTCTGACTATTTCCCTCAATGGAAACATTGGGCTATTTCTTTACTTCCCATGATTCCTCCTCGTTTCGGGATAAGACTAATAGACAACGATTCTTATAAAAAGCAATTCAATATTATTTCCGGATTGATCCTGAAATGTGATGAGATAATTAATTGTGGTGATGCCGGACAGGAAGGAGAGCTGATTCAACGTTGGGTGATGCAAAAAGCCGGGTGTGATAAGCCCGTGAAAAGACTATGGATAAATTCCATGACAGATGATGCCATACGAGACGGGTTCAATAATCTTAAACCGGAAAAAAATTATGAACCTCTCTATCTTGCAGGACTTTGTAGAGCAATTGGAGATTGGGTGCTGGGTATTAACGCCACAAGACTTTATTCTCTTAAATATGGTGACAAAGGACAAATTCTTTCTATCGGAAGAGTGCAGACTCCTACCCTTGCGCTGGTAGTAAACCGTCAGCTGGAAATTGAAAACTTTGTACCTCAGGATTACTGGGAATTGAAAACTATTTATAAAAATGTAAGTTTCTCATACACCGGTAAAAAGTTCCATCAAAAGGAAAGAGGGGAAGCAATAATCAATGAATTAAAGAAATTTCCTCTGACAATTACTGAAATTTCTGAAAAGAAAGGGAAAGAGGCCCCTCCACGGCTATTTGATCTTACTTCGCTTCAGGTGGAATGTAACAAAAAACTGAATCTAAGTGCAGACGATACTTTAAAAACAATCCAGTCTCTCTATGAAAAAAAATTAACTACTTATCCACGTGTAGACACTACTTATTTACCTGAAGATGTTTTTAAGCAGTGTGGACCAATTCTTAATTCTCTGTCACAATATCAGAATCTTCTTGAACCTTTAAGAGGGAAAAAACTCCTTAAGAGTAAAAAGGTGTTTGATAACTCTAAGATAACCGACCATCATGCCATAATACCCACGGGACAATCTTTACCCTCAAATCTTTCTGAGAAAGAACGGAAAGTTTTTGAACTCATTGCTCTAAGATTTATTTCCGTTTTTTATCCTGATTTTACCTTTTTGCAAACCATTGTTACTGCTTCTGTAGATAAATATAATTTCAAGGCTACAGGAAAAACGGTATTAGATCCGGGATGGAAGAAAGTTTTTTCCGATAACTTATCAGATGATGAAATAACAGATGATAAAGAGGACGATTCAATTCTTCCAAAATTTGAAAAAGGCGAATCAGGACCTCATAAACCAAAACTTGTAAAAAAAACTACCCAACCACCTAAACCTTACACTGAAGGCACCCTTCTTAAAGCGATGGAAACAGCCGGAGCTTCAGTTGAAGATGAAGATCTACGGGAGGCCCTCAAAGCAAATGGAATAGGTCGTCCTTCCACAAGGGCCGCTATAATTGAAATTCTTTATAAGCGTGGTTATATTGTTAAAGAAAGAAAATCATTGAAAGCCACACAGGCAGCAATCGACTTACTTTCTTTAATCCATGAAGAACTTTTAAAAAGTGCGAAATTAACAGGAATTTGGGAAGGTAAATTAAGAAAAATTGAAACAGGGGATTATTCTCCTCATGATTTTATTAATGAAATCAAAATTATGATCTCTGAAATCACAGATTCCGTTATAAAAGATGGTTCAGATAGAAGAATTATAACTTCGCAGGTTTTATCTGATAAGGCTGCAGCAAAAAACTCGGCTTCAAAGAAATCTTCCCGGAAGGAAAAGAAATGATTGAAAACATTTCAGAGATGAACACCTCTCTTGTAATCCAGTATTCAGTGGTCGGACTAATTCTTCTGGCTGCTTTTGTTTGGATCGGATGGAAAGCGTTCAAAAAAAATAAAAAGAATTCCCGGGGTTCTTGCTGTGGATGTGCCCTTGCCGATTCTTGTAAAAAGAAAGATCTTCTGATAAAAGGAAAACCTTCAAAACCAGACAAGCTCTAACAGCTTGACAACTTTTTTGTTTATATTTGCAAAAGAAATTGAAAAGTTATGAAGGGATATAAAATTGCTGTGGCAGGCACAGGATATGTGGGTCTGTCTATTGCCACATTATTGGCTCAACATAATAAAGTTGTGGCTGTGGATGTCGTACCCGCTAAAGTCGACATGGTTAATCATGGACTTAGTCCGATTAAAGATGATTATATAGAGCAATATCTAAGGGAAAAAAAATTGGATCTCCTGGCCACTGTTGATCCGGAAGAAGCATATAAAGATGCCGACTTTGTAGTTGTAGCTACTCCTACAAACTATGATCCTGAAAAAAATTATTTCGATACTTCAAGTGTGGAAGAAGTGATTGATACTGTAGTGAATCTTAATCCTGATGCCGTTATTGTCATTAAATCCACGATACCTGTAGGATTCTGCCGCTCAGTCTACAGAAAATATTATGAAAAAGGTTATAAACGCCTAAATCTCCTTTTTTCACCGGAGTTCCTTAGAGAAAGCAAAGCTTTATATGATAACCTTTATCCTTCTCGTATTATCGTTGGTATACCTAAATTGATAGCTAAAGAGGAATTTTCTGAAGAAAACAAGGCAATAGAAGCAATTGCAGATATTCCTTGGTTACATGAAAAAGCTGAAGTTTTTGCTTCTTTATTGGTAGATGGTGCAATCAAGGAAGATATTCCCGTGCTCTTTATGGGTCTGAAGGAAGCTGAGGCTGTGAAACTATTTGCCAATACCTATCTTGCTCTTCGGGTGAGTTACTTTAATGAACTTGATACATACGCCGAAATAAAAGGCCTTGACACAAAAAATATTATTGAAGGTATCGGGCTGGATCCTCGTATCGGCACTCACTACAATAACCCTTCTTTCGGTTACGGAGGATATTGCTTGCCAAAAGACACTAAACAGCTTTTAGCCAATTATGCTGATATTCCTCAAAATATGATGAGTGCTATCGTGGAAAGTAATCGAACCAGGAAAGATTTTATTGCCGATCAGATCCTGAAAAAAGCCGGTTGGTATGGCTATTCCCGAGCAACTTCCTTTACTGAAGAAAAAGAGAATCCAACCACAATAGGAGTCTATCGTCTCACTATGAAAACAAACTCCGATAATTTCCGTCAGAGTTCCATTCAGGGTGTTATGAAACGAATTAAGGCAAAAGGAGCTAAAGTAATAATCTATGAACCAACACTTGAAGATGGTAGTACTTTCTTCGGTAGTCTGATTGTCAATGACCTTGATCGTTTCAAAAAGGAAAGTGATGCTATTCTGGCTAACAGATCCAATGAAGAACTAAACGATGTAGCGGATAAAATATATACCCGAGATCTTTATTGTAGAGATTGATTTCTCCTAATTACAGGTAATCTTATAAAAATATTGCCGGGGTTATTACCTCAGCAATATTTTTTTTTATAATCTTCATATGCTAGTTTAATCCCTTCTCTCAGTTCTGTTTGATAATTCCATCCGAGTTTAGAAGCTTTGCTGACATCGAGAAGTTTGCGTGGTGTGCCATTTGGTTTTGAGGTATCCCATTTTATTTCTCCATTATATCCTATTATTTCCGCAACAATTTCCGTTAGTTCCCTTATTGTGATCTCCTTGCCTGTCCCGGCGTTCACTGTCTCATCTCCCGAATAATTATTCATCAGGAAAACACAAAGATTGGCAAGATCGTCTACATAGAGGAATTCACGGTAAGGAGAACCGTTTCCCCAACAGATTACACTCTCAATTCCCGATTCCTTTGCCTCATGGAATCTTCTTATCAAAGCGGGGAGTACATGGGAATTTTCAGGATGGTAATTATCATTGGGACCGTAAAGGTTGGTGGGCATCACCGAAATGAAATCGGTTCCATATTGACGGTTGAGATACTCACAATATTTCAAACCTGAAATCTTTGCTAATGCATATGCCTCATTGGTAGATTCCAAAGAGGAAGTCAACAAGCATGATTCCTTCATGGGTTGTGGGGCAAGACGAGGATATATGCAGGAGCTTCCTAAGAATTCAAGTTTCTTTACTCCGTTTTTCCAGGCAGCATGGATAACATTCATCTCAAGCATCATGTTTTCATACATAAAATCAGCAGGCGCCTGGGAATTGGCCATTATACCTCCAACTTTAGCAGCAGCCAGAAACACGTATTCTGGTTTCTCCTTCTCAAAAAATTTATTCACGGCTGCCTGATTAGTAAGATCAAGTTCAGCATGACTCATTGTGATGATATTTGTGTAACCCTGTCTTTGTAGCTCCCTTACTATAGCAGAGCCGACCATCCCTCGATGACCGGCTATATATATCTTTGAATCTTTCTGCATCATTTCACAATCCCTTTCTCAAGATACTCGGCCAGATTTCTCTTAACATGTTCACCGGCTTTCTCTATGGCAACTTTGGCCATATCAGCGTCCACCATCAGTTTTACAAGTTCTTCGAAAGAAGTCTTTTTCAGAGGATCCCATCCCAGTTCTCTCTTTGCTTTGGAGGGGTCTCCTAATAGATTTACCACATCTGTAGGACGATAAAAATCCGGTGACACCTCCACGAGAATTTTCCCCGTCTTGGCATCTATGCCTTTTTCATTCTCTCCTTCACCTTTGAAAATCAGGTCGATACCGGCGTGTTTGAAAGCAAGTAGGCAGAACTCCCTCACCGAATGTTGTTCCCCGGTGGCAATAACATAATCATCGGGTTTAGGTTGCTGGAGTATCAGCCACATACATTCTACATAATCTTTTGCATAGCCCCAGTCGCGCAGGGAGGAAAGATTTCCTAGATAAAGCTTCTCCTGTTTCCCTTGGGCTATTCGTGCCGCAGCAAGAGTTATTTTTCGGGTTACAAAGGTCTCTCCACGGCGTTCTGATTCGTGATTGAAAAGAATCCCTGAGCAGGCAAACATATTGTAGGCTTCTCGGTATTCCTTAACTATCCAGAAACCATATAGCTTCGCCACTGCATATGGCGAATATGGATGAAAAGGTGTTTTCTCATTCTGAGGAACCTCCTCAACCTTCCCGTAAAGTTCAGATGTACTGGCTTGATAAAAACGGCAGGTTTCTGCTAAGCCGCATTGTCGGATCCCTTCCAAGATTCTGAGAACTCCTGTGGCATCTACATTAGCTGTATATTCGGGGGAATCAAAACTTACCTGTACATGACTTTGTGCCGCCAGGTTATAAACCTCATCCGGTTTTACTCTATTTAAAACCTTGATAATCGACATTGAATCCCCCATATCTCCATAGTGAAGATGAAAATGGGGATTCTGTTCCAAGGTTACCGTCCTTTCACGATAGTCAACTGAAGAACGGCGGATAAGGCCATGGACTTCATATCCCTTTTCTATCAGGAACTCAGCTAAGAAAGACCCGTCTTGACCCGTTACTCCGGTTATTAATGCTGTTTTCATTTATTAATTGGTATTAAAAAATGAAGGAATTTTCCCGTTTTCCCCAGTCTTTTATATTTATGGTTACATTAATATAATAATCTTCCGGCATGTCGTCAGTGTCATCATCTTCAAGATGAGGGGGTTTATCAGGAACACCGATATGATTTATCGCATTTATTGTAATTTCATAGAAATTATTCCTTACGACTCCCCATCTCCCCAAATGTTTGGGTGTATAATTGGCTATTTTTGTGCCATCTGTTTTCCTTATTGTTGAGCCGTCCCATTCAACAGACTCTTCCGAAGTTCCGTCAGAATCAGCAAAATGGCGTATTCGTACTACATAATACATGAAGCAGGATTGTAGCTCATAGATCTGTTTATTGTCTTTATTAGATACACCTAAATCCATAGGTGCATAATATGCGAATTTTTCTTCCGGACCTGATAGTCCTATTGACTGGGCTAATAATAACCAGTCATTATCATTTATATCTTGAGATGCGCCGATTAAATCTTTTAATTTGTAATATCCACCCAAAACATACACACCGTTTACTTTATTATTTAGAATAAAGGAAACATTGCTTTCAGGATATTTTTCCTTATAAGTTGCAGAGAAAGTTTCATTGATATGAAGCCAGTCCCACATATTGGCATTTTCTCCATTACCGATTTTAAAATATCCGTTTGTATCGAAATCATTATTATATTCACTTCGGCTTGTTGGATTCTGGTTTGTTTCTGATTTTATATAATTATCCGGAATCTTTAAATCTGTTGAGTTACGGTTTTCATCTGTTGTTTTACCCCACCATGTAATTTCGCATCTCACTATAACACGGGTGGTTTGGCCTTGTAGCATACAATCCCAATCCATCGTATTCTCAAGGCAATATAACGGAAAACCTTTCCCGGCCTGAATCGGCAAAGAACTTGATCCGAAATCTTTTGTAGTTAGTTTTTGAATATTATAATTCGGATCTTTAGCCCAAAATACACGATTAAATTCATCGCTACTACTTGAGTGAGAGAAGCTCCTGGTCCAATCCAGGTCATCTATATTCATCACCGGATAAGAAAACTTGTTGGTAACATTCAGGGAAAATACGCTTATATTGGCCTGAAGCGTGAAATCGCCAACAGTAAAAATCTTTTTTTCTATATCTAAATCACTTCCCTCTGTCTTGACCAATACCTTGGCTACATTTCTTTGAACATAAATTGTTGTTTTACTTTGATGTTCCTCATCAAATTTCCCTCTTTGAATATCTTCGGAATCTATTTTTTGTAATGTGTGGGGAGAGTAAATACCATCTACAATTTCACTGTTTACCTGACCCGTCGCATTGGTCATCGTGATATACTTGTAAGAATTAGGTGCTCCAAAGTCAGGTGTCTTCCCTATATCCTTTACATCTACATTATCATCAATAAGCATCCGGTTTTCTTGCGCTTGTTGAGCCCACTCGCTGAATTTTGAATATAATTGCGGATAACTAAATGATGAATTGGCATTCAGAATTACCAGTGCATAATAATTTTTTGTCTCGTCAAAATCGAATTCTGAAAGTTCTATGTTTCTGAAAAGTATCTTTTGTGTTGAAAATTCATTATTACCTGTATTTAAAGTTGGATCTATCGGATCAATCAATGATCCGTAGCTGACACAACGAGCATCTCCCTCCTTTTTATTTGCAGCTTCTTCATAAATGTAGATACGACCATTTTCAATATGGTTTTCAAATTTAGAATATGTATCCGATCCGGGATCATAACTGTAATCACGAGTTCCGGAAATTCCTCCTGCTTGTCCTAAGTTTACGTTTAAATATAACCCTTCTTTATTATTTTGATTAAGGTCTGACAAATAAATTTCAAGATCCTGATTTATAGTTTCTTCTTTACAACTGACAAGTAAAATAATTATAAAAGAAATTAGTAATAGAGGCCTTTCTATTATGCTGCTACGGATTAGGAAATTTAAATTTTTAAATAAAATATTGATTTTCATGCTTAATTGTTAAGAAAAACAAAAATAATATTTTTATTTATAATTTCCTATTTTTCTTTTACTCTTTCTCACCTTTTTTGCAATATTGGTTTATTATAAGAAATTAATATGTTACTCTTTTATATTCCTATCCCATGTCTTTATTTTTTTAGTATGAATTATTTATATTCAACTTTTAATCTATTTTTCATGAACCATTCCATATATACACACGTTAAAAGTAGAAAGATAAATAATTAATAAATATTTACACTCTAAATCTTAAGGTTATGAAAAAGTTAGCGATTCCGACTCTTCTAGTTTTTTCTTTAACATTTGGCACATTTTCAACCTATGCAGATGAAAACTGTAATCAATCTACAAGTTGTTCAACAGATTCCTGTTCTACCAAACCGCTTGTAATTCAGGCTTATGATAAAGTGGCTGACGGAACGGTCAATGCTTATAATCAAACCAAAGAGGGCACGGAAAATGCTTATAATAAAGTTGCAGAAGGCACCCAGAACGCTTACAATACAGTTGCAGAAGGCACTGTACAAACCTATAACCAGGTAGCTGAAGGTACTGTCAACACCTATAATAAAACTAAAGAAGAATCACAAAATGCCTATCTAAAAACGAAGGAAGGAGTAACCAATGTGGCTGATTCTGTTGCAAACGGAACGGTTAAAACCTATAATAAGGTAGCAGATGGGACTGTAAAAACCTATGACAAGGCTAAGAAAGGCTCCAAACATGTCTATAGAAAAACTAAAGAAGGAGCTGAAAAGACTTGGAAAAAAACTAAAAATGTTTTCAAAAAGATATTTTGAATAAAATTACAACAAAATTGCCCGAAGAATTCTCAGCCCGACTCCATAGTCTACTCGGAGTTGAGGCTGATGATTTAATAAAAGCTCTCGATTTGCCTCCGGTTTGTTCCGTAAGACTTAACCGGCGGAAACCGGGAGCTTTTTTTTCTGATGCAACAGAAGTAAAGTGGTGTCGGTCTGGCAGATATTTGAAACAGCGTCCGGAATTTATCTTTGATCCTCTACTCCATGCGGGGGCTTATTACGTGCAAGATGCTTCTTCCATGATTTATGAAGAAGTGACTGAAAGATTAATTCCAAATTTCAAGGGTTATAACAACTTACATATTCTGGATATGTGCGCCGCTCCCGGCGGCAAAACCACAGCAATGATCAATGCCCTTCCTGATGGAGCGACTGTTACGGCTAATGAATATTCTCCCAAGAGACTCCATGCACTAAAAGAAAATATAGACCGGTGGGGATATCCTGAAGTTTTAATTACCAATAAAGATGCATCTTTTTTTGAAACTCAGGAAGAAGAATTTGATATCATAGCTGTTGATGCACCATGTTCGGGTGAAGGTATGATGCGTAAGGAAGAAGTGGCTCGTACACAATGGAGTCCCAAATTGGTAGAAGATTGCTCCATGTTGCAAAAAGATATTCTCAAAAAAGTTGTTAAAGCTTTAAAACCCGGAGGATTTCTTATATATTCTACGTGCACGTTCAATAGATGTGAAAACGAAGAAAATGCGGAGTTTATTCATCGTGATCTAAAATTGGAACCTGAAGATCTACATTTCCCTCTTGAATGGGGAATTCAAAAAGGTATTGACACTACATTACCCGTATATAGATTTATGCCGCATAAAACTCAGGGAGAAGGGCTTTTCTTAGCTGTGTTTAGAAAATCCGGTGAATGGAAACCTACCCTTAATACTAAATGGAAATCTGAAAATAAAGGAGCAACTGAAAGCTTTCCCACAGTTGAGGTGGATAAAGAAAAGGCATTAGCCTATTTAAGGCGAGAAAGTATCGTGTTGCGGCCTGAAGCACCAAAAGGATTGGTGACTATAACTTATAAAGGCCTTCCTTTAGGACCTGCAAAAAATATTGGCACTCGTGCAAATAATCTCTATCCTAAGAACAGACGAATTCTTAAAAGGTAATCTTTCCTGTATTGCAAATTTTGTCTTAATTTTGTAAATCTAATTTATTCGATATGCAATTCAAGACAAATGCAAAATGCAGCGATTGTGAAGCTGCGATAATTAAGGAAGTGCAACGCAAATTCCCTGACGCCAAACTGAAAATGGAGCTCCAAAATACTGATAAGGTGCTTCATGTGCATGGAATTCCGGAAGATTCCGAACATGCAGCTCAAGTGGAAGCCGCGATCAAGGAGGCAGGTTTCGAAGGTGCTTGGCTCACCCGGGGGTTGGAAAACAAATAATGCTGGAACTTAAAAATATTACAAAAAGCTACGGTCCGGTAAAGGTACTCAATGGCATTTCCTTATCCTTTGTGCCGGGAGAAATAATGGCAATTCTGGGACCATCGGGAGCCGGGAAAACCACATTATTACAGATAGCCGGAACTCTCGATCGTCCGGATCTGGGTGAAGTGATTTTCAACGGTGAGAATCTACTTAAATACAAAGACAAAAAATTGTCGAAATTCAGAAATACAAATCTTGGTTTTGTTTTTCAATTTCATCAGCTTCTTCCTGAATTCACAGCTCTTGAAAATGTAGCTCTTCCTGCCTTAATTGCTGGCAGAAACCGTAAAACAGCCTTTGCTGAAGCTCAGCGATGGCTAACCGAATTAGGCCTCTCTCACAGACTTGAACATAAGCCTGCTGAACTTTCCGGTGGTGAAAAACAACGAGCTGCTATTGCAAGAGCACTTATAAATACACCGGCCTTGGTTATGGCTGATGAACCCACAGGAAGTCTTGACTCCAAAAATCGTGATGAAATTAAGAATATTATTTCTTTTCTTAAGGAAAAATATAATCAATCTTTTGTATTGGTGACACATGATCCGGAAATGGCTGATATTGCAGATCGCAAGGTACTCATTGAAGACGGAGTGATTAAACATAATATATACATGAAAAAACCTGAAAGGGTAAATGAACCGGAATCAATTTAACTATAATAATAAATAAAATGGCAAACGAAAATCAAAACAAGAATCAGCTTCAGATTCAACTTCGTCCTGAAATAGCTGACGGACGCTACAGCAACCTGGCTATGATCGGCCATAGCCCTAATGAATTTATGATTGATTTTATCTATACCGCTCCCGGCATGCCTCAGGCACCCGTAGTGAGTCGAATTATAATGTCGCCCGAAAATGCCAAGCAACTTATGTTCGCCATTACTGACAATGTAAAGAAATATGAAGCTCAGTTCGGCGAAATAAAACCTCGTGGAGGCGGTAATATGTCAGGCTTCGGAAACAATTGATATGAATCATAATCTTTCTTTATACAACTCACTTAATCGCATAAAACAACCTTTCGTACCCATAAATGAAGGACATGTCGGAATGTATGTATGTGGTCCTACGGTTTATGGAGATGCTCATCTTGGCCATGCAAGAGCTGCTATCACTTTTGATACACTCTTCAGATATCTAAGACATCTGGGATATAAAGTAAGGTATGTCAGAAACATAACCGATGTAGGCCATTTGGAGCATGATGCTGATGAAGGTGAAGATAAAATACAGAAGAAAGCAAGACTGGAACAACTTGAACCTATGGAGGTAGTGCAACTTTATCTCAATCGTTATCACGACGATATGAAGAAACTCAATGTGCTTCCTCCCAGCATCGAACCTCATGCTTCCGGACATATAATAGAACAGATAGAATACATTAAAAGAATTCTTGACTCCGGTTACGCTTACGAAAGCAATGGTTCAGTATATTTTGATGTGCCTAAATTCAATCAGAGTCATCCTTATGGAAAACTTTCGGGCCGGAATATAGAAGACATGATTTCTACCACACGCGAACTCGATGGACAGGAGGAAAAGCATAGCCCTCTGGATTTTGCCTTATGGAAAAAGGCAAGTCCGGAACACATTATGCACTGGCCTTCTCCATGGGGCGAAGGATTTCCCGGGTGGCACCTCGAGTGCTCAACAATGGGTGAAAAGTATCTTGGTGAAACTTTCGATATCCATGGTGGTGGGCTTGATCTCCTTTTCCCTCATCATGAATGTGAGATAGCTCAGAGTGTTGCCGCGCAAGGTCATGATGCCGTAAAATATTGGGTACATAATAATATGATTACCATTGAAGGGAAGAAAATGGGCAAAAGTTATAATAACTTTATCACACTCGAAGAATTCTTCTCAGGAGACCATCCATTGTTGGAATCTCCCTATTCGCCGATGGTGATACGATTTTTTATTCTTCAGGCTCATTACCGTTCCACTCTTGATTTCTCCAATGCAGCTCTCCAGGCTTCCGAAAAGGCTCTGCAAAAATTAACTGACACTTATAGGCGTCTCGGAACGTTGTTACCATCCGAAACATCGTCGCAGGAACTACCCGATTTTATTAAGCTGGCTTATGAAGCCATGGATGATGATATGAATACTCCCGTAGTGATTTCTTATCTATTTGATGCTGCAAAAATCATTAATGGAGCATCTGCCGGCGAAATAAAGCTTTCTCGGGAGGATATTGAAAAACTTCGCAGACTTTTCAATACCTTTTTTATAGATCTTCTGGGTATAAATATCGGAGGGGAAGCTGAAAAAGCATCTGCAACTAAAGCCTATGAAGGAGCGGTTGATCTTTTGATGGAGATCCGCAAAAACGCTAAAGCTCAGAAAGACTGGGCCACTTCAGACCTTATCCGGAATAAACTGGGAGAACTTGGATTTGATATTAAAGACACTAAAAATGGAGTTGAATGGAGCGTTAAATAAACGCTCCTTCTTTTTTTATTTACATATATCCCGGATTACCAGACCTGCAAGAGTTAAACCGAATATTGAAGTTATATGCATAAGCGAACCGTTGATTCTGGCTTTTGATGAACACCATTCATGATTGGCCAAAGCAGGGTCTCCAGTGACTTTCTCCGTTTTAGGACATACACATCTGTCAGTGCCACAAGAGGACTCCCTACCCTTATTCTCAAGCCATTCCTCGCTATAAACACACAAAAATTTCTTACGGGGAAATTCCTTCCTTTTTTTAAATCTCTGACGCAACGCTCTTGCAAGAGGACAACCTTTAACATTCCAAAATTCAGCTACTTCCACTTTTATGGGATCCAATTTTAGAGCCGCTCCCATAGATGAAAAAAACTTGGCTTTACTACGGGTGGCATGAAGAATCAAATAAGCCTTATCTTTTAAAGAATCTATTGCATCTATTACATAATCGTATGAATCCAAATCGAAATCTTTAGAAGTCTCTTCAGAATATATAGCTTGTATAGCCTTTACATTAACATCCGGATTTATCTCTTTCAACCTTTCCTTTAAGGCCTCTACTTTTACCATTCCGATAGTTTTGGAAGTGGCCATCATCTGACGGTTTACATTAGTAATACATACCCTGTCACTATCGACAATTGTGATGTTGCCTATCCCTGATCTCACAAGGCCTTCGGCACACCATGAACCAACTCCTCCTACTCCAAAAATTATTACGTTAGCTGAATCCAGATCTTTCATACGATCATCACCGAGCAGAAGTCTGGTCCGATTGAAAAATGGCTTATTATTCCCCATCTATTATCACATCTTTTGCTTTTACTTCCCCATTCTTATTCAAAACGTATACTGTAGGCATTGCGCGGAGTATATATATTTCTTCATCCTCTATTTTCCCCGGTTCATATCCCACTATCCAGCTGGCAGGCAAAGTGGAGGCATAGGTATCCCATTTTTCTTTATCCGGCCCTGAATATACTGCTATTATTTTTAGAGTTCCACCCTTTATTCCTTCCTCTATTCTGTTGTTTTTTCTTAACCTATTGATCACCTCATGGCAAGTTTCACAATCAGGATCAAAGAAAATCAACATATTATCATCAGCCAATTCTATATCGGATAATCTCCTCTTATCACCTTTTATTGTCATAAATTCAAAATCGGCCGCTTTGCTTCCCACTCTGTTCTTTATAACTTCCTCCAATTGAGATTCAGCTCTTGCCAGACTCCTGTCATTCTTATTAGCCATTTCTTTTCTTACCTCCAGAAAAATTAAATAGCTCTCCTCATTCAACATAGGTGATAGAGGATCATATAAATATTTTTCCGAGATATCATTTATTATATTATAAGCCTTTGCATCTGATCCGGCTTTTTCATATAATTTTTTTACGGCATCTTTCACACCTTTTTCATCGGCATAGGGCATTATACTTATAAAATTGGAAAAATTCTGTTCCATAAAGTCAATGTCATGACTTCTGACAGTATCTGAAAAATCTAAACCATCCCAAAAATGCAATAATATAAAATCTGCTTTTTCTTCAGGAGTAGATAATGTGGAAGGTGGTTTCGGTAATTCGAGGGTCTCTATCTCATTTTCAGCTACCTGTAAGTTGTCTTGACTGCTCTTTTGCGTAGCACCTGCACAACAACTAAATATGCTGATTAACAAACAAAGTGATAGAAAATAAATCCTATTCATACAAAAATTTATTTTTTCTATAAGAAATAAGTAAGCAACCAAGCTCCTCTTCCTCCTTTTCGAGTGTAAAGATAAGAAACATAATTAATAATTTTATCCTTTGATGAAATATCCCGAAGAGAACTCTTAAGAAGTTTTGTAGCCGCATCCCTGTTCCCTTCTTTATAATACATGGCCCCCAGTATGGCTCTTCTATAATTTATTATTTTTTTAATTCTTATCTTTTCAGAATGATTGTTACTGTCGTTAAGCTGTTCCATTTCATCAATGGTTGTTTCCCATAAACCTCTCTTTGATGAAAAATTTTTTCCCGTAATTGAATTTTCCTGAGCATAAATGTCGGCTAATACTTCATCCATAGAATTTATAACCGGATCATTTAATAAAAGCCTGAACCCTGTTTCAAGATCATTCCATACCTTTATATTTTTCTTCCACCCACCCGCTTTTTCAAGGAAATCCTTCCTGACCATGTAACCTTGAGGACGAAGTAAGGTATGGATTAAATGGCCTCTAAAAGGATCTTGAGGTATAAAAGAAGGAATTCGTTTGGATCCATCCAGCTGTTCTATTTCACATTTCCAACATACAATATCAGTTTTTGATTCCTTGTTGATTACAGATAATGCTTTTTTAATTAATTCAGGACGCATCGCATCATCAGAATCAAAGAATATAACATAATCACTTTTTGCTTCCTCTAACCCCCTCTGACGAGCTGCACATGCTCCTTCTACAGGTTCTATAAGCAACTTTACCTTCAGGTCTCTATTAACAATTCGGGCCGTCCAATCTTTCACCTTCTTCACAGTGAGATCAGACGACCCATTATCTACTATTATTATTTCTTCCGGAATTCTACTCTGATTCAGTATGCTTTCAAGACACCTTAAAATTGTGTGCTCGCGATTAAGCACCGGCACTATTACGCTTACTGTTGCCAAGTTACTATCCTTTTTTACGACGTCTTACAGATTTTTCTGCTGATGAATTAGAAGCTGCAGATGACGAAACCTTGGGTTTCTTAGCTGCCTTTTTCTTGGTGGTCTTTTTCTTAGCCCTCGCTGAAATTGCCTGTTCCTCATTTTCTTCTTCCGTTTGTGTCACTACCGTTTCTTCTCCCGATAGAGTTCTTTCCGGAAGTTCTTCAGAAACCGCTGCCGTTTTTTCTTCTCCCTTCTTCTTTTTCCCTTCGTTTTCTCTCATGGCAAGATATTCTTCGCGCGACGGCACCCATAGGTTCTTACCGTAATTGCGGAGATGATTGTCTATTGAATCCTGTGCATGTTTCAAATCATCTTCATCAGGAAACATCTGGGCCAAAGATTGATTCCTTAGATTTCTGGTTTTGTAGATTTCTCCATCATACAGACCCAGATTAAAATAATCATCCAGTGAATATTGTGGAATATTATTATCATCACTTATAAACACATATTGTTGTGCTAGATAAGGACGTAAATTATCAAATTTAACCCAGAACATGGGATATCTGTCTTCTCCTCCATAATCGCTATATCTATTTAATACCGGACAGATAGCTTCCACTGAGGTTTTCATACTGCTGCTACGTCGGTCGAATTCCCATTTCTCTAATATATAATAGTTCATTACTTGATTCGTGGGAACGTCTGCTTCTTCTATAAAGTATTTAGGATTCTTTTCGGTAGAGCCTTTAGCTAATTGTCCATAGATCCCGAATCGATCGAGCATCTCTCCTACCTGAACTTTATATTGGTCGGTAAATATTTCGCGTCCGTCAAGATATTCATAGGCAGGAACTTTTCCATCTACCACAAGACGAAGTATAATTCTGAATAGATTTTCCTGGCCATCTATCACGTCCTCAGGATAATAGAGAGCGGCATTCGGTCCTTTATCCAGATCCAACCGGCGGTAAACCTGCTTCATATAAGATAGATCTGCATCGTGTGTTTCTTTCTTCTGAAAAAAACCTTGCATACGGTCGGTTACACCCGATGTAGTGTTTTTATCTTTATTTTCCTTTTCAGTACGCTTTCTTACTCCTCCCGCATTCTCTACCTGGGCGAAACCTACTGTTGAAAAAGATAACATTAAGGTGCAAATCAATAACTTACTTAATTTCATGATATGTTATTTTATCAGAATTCAGTTTAATTTAAGGATACTTCAATCGGATAAATATCTCTTGTGATGCCGTCTGGGCCTTTGGCCTTCACATTCGAGATAAAAAACCTACTGCCGGGTTTAAGCCTTCGGAATTGTTCCTTCTGTCTTGAGGAAAACTTATTACCGTCTGAAACCTCCGGTATGGCATTACCCATTGAATCATAAAATGTTGTGGCAAAGGAAACTACTGAATAGCTCACATTCAGGAGATCATCGTCTATTGCAGCTCCTATAGCTTCTGCTTCCATCAATTGTGCCTTCGAAATTTTCCGAGGGCTTCCCTTATAGTTTACTATATTACCTTGCGCATCTTTAATAGGGATGTAGGGCGCAGGGTCAGGAAGTTTTCTTACTCGGAAGGTCATAGATCCTACTTGTTGACGTTGACCATCCATTGAAGCAAATACAGATATCACTGCATCCTGTCCTATCTGACCCGGACGGGCAACCCACCTGTCTCCCTGACGGGAAAGTGTACCATTAGTCATAGTGGCTTCAACAGCATTCATTGCTACTCCCGGCACTGAAATACTCACCGGATTCTCTATTCCTGCGTATAATACATTCATCAGGGTCGGTGAAATGGTTGCCATAGGCTCCATCACTGTATAGCTTGAACTAAAAGGCCGTCGGTCTAAAGTGCCATCTCCCCTGGCCACCTCAATATAGCCGGAATAATCATGAGTACCAACTGTTGAAGCTACAAGTTCCAGCAGACCGTTTTCAATCTTACTGTCGTTTACAAAGATAGCCGGGCGTTGGGTTGTATCTATGGCTGCAAGCACTATGTTGGCCGTATATTTACCACCCCTCATCACCATGTTGGAATTAGGAATAACATAAGGTTTCAATTCATTAACCCTCACATCTCCTATATCTACGTTAGTAATTAGATTGGATAAAGCCTCACTCTCAGCCTCTCTGATATCACTCTGAAGTTTTGTCAACATTGTCACTGCCGCCACAGCAGGCATATTGTCAAACATCTGTTCCTCCCACGACTCAGTTGCTCCAACTTGCCGTATATTCTTAACTTCGGTCGATAACATATCTATCACAGCGTCTCTTTTTACTGAATCTGTGATAAGTGCTGCCACACTGGTTCTGAACTGATTTATCTGTTCTTTCAAATGTCTGCCACTGTTGGTGGAAGGATTCAACATCACCACTGAAGCCGCCTCGAGATCATCGAGGTTCACCAGATTATCGGGATTCCCCTTCTTGCCGTCGGCCTGTCGGGCTATTGCAAATTTAAGAGAATCTATCTCATTTAAGAGAGAGGTGGAATAATTTTTTAAGAATGTACCCTTTTCCAGCCAGGGACCTACTTTGGTAGGATTCTTGGCATTGAGTTCCTGCAAATATAGATATTGTATATCATTCTTTGCAGCCATATTTTCATTGGTACGCGCAAGACCGTCGTGCACTTGATTGAAACCGTTGAGCACATCGCTCGAAACATTCAGTGCAAGCATTGCCGTCAACACGATATACATCAGGTTGATCATTCGCTGACGGGGCGACATTCTTGTGACATTATTACCGGAAGCCACTTTTTTTCGTTGTTAGGTTTAGTTGTATTTGGTTTTCCTTTATAATTGAGGCTGGTTGGCCATGGTGGGATTAACCTCTGCTTCTGTCATTACAGATCCGTTATGATGATGAGCACCACCCAAAGTCATAGCTGATATCATGCGGGCATAAACCTCATTAAGCTGTTTCATATAACGAGCCATCTTTTCTGTTTCTTCGCAGTATTTTTCTGAATCGGCTGCCGACTTTTCATACATATCTCTTATTTCTTTCAGTCCCTTGTTAACTCTTTCTATCGCTTCAAGTTGACCGGAAACGCTCCTAAGCTGAATCTCATATATTGTATTCAGGCCGGAAAGATTTCTGTTAAGGTTGGCCATATGTTCAGCATACCCGTTTGAACCCGATGACATTGCTTCATTAAGCTGGCTCATCTGTTGGGAAATCCCCTCGATGGCTTCTACAAACCGATTGGTGGCCTCAGCGAGTTCCGAAGCTTTCGACAGATTGTCGGTGGCACTCACCATAGACTTTGTAGAAGATACATAATCTTCCGGATTACCCGCATCGTCTACAATGGTAACTGCTTCTACCGGTTGGGCTTCTGATTGAAGTTCTCCGTTACCGCTCTTTCCGCTTAATGCAGGCACTATCTCTTCCCAATTTGGTTCTTTGGGCGGACGGTCGAACGCTGTGAGAATAAACATCGCGATTTCGGTACCCATACCTATACAGAGAAGTGTGTTGCCTCCGGGAAGGTGAAGGATCTTGAACAAAGCTCCCCAAATCACGATGGCAGCACCCACCGAATACGCTATATTGAAGAAACGCTGTCCATTGTCGCTATGAAGGAACGCTTCTATACTGTTTGTGTATCTTCTAAACTTCTCCATATCCTATTTCTTTTTCTTTTGGGTACCTTTTGCGAATCCTATCTGGGTACGCACATTTCTGAAGCCTATATATGATCTTTGCTCGTTTTGATATTCCCACATTCTAAGGTCGCTCCGGATATTGTTGGCTACGTCTTTCCAGGATCCGCCTCTCACTATCTTTCTCTTCATGCGGTAAGGATCTTCCTTAGCCGCGTCATATCTATATTCGGGATTGATATCTGCTGTCAGCTTGTCAATACTTTCTGAATAGGCGGTGGAGGTCCACTCCGAAACATTTCCTGCCATATCATACAACCCGAAGTCATTTGCCGAATAAGTACCTACCGGTGATGTGATGACATGGCCGTCTCTCACATAATCTCCATCCATAGGCTTGAAATTGGCGTAAAAACATCCTCTCTCATCATATGGCAATGTCTCTTCCCATGGAAATGGAGTCTCTGAATTTCCTGCCCTTGCAGCATATTCCCACTCTGCCTCTGTGGGTAGACGATAGGGCTCAATATATACTCCTTCGCGGCCTATTGAACGCTTCAAAAAATCCGTCCTCCAGTTTGAAAATGCATTAGCTTGTTCCCAACTAACCCCTACCACTGGATAATTATTATATCCTGCATGTGAGAAATACATCCTGGTGTAAGGTTCATTGTATGCGTAATCAAAATCATTGATCCAGCATGTGGTATCGGGATATACATTCACTATGTAGGTGTTTACGAAATCAAAATCCCCGGTAAGAGGTCTTGTCACCGTTTCACGTATTATCTCTCCTTCTTCTGATAGATATGCCGTATCTTTGGATATCATCGGCAATTCTGTCGAAACCGGAAGATCTGTATTGTATTCCCGAGCGGTTGGATCAAGCCGATTTTTACGCTTGGCCGCCTCTGTATGATTATAGATCTCATAACGGTAGTTGAGCTGTGTCGGATCAAGTTCACGATGACCGGTGATAGGATTGATACGGTAGACACTTTCAATAGCTCTTTGTTCATCTTCATTGGCGTTTCTCCATGGTATCGGTTTAGACCAATTAAGATAAGGATCTATAGGATTGCCCTCTTTGTCTTCCTCTATTTTAAATGTTTCATTTCCCCCATAGGCCGGATCATAAAGTCGCTCCCTGATAATAGAATCTCTTACCCAGAATACAAACTGCTTATACTTTGAATTTGTAATCTCGGTTTCATCCATCCAGAAAGCATCTATCGACACACCGCGTGGGTCAGCCTTAATTCCGGCTATGGAATCATCCTTACCGGGTCCCATGGCTATACTACCCCTATCTATCAGCACCATGCCATAAGGCGTGGGTTCTGCCCATGCAGAACCACCAACTCCGGTGACTTCTCCTCCCATTGAGGAGCTCCTGGTCCCGAAACATGATGTCAGAGTCAATGCTGAACCGATTGCAACTCCAGCACAAACGGCACTGTAAAAATTTCTTTTCAATTTTATATCTCTTTCTTTTTTCATGTTTTCAAAGGTTAGCTTGCCTACATTATTCTAATCGAGCGATGTGAAAACATATTCTTTCCTCCCATATCCAGTTTGAACTGATATCCTATCACCAATTCATGGTTACCTGTCGAACCTCGAGGATGTCCTGAATAATCATATTCCCAGGAATAGCCTATGTAAAAGTTTTTCAAGTTGAGAGCCGCTAAGGCTCCAAACGCTCTGTTATAACGATAGTCTATTCCAAACGTCACTCGATTATTATAAGTTGCCCTCATTACCACTACTCCGGTGAAATCCTTAAAATCGGTGGCCAAGACCATTGAGGGTTGCAATGATATTAACGAGTTATTTATCCCAATATTGCCACCACCCTCAAAATACATTGTTGCAGGAAGTTTGCTCTCTACATACCGTGAGTCGGTCGACTCTTCTGCATCCTTCCTTAATCGCAGCGTTGTATTGGTAAGATGCAATCCTGACAGTCCTACATAAAATTTTGGATGAACATATCTTACACCTATTGAAATATCGAAGGCTCCTCCGGAAACATCCTGTGTAGGCAGATCGGTGTCATATTTATCCGGTTCCTGAAATTCCGGATCATCTTCTTCTCCTTCGCCTCCTTCGCCTCCTTCTGTCGGTCCACCATCTATACCTTCATTTTCATCACGGTTGTCAAGAATAAGTTCACTCCCTTTAAATTTAGAATGATAATACCCTAACTGAAGTCCTACGCTTAAGGTTCCTTTCTTAAGATTGAATTTATAACTTCCCTGAGCTCCCACCAGCAAATTGCGAAACAGATCATAAGACATGCTGCTCACCATGACACCGGCACCTATTCGTTTGCCTGCAAGCTTAAAAGGGGAATCGGCTGTTGCTAAATAATTCTTTGGAGAATCTTTACTTCCAAACCAAGTCATCTGTGCACCTCCCCGGATACGGATATAATCTATGTCTCCCGTAGCGGCCGGATTTAACAAGGTAGGCATTGCCCAAGACTGGGTCAATATCATATAGTCTTGTGCTTTAAGTTCACCCCATATCATAGTGATGGCTCCTACAACTATTAATAATATTTTTCTTTGAAAGGAAGCCATATTTTATTCAAAATAGAAATTGATCACTACCATATTTGATTTCACCTTATTCAATGACTGAGTGATCTTATAAGTTTGCATATCATCTTCGAGATCTGGACGTTTGTGACGAAGTATGTCCGTAAGCCCGAAACAGAATTTCACCTCCGGTATAAACTTGAAAAAAGGCATATAGAAATCCACTCCGAATCCTATGGTGAGATAGGCATCGAAGGTATTGAAAACGAGATAATCCATTCGTTTTTTTGTCACATCAAAAGTACCCATTACACCCGTGGTGAGATAAGGTCTAACGTTATGGAGTCTATTGCCTGACACTTTAAGATCAATGGGTGTTACTACATATGCGCTTTTCACGTCTTGTTTAAGCTTTTCTCCTGTTGTGTATTCACGCATCACTACTCCTTTACTACCAAAATAAATTCCGGGGGTAAACCTTAGATTTAAATATTGATGCAATCTAAGATCGGCTAAAACATTCAGTGCAAATCCCGGAGAAAAAGAAGGCACTTCCATTTGCCATTGTTCTCCTTCGGGAGTAAGAAAGCCATTATGAGTAAAACTCAGGTCTTGAACATGAAAACCAACGGAAAAGCCAAGATGCCATTTTTTTAAATCTGCATAAGGCCTGTTCATCAGTTTATCAGTGGGTTTGGCCATACCTGTAACCGTACCTCCCATTGCAAAAAGAAGGATCAGACAGAAGATCTCTATGAATTTCCTAAAAAAGCCTTTATGGAAGTTTTTATTCATTATTCTAATAACGAGAGGAGTCTTCTCATTATTGCCACAATATTTTCCTTGATGTTTTTGTTAAGAAATATATATACTTCATTATGAATTGGGAAAATTTAATTAGCGACAAAAGGTTAGGCCTGGAGGAATTCCATGATAAAAATTCACAAATGAGAAGTGTGTTCCAACGGGATTTCGACCGAATGGTGTTTTCTTCTCCTTTTAGAAGATTACAGAATAAAACTCAGGTTTTCCCTTTGCCGGGAAGTGTATTTGTGCATAACAGACTAACTCACAGCCTTGAAGTGTCAACTGTGGGAAGATCAATGTCTCGTGAGGTATTACACAGAATCATTACCCGAAATCTTTTCCCATCTCAGACCCATATCCTTGAGCACATTCCTGATATTGTAGCCACTGCCTGCCTGTGTCACGACCTTGGTAATCCTCCTTTCGGACATTCAGGTGAGAAAACCATCTCTACCTGGTTTAGTGAAGGCCCTGGAAGAGATTTAAAATCTGAGGTTTCAGAGCGCCAATGGGCCGACCTTATAAATTTCGAAGGCAACGCAAATTCTTTTCGTCTTCTGACTCATCAATTTGTAGGTCGTAGAAAAGGGGGGTTTGCAATGACATATAGTACTTTAGGCACCTTAGTAAAATATCCATGGACTTCTCAACATGCCGGGGATAAAGGAAAATTCGGATTCTTTGAAAGCGAAGAGGGTCTATATCGAAAGGTTGCTGACTGGTTGGGAATTCCTGAACTTAATACCGGAGTTTTTGCGCGTCATCCCTTAGTTTATCTTATGGAAGCGGCGGATGATATCTGCTACCAGATTATGGACATAGAAGATGCTCACAAACTTGGCATCCTTTCTTTGAGTGAGGCCTTCGAATATTTGCTCGCCTTTTTTCAAAAAGATAAACGTGATAAACTTCTAAGAGGTACGGGATATCTTGATGATCCAAATGAAAAAATTGGTTATCTTCGATCAAACGTTATAGGAGAAATGGTTGCCAATTGCGCAGATGCTTTCTTAGAGTATATTGATCCTATAATGAATGGAGAAAAAGTAAGCCCTCTTGTGGAACTTATGCCCGATCCTCAAAAATTGGCTTACCGGGAATGTTCTAATTTAGCTTATAACCGGATTTATTGTGCCCCGGACGTGGTGGATGTGGATCTTGCCGGTGGAAGGATCATTAATTATCTGCTTGATGTGTTAATGGAAGCTGTTTTGAATCCTGAAAAAAATTATAGTATGTTACTTCTTACTAAAATGCCAAAGCAATACGATATTAACGCACCAACAATTTATGGAAAAATTCAAGCTGTACTTGATCATATTTCAGGCATGACTGATGTTTATGCTCTCGATCTTTTTAGAAAATTAAATGGCCACTCTCTTCCTGCTGTATAAATCATGTCTCGTAAAATCTTTAAATATTTCTTCTTTTTTTGTCTTATATTAGTTGCATCTGTCTCTTTTGCAAAAGAATATTCCCCGCAAGATTTAGATAATCCTAATGTTAAAGACCGGAGGGTATATATATCGGATCCCGCTTCATTGGTGAGTCCACAGGCAAAAGCTCAGGCTAATGATATTTTATGGAAATTAAGACAGTCTACCGGGGCTGAAGTTGTAACGGTGGTGGTGCCAAATACAGGTGAATATTCTAAAGAGGAATTTGCTACACGTCTATTTGATATATGGAAAGTTGGTAAATCCGATACAGATAACGGTGTCATAATTTTGATTGTGCCTGAACAACGTGAGGCCTGGATAGCTGCAGGATATGGGGTGGAAGGAATTATTCCGGATATCTCCGCAGCCAAGATATTGCAACGGTCTGTGGTACCTTATATGAGAAACGGTGATCTTGATAGTGCCGTTGTAGCGGTATCTGCAGATGTGGCTAAAGTCTTAAGTGATCCTGAAGCTGCTAAAGAATTGAAAAGCAATAATAAGGAAAAATGGGAGGAAATGCCTGAATCTGACATATCCACGGGAGATTTCATTGCTTTTATCATAATTATAATATGCGGTATCGCTATTTTTTCTTGGTTAAAATTATTCTATGATTCTGGAAAATTCAAAAAGCTCGACCGTTATTCGAAGGCGAGAGGATGGCACGATAACTTATCTACATATTTATTAATGGCAATCTTCTCTTTGGGTCTAGGAATCATTCCTTATTTTATAGCAAAAAAAAGGTACTCCAAGAGTAGAAATAGCCCGATGAGTTGTCCCGCTTGTAAAGGCATAATGAAAAAACTAAATGAAGAAGAAGATAACAATCTTCTTAGTCCCTCTCAAGATCTTGAGGAAAAATTAAACTCTGTAGACTACGATGTATGGGTATGTGAAGATTGTGGTACCGTTGAGAGATTTGCCTTCCCGAACCGACATTCACCCTATGAAGAATGTCCTCATTGCCATACGAAAGCCATGACAATGATTAAAGATCATACCGTGGTTCCGGCTACAACACGTCATTCCGGCGTGGGAGAAAGAATTTATGAGTGTAAGTATTGTCACAATCAGACAAGAAGAAAATATAATATACCTAAACGCAATGATGGTACCGGAGCTGCTTTGGCTGCCGGAGCTATTTTAGGATCCGGCCGAGGAGGAGGAAGTTTCGGTGGTGGTTTTGGAGGCGGAGCTACCGGAGGCGGTGGAGGAGGAGCTCGTTGGTAATCATCACGGAACTTTTCTTAGCCGTATGTGTGATGATTGGTAAGGAAATTGGATTAGAAGAGTTCCGTTTTCATTCTTTTGGGCTCTGATATCATGTTTAAGAGAATCTTTCATTGAATCAATCCATTCCACTTCATAGATTCCGGGGAAAACGGTGGGCAACATACGCATTTTGATATCTCCCGGTTCCCAATTCCTGGAATTTACCGAGGCTCCGGAAATATATAGAAAAAGATACTCTTCTCCTTCTTTAACACAGGCTAAAGTGTAATTTCCTCCTAATTTTATTAGACTTTCTTCTAATTCGCGGTCAAAAAGAGTCCAATAACCTTCCAAAACGTCTTCCGATAATAAATAATATTCTTCAAGATTTTTTTTATCAATCTTTTCTTCCTGTTTTTTAAACGTGGATTCATTATTCATTTCAATGTCCTTAAAGATTATATGCGAACCCCAACCTCCAAAAAATCCGAACCCCGTAATTGTATCCGACACCTCTACTTTATATAATTCATGAATATCATGATCTCCCCCATAAAGGGTTATTTCTCCCAAACGGGCGGTCAGTTTCCACAAATTGTCCCCATTATAAGGATTAACCTTTTCATCTGCGATAATGCGGTGTTTTTTCGATTCCTTTAAATTATAGATTTCTATTTCAAGTGCATTTCTGCTATCTAAATATGATTCCTCCTCTATTGATCTGATGCTAAAGATTAATGTATCCTTTTGTCCGGTTAGGAAAAATCCCCAATGTGGATTCTTTATTCTTCCCTTCTTCCCGTTTAAAGTATGGTATACATAACTTTGGGAAGGATTACCATGTAAATTGGAACTTCTAAAAATAAGGTCTAGTCTGGAACTTTTCTCCTTGAATTTAAAATAATCGAACTGAATACTATCGCTTGTATTATCTATTGTAATTCCCTCTTCTCCCCCATACCGAAAATCTCCGTAACCTCTGCCGGCATTCCAATGCATTGTTTCAGCAAATGCATTCAAAGCAAGGACTGAAAACATTAAAAAACACAGGATCTTTATCTTATTCATGTATTCACCAGGTTAGTGATACCCGTGATAATTCCCACAATCGCAAAGAGAAGAATTATTACACCTATTATCCTGTTTATAAGCCACATTGATCTTAAATTGAAGTGTGCTCTGAGTTTATCAACGGAAAAAGTTACAAATTCCCACCATAACACCGCTCCAAAAAAGATAGCCGCATAACCCGCTATATAATAATAGAAATTAATTTCAGGGATAGAGAAATTAAACCTGGCAAACAAACCTATTATTAGAAATAGGATAAGGGGATTTGAGAATGTGAAAAGAAAGCCTCCCAAAATATTTTTATGTGGAGAAATCTGGGGAGTTTCTCCTTGGGGGGTTTTTAATGAGGAGGCCGGATTTTTCTTAAATAAATAAATTGCAAAAGCTATAAGAACTACACTTCCCGCAAGTTGGATTACATTTTGATTCCTTTCAAGGAATTCTTCAATGAAAGATAAACCGAAACCCGTAAGTATGCAATAGAAAAGATCAGATAAAGCCGCACCAATACCCGTGTAAAGGCCCGTTTTCCTTCCTTTGTAAAGTGTACGCTGTATACATAGGATACCCACCGGGCCCATTGGCGCTGAAATCAGTATTCCGATAGCGGCACCTCTCCATATGGTATAGAAAAGACTTTCAAAAAAGCCCATGGCTGTATTACTATTGAGCGCTAATTAGTGATATAATAGCCGCCGTATCCGCTGGGTATACATCTATAGACTTTTAAGCCATATTTGTATTTCCCGGTTGCAGCTATTCCACTTATTGGAGCTCCTCCACCCATTGTCACATCGTAAGTGGAATGACATTCATTACACACAGCTACGTAGTTTTCAGGGTCAATGTGTACGATGATATCACGCTTACTCTCTACAGGACAAGCAAGATCATAAGCAAGAGGTGCAGCCGACAAGGCATTTATCGGGTCTATCCCTTCTATCAATAAAACGCCTCCAAACCCTGTGGCGCTCCCTGACTTATAAGGAAAACCGGTTGGCAACGACCCTCCGGAGGGTCTTAAAATAAAATACCTATGGCTTCCAAATCCCGACACCCCATATGTGTTCCATAAGCCGGCATCTGAAAGCGAGATATTTACTGCCATGTTAGGTATCCTCTCATTGTCTATGCTTTTACATCCGGTGAATAATATCACCGGAAACGATATGGCTATTAAAAGATTGTAGCGGATTTTTTTCATGAAAAGGGTATAGCCCCCAATACATCACCAAACTGATTGGCTATCTTTTGTATTTGTCCCCCTATCATGGGCTTGAGCATCGCCGGTAAATTAATGTCTAAATCCACATTAGCTGAGGAAGTACTTTCTGTTTGAGGTGCAATGTGCAAAGACAATGACATCTCGATAGGAATACCTTCTCCTTTCAAACGTATAAGTTTTGGTGCCTCTCTCTCAGTGACTCTAAAAATCAAACTTCCCATGGGTCCTCCCGGTACCTCTATGGTATCACTTGTGATCTTTATATTCTCAAACATGGCACGCTTGTCTTCAGGTATTCTATCGGCCGGTACTTTGTCGATGAGGTCTTGAAGATTTTCCAGATTTGAAAGTTTTTCATATACTGTGGCCGCAGGGGCTTTTAAGGTCACTGTGCCTGAACTGTAGGTTGTCATCGTCTTGAAATTTATTTATTCTTTGATAGAGGGCATCCATCCTGCCGGATTTTCTCTCCATTCTCTTAATGTTTCTGCCTCCTCTTTACTTATGTATTTTGTGTCTTCTGCTACTTCTATCATAGTGGAGTAATCACATAAGGAGATAAGTGTGATATTGGCCTCATGGAAACGTTTCACAGCCATGGGAAACTTATAGTTAAAGAGACAAGCCATGCCTATCACTTCTGTGCCGTAGTTCTGAAGAAGTTCTACTGTTTTCAATGAGCTTCCTCCCGTAGAAACCAGGTCTTCTATCACTACTACTTTGGTTCCCGGTTTTAGATTACCCTCTATACAGTTTTCTAATCCATGATCTTTCGGAGTTTCCCGTACATAAACGTAGGGTAATCCTAATGTGTCGGAAACTATTCCTCCCATGGCTATAGCACCCATGGCCACTCCGGCTATTGCTTCAACTTCCGGGAAATTTTCCAATATCTGACGACAAAATTCCACCTTGATGAAATTCCTTATGTCAGGATAAGACAATATTCTTCGATTGTCATTATATATCGGTGAGTTCCAGCCTGATGCCCAGACAAAAGGATTTTGAGGCTGCAACTTGATGGCGCTTATTTGTAAGAGTTTTTCTGCTAATTGTCTTTCTGTATTTTTCATAATAGACGTATTTTGGTTTCTTCACCTGGTTCTTTCAGGGCGTTTTACACTATTATGCAAATTTACACTTTACCTTTAAAAAATCCAAACTTTAATATATCACCTTTTTACCTGCAAAATCCTTTAACTTGATATAAGAAATGTTACCCGCCCTTCTTATATTATATTATTATTCAATGATTTATTTATTTTTTATTAAAAATTCTTTTATAGCTTTCTTTAATTCTTCAATAGAAGAAACATTGGCAAGAAATAACTTTGGGTCTAAATTGTTTAAGCGGAAAAACTCGGGTGCATAAGGGAACTCTTTTTTCAAAGGATTGTACCATATAGCATACCATCCGGCATTGATGGCGCCCAAAATATCTGAGTCTAAATTATCCCCCACCATAAGGAAAGGTGATTGAGCCCCGGTTTCCGACACAGCATATTCAAAAATTGGCTTAGCAGGCTTATTTATCCCTATTTCTTCACTAACTATTGTCCGGGTAACATATTTTTCCAAGCCAGAATAATGAAGCTTTTTATATTGTGTAGTTGAAAATCCATTGGATAAAACAGCTATCAAAGAATTCTTTACCAATTCCGAAAGCATCTCTTCAACACCTTTTATCTTCGCTTGTCCTTGAGCAAGAATTTCCAGATAATTCCTGTCTAATTCTTCGCAAACAGCTGTAAGAACTTCAAATTGACGGGTAGCCAGAGTCCTTCTCCATCTCTCATTTTTTAATTCAGAAGTAGTCACCTTTCCTTGGCTATATAGATCCCACATCAACGAATTGTTATTATGATAAATCTCTATGAATTCCTTGAAATCGGGAAATAATTTTCTAAGTATCGGCGATATCCCATATAATTTGTGTAGACTATCCTCAGAATTTTCGGTGAAATTCCAAAGAGTATCATCTAAATCAAAAAATATCCAAGGGATTCGATCGAATGAACTGTTATTCATAATTGAGTTTTTATGTATAGCAAATTTAACAATATTAGAGTGATTTTTAAATATAGCTTTCAGTAAGTCAAAAAAAATAACGATATTTGCACAGCAAATTTCGAATAACAATTAAAAAACGGCTTCAAATTAAGGAGCCTAAGATACAATCACATAAATACCAATTAATTATGCCAAGCGGAAAGAAAAGGAAAGGTCATAAGATGGCCACTCACAAACGCAAAAAAAGACTGAGAAAGAATCGTCATAAGAAGAAGTGAGAAAAGCCGTGGGACATTGCTCCCACGTTGCTAAAAAATAAGCAGACATGGAGGGGTGGGGAATTTCTTCACTCTTATCGTGTCTGCAAGTTTTTGTAAGTCGCCGGTTAAATCCGGAAAGAGTGTTATAAATAATGAAAAGCGAATTAGTAGTAGACGTACGCCAAAAGGATATTTCCATTGCTTTGCTTGAAGATAGCCGGCTCGTTTCTCTTCAGAAGGAAAGCCGAAATCAGGCTTATGCTGTAGGTGATCTTTATTTGGCTAAAGTCAAGAAAATCATGCCCGGTCTAAACGCCGCGTTCGTTGATGTAGGGTTTGAAAAAGATGCTTTTCTTCATTACCTTGATCTAGGTCCTCAATTCAGCACTTTTCAGGCTTACCTTGCTGAAGCTTTGGCCGATAAAAAGAAAGTGCCTTCTATTTCCAAATTCAAACCTCTTGAAGATATTGAAAAACAAGGCACAATTCAGGATGTACTTAAACCTGGGCAGCAGGTGTTGGTGCAAATCGCTAAAGAACCTATCTCTTCAAAAGGCCCCAGACTCACAACTGAAATATCTTTTACCGGTAGATTTCTTGTGCTCATACCTTTTGGTGATAAAATTTCTATTTCTCAAAAGATAAAATCGACCGAAGAAAAAGTAAGACTAAGGCAACTTGTAGGAAGCATAAAGCCTAAAGGTTATTCTGTGATTATCAGAACATCAGCTGAAAATAAAAAATTTGCCGAGTTAAATCAGGAAATGAGATCCCTTGTAAAAGCCTGGGAAGAATCAGTGGCCAAATTGCAGCGTAGCCAACCTCCCATGTTAATCTACGAGGAAGATTCAAGAGCCGTAAGTATTATCCGGGATATTTTCTCCACAGATTTTGAACATGTTTATGTAAATGACAAAGATGCTTACAATCAAATTCAAAATTATGTAGAATTAATAGCTCCCGAAAAAAAAGAAATTGTAAAGCTTTATCAGAAGGAAATTCCTATTTTTGATCATTTCAACATTTCCCGTCAGATTAAAAGCTCATTCGGCAAGACTGTCTCTTTTAAGAGTGGTGCTTATATAATCATAGAACACACAGAAGCCCTGCATGTTATTGATGTTAACTCAGGAAACAGAAGCAAACAAAGTGCTGATCAGGAATCTAATGCTCTTGATGTGAATCTTAAAGCAGCTGAAGAAATTGCTCGTCAATTAAGGCTAAGGGATATGGGTGGGATTATCGTAATCGATTTTATCGATATGAACAAACCCGAGAACCGTCTTACTCTTTACGAGAGGATGAAAGAATTGATGGCTCAAGATAGAGCGAGACATAATATTTTGCCTCTGAGTAAATTCGGACTCATGCAAATCACCAGACAGAGAGTAAGGCCCGCTTTAGATATCACTACTTCTGAAATCTGTCCTTCTTGTTTTGGGAAAGGCGAAATTCAACCTTCTCTGCTTTTCACTGACAAACTCGATGAGAAGCTGCATTATCTGGTAGAAACCCTTAAAATTAAAAAGTTTACCATGTTTGTCCATCCTTTTGTGGATGCTTATGTGAAAAAAGGATTGATTTCTATCTACACTAAATGGCGCAGAAAATACGGTAGGAATTTCAAAGTATTACCTGACCAGTCACTCGCCTATTTGCAGTATAAGGTATTAGACAATGAAGGTAAAGAGATAGACCTTAAAGAAGAAAGTGATTTCAACAGTAATCAGTCTAAAAGCCATGCAAGGCATAAAGACCGAAGTAATGAAGAAAATCAAGCTTAAGAAGTAGAATTTTCTGATTCAAGAAAATCTGCTACAATGAATGTGGAGCCTCCGATAAAGATCAAATCTTTTTCTGAGGCTTCTTTTTTTGCCTCTTGATAAGCATCACCTACAGTGGAATATGCTTTGCCCTTCAATCCTTTTTCTATAAATTTTTCTAATAGTTTTTCTGCCGGAAGTGCGCGAGGGATCTGTGCATTCGTCACATAGTATTCTGCATTTTTCGGTAATAAGTCCAATATCTTATCTATCGCCTTATCGGCTACAAAACCGATGATTACTCTAAGTATTCCTTTCCCTTTTTTTGCCAACAGCCTTTCAAGTTGACGAAAATTATATTCTAAACCTGCTATGTTATGTCCGGTGTCAGCTATAGTCAAAGGTGTTTTGTTTATAACCAGCCATCTTCCCGTCAGTCCGGTGTTTTCTATTACTTTCTCAATACCTGATTTTATAGAAGTTTGGTCTATTTGAATCCCGGATCGGTTTAAAACTTCTGTAACAGTTAAAACTGTTTTTAGATTTTTCTTCTGATAATCCCCTCCCAAAGGTGAATGAATTTCTAATCCATTATAGGAAATGTTCATTCCTTCCTCTGTAGATTCAATAGTTGTAGATTCAAGGGCTTGGTCGGCAAAGACAATGACAGTATTATTTTCACTTGCTTTTTTCTTAAATATCTGTTCAGTCTCTGCTTGAGTCTCTCCTATCACTACCGGAACTCTTTCTTTAATTATTCCTGCCTTCTCACCTGCTATTTCTTGAAGGGTGTTTCCTAAAAATTGATTATGATCGTGTGTGATATTGGTAATCACGGAAACTAATGGCATAATTATATTGGTAGAATCAAGCCTTCCTCCCATACCTACTTCTATTACGGCATAATCAACTTTTTCTTCAGCAAACCAATTAAAAGCCATTATCATTGTAAGTTCAAAAAAAGAGGGATGTCCGGTATAAGAACTATTTTCCCATTTATTAACAAATTCCACAACTTTTTCTTCCGGTATCATTCGCCCGTTTATTCGCATCCTTTCTCTGAAATCTACAAGATGAGGCGATGTATATAAAGCAGTTTTATAACCCTGTTCCTGAAGAATTGAAGCTATCATGTGCGAGGTGCTCCCTTTCCCATTGGTACCACCGACATGGATACATTTCAGCTTTTTCTGGGGGTCATTAAAGAATCGAGCTAATGCCAAGCTCGTATCGAGTCCCGGTTTATAGGCTGCACCACCGGTGCGGGAAAACATTGGTAATTGGCTATACAAATAAGCTAATGCTTCTTTATAATTTTTCTCCATGCCTCAATATTGCCTTAGGATTAAATTTTCAAAAAATAGAATATCTATTCAATACTCAGTTTATAAACCATACAACAGCCATCCTGTCATGCCTGCCAGCACTATAATAATTATAGGATGCACCTTAATACTTTTCTTTCTTAATTTAACCGGGAAATATGCCAGACAGAAAGCACCTGCGCATATGCCGATATTAGTCCATAATTGCCACGAAATACCCTGTGGATTAAAGTTGGGAGCATTCATTAGCATAATGGCTGCTGAGGCTATTAGTCCGACAATTACAGGACGCAGGCCTGAAAATATGGCTTTGATAGCTCCGCTTTCGCTATGTTTATGAATGAAATGTGAACTATATAATACCAGAATGAAACTGGGAATAACTACAGCAAGGGTTGCCAGCAATGAACCCAGTAGAGACCAGCCAATATCCGATAAGCCTGGATCAACCTCGCCGGGTGCCACATAACCGATATATGTGGCTGAATTTATACCTATCGGGCCCGGTGTCATCTGGGATATGGCTACGATATCAGTAAACATTGTCTCAGATATCCATCCGGGAGAAACAACGGCTTTCTCTACAAGCGACAACATGGCATATCCTCCTCCGAACCCAAAGATTCCTATCTTTATATATGCCCAGACAAGCTGCCAATAGATATTCATAATTTCCTTCTCTCCCTCTTTCCGAATTTTCTTGGCCACCACCAGGCAAGAAAGCCTCCTAAACCTCCCATCACAATGAAGAAAATTGGGTTGGAAATCAAACCCATATCAAGCCATATCAATAGAGCCACAACCAATGGAATCCAGACAGTTTTCCATTGCAGTTTGGCAGCCTTGGCCGATGTTATCACCGGAGCTATGATCAAGGCCACTACCGCAGGACGGATACCCATGAAAATAGAAGCAATGATCCTATTGTTCTTTATAATTTCAGGTGTAAGGAATATAGCAATGGCCAATATTATCATAAAGGAAGGCAATATAGTGCCGGCTGCCGCTACCATACTTCCTTTTGCCCCCTTTATACGGTCGCCAACTGCTGTGGCTATATTAACAGCCAGAATTCCCGGAAGACTCTGGGCAACCGCCAGCAGATCCAGGAATTCTTCTTTTTTTATCCAATGATGTTTATCGACGATTTCTCTCTCGATTATCGATATCATAGCCCAGCCTCCTCCGAATGTGAAGGCACCGATCTTGAAAAATGTTCCGAAAAGACTGAGGTAAAGCCCCATCAATATTTGTGGGTTGTAGTCTCTAATTCTTCCGAGGTTAGTTTCTTCTTATCCATCGACCACCATACATAAGCTATATATCCTAACACAAATGGTATGACTATGGATACATAACTCATGGCTATTAAGGTGAATTCCGATGATGACGCATTTCTGATTGTAAGTGAGGAAGCCGGATCTATCAATGACGGATAGAAAGCCGTATTACCATAACCTGCTGCCCAGAATAAAGCCACTACTGCCAGGAACGTTCCTATTCCGGTAAACCATACTCCCTTTGTAAAATGTGCCGAAAATACAGATTTTAAAAGTCCGAACAACACCAGTACCACTCCAATCACTAAAGTCATTCCGGTCCACCACATATGGGTGAAATTGTGGAAATACTTATAGGGTTCCTCAGTAGCTGTCACAGTCATGTCATTGTTGGTTGTTGCATCATATCCTGTTGTAGTGCATAGCATAGTTAGAAACCATAGGAAAAACACTACAAATATACCTCCATTGATTAGAGCTTTGTTTTTCAACACGTTGAAAAACTCATCGTCATCAGCAATATTGTTCATCATATATAGACATGATTGCATCCTGGCTAAAAACAATACCGCTACTCCTAACACTAAATTCTTCCAATTGAAAATAGCCTCAAATCCATGCGAGTCCGACCATTTTGAAATTACAGGACTATGTGAATCCAGTAGGTTTCCCCGCATCACGGTGAATTCTGCTCCAAAGAAGAACATCGATACTGCAACTCCTAATAGAATACAACCTACGCAACCATTGATAAAAAGGAATGTGTCGTAAGTCTTGGTTCCATATACATTTCCTTGCTTGCTTCGATATTCATAACTTACAGCCTGAACTATAAAGCTGAATAATATAAGTATCCACAACCAATAGGCTCCTCCGAAGCTTGTGGAATAAAATAATGGGAAAGAGGCAAAGAATGCACCTCCAAACACCACAAGAGTGGTAAATGTTAATTCCCATTTCCTCCCCATTGAATTCACTATTAACTCTTTTCGTTTATCATTTCCGGCTGTGAGCAACATGGATTGTCCACCCTGCACAAACAACAAGAAAACAAGTATTCCTCCCAATACAGAGATCAGACACCACCAATAGTTTTGAAAATGTTCCAGTTCCATAATTAATGCGCGTAATCAATTTCCAAATCTGTTAACGATCTCTTATGTATTTGTTTCATCATAATACTTACCTCAGCAATAAGTAGGACAGTGAAAATAACCGCAAAGAGCCAGAAAGTAAGGATAACGGAACCGGCCTGTATCTCGGAAATTGCTGCCTTTGTTGGCAGTAAATCCTGCACGGTCCATGGTTGACGTCCCACTTCAGCCACAGCCCATCCGGCTTCTGAACAAACCCACATGAATGGTACTGAAACCATTGCTATCCATTGTAGCCATTTACTGCGTTTGAGTAATCCGCCCTTGCTGTATACGAAGAACAAAGCTGCTACATAATATAAAAGAAAATAAGTACCTAAGAATACCATTATTCTGAAGGAAGTGAAGGTAAGGCCTACCGGAGGAATGGCTTCCTCTACATTTTCAAAATACCCATATCCGAAATAAGGATAATACTCTTTCAATTCAAGTTCAGCAGCAATCATACCTGCCTCATCATTTCTTGCTCTTGCTGCATCGTAAGCTCTCAAAGCTTCATGAGCCAGCTTTCCCTGTCTTATCCTTTCTTCATAACTTACTGTGTTAATCGTATCTCCATTTTCATCAAGAGTATACCCTTTGATAATATCAGCGATACCGGGCACGTATGCATGTAAGTCATGTTTAGCAAGGATTGACAGTCCATAAGGCACTGTTATGTCAAAAAGATATTCATCTTCTGCATTGTTCCACGTCTTATTGGGATTTACGATGCCGGCAGCCACTATTCCTGCGGACTCATGCCCATGATAAAGGCCCTCCATGGCAGCAAGTTTCATTGGTTGATGTTTGGTCACTTCAACAGCTGACCCATCACCGGTCCACATAGTCAGCAACAAACCTATAAGTCCTACCCAACCTCCGGTTTTTATAGAACGTTCTGCAAAAGGTATGTTTCTTTTTTTATACATGAACCATGCGCTTACACCGATTACAAATACACCGGCGAGAGCCCAACCTGAAAATACTGCATGCAGATATTTATTAACTGCTATGCCTGAGAAGAGCTCCCAGAAATTATTCATTATATTTCGCATCTGACCGGGATCAAATTCCATTCCTACCGGATATTGCATCCAGGCATTGGCAACAAGGATCCAAAGTGCTGAAACGGAAGCTCCAAACCATGTCATCCAGGTCGAGACTAAATGGAATTTTTCACTCACCTTACCCCATCCAAAGAACATCACAGCTACGAATGTGGCCTCAATAAAGAATGCTACCAAACCTTCTATAGCCAGTGGAGCTCCGAATATATCTCCCACAAACCAGGAATAGTTACTCCAGTTAGTACCGAATTCGAATTCCAGAATTATACCTGTCGCTATACCTATAGCAAAGTTTATTCCGAATAAGGTCATCCAGAATTTTGTAGTAGCTAACCATTTTTCGGATTTTGTCTTGGCATATATGCTTTCCATCACGGCCACGATTAGGGATAAACCTAAAGTGAGGGGAACGAAAAGCCAATGGTAGATGGCGGTAAGAGCAAATTGCCACCGCGACCAGTCGACCACTGTCATTAAATCATCCATATATCAGGTTCTGTTTAGTTAGATTTCAAGGGTAAAACTATTCTTACAGGTTTTTCTACCGTTTTATAAGCTCGTTTCTTACATGGTCGGCTCTCTCTTCATCTGTGGAATAATCCCTTTTTAGAAGATTCGGAAAAAACAAAAATTTCATTATAACAAAGAATATGAAGAGCTTTACAAGTATGATCAACCATAAGGTCTTTCCTACTGTCATGGATTTGAAACCATCATAATATAGGTCCCATACCCGGCGTGTAAAGCCTGTTATCCCCGCCATTTTCCCTTTCTGTTCTTACCTATCGCAAAATTAATAATTATTCTTTTACAAGCAACCCATTAATAAAAATTTGCTTAACTTTGCCATTACTAAAAAAATTTTGAAATGGCCTTATGGTTTGAATGTAAGGTTCGCTACGAAAGGCTTACCGAAAATGGTCTGGTAAAAAAAGTAAACGAACCATATTTAGTTGATGCTCTGTCTTTCACGGAAGCCGAAACGCGGATAATTGAGAAAATCACTCCCTTTATTTCAGGGGATTTCAGTATTTCAGCTGTGAAAAAAACCAGAATATCAGAAATTTTCTTCGATGATAGTGGAGATAAATTCTATATGGTGAAAGTGAATTTTATTTCATTGGATGAAAAATCAGGAATGGAAAAAAAAGCTGCAAATTTTATCCTGGTCCAGGCTGCAGATTTTGCAGGAGCTTTAAAAAAATTCCAAGATGGAATGAAAGGTACTTTGGCCGACTACGAAATAGCCTCTATCTCAGAAACTCCTATCATGGATGTATTCCCTATTCAGTTAGGGATGATGAAAGCAGGACAAAATGACTGATATTCTCGACATAGCTGGAAGAATTAAGGAATTCCATTCAATAGTGCCGGAAGGGGTGGAAATTGTAGCGGTGAGTAAATTTCATCCCGCTCAAATGATTATGCAGGCTTATGAGGCCGGACAAAGAATTTTCGGGGAAAGTCGGGTCCAGGAGTTCCTCGAAAAAGAAAAAACTCTGCCTAAAGATATACGTTGGCATTTTATCGGACATTTGCAGACTAATAAAGTAAAGTCTATAATAGGCAAAACTTCCCTAATTGAAAGTGTAGATTCTTTAAGACTATCAGAACTCATCAATCGAGAATCTGAAAAAGCGGGAATTATTACAGAGATTCTTTTACAGGTGCATGTGGCTGCTGAAGAAGAAAAATTCGGATTTTTTCCTAAGGAAATTTTTGATTTTATCAATTCTCTGGAATTTCTATCTTTCAAAAATCTAAAAGTGAGAGGAATTATGGGGATGGCTACAAACACCGATGATAATCAACGCATTTTAAATGATTTTGAAAAAATTCATGCTATCTTTGAAGAGTTAAAATCAAATCCCAACTTGAATCAGGAAGAATTCAATCTGCTTTCTATGGGAATGAGCGGAGACTGGCCATTAGCTGTGGAAAAAGGAGCTAATGTAATTCGTATAGGGTCTGCTATTTTCGGAAGCAGATATTAATGTCCAAACAAATAATTGTTTTTTACCGAGTTTATACTATAAACAGAATAACTAAACTTAAAACCTAATATTCAATGACTGATCAAACCACAACTCAAATTAACCCGAGGGGAAAAACGGTGGCCATCATAGCCATGATGTTCATGTTTGCAATGATCGCTTTCGTGACTAACCTTGCAGCGCCTATAGGTACTATATGGGGATACCAGTTCGAAGGTAACAGTTTCCTCGGTATGTTAGGCAACATGATGAACTTCCTTGCATATCTTTTTATGGGTATTCCGGCTGGAAAACTTCTACTTAAAATCGGGTACAAGAAAACAACCTTATGGGCTTTGGCTATCGGAGCCATTGGTATGGCAGTGCAATATGCTTCAAGCATGTGGGGTGGTGAAATTCATGTAGCTTCTTCCTCAGTTACTGTGATGGAAAATATCCATGGAGGTGAATACGAAGTGCAGAAAACTATGCATATCGCCTTAAATTTCATCATTTACCTATTGGGTGCTTTCATTGCCGGTTTTTGTGTATGTATGCTTAACACAGTAGTTAACCCGATGCTTAACTTGCTCGGTGGGGGTGGCAATAAAGGTATGCAGCTACTCCAGACAGGTGGTACCTTAAATTCTCTTTCTGCCACTCTTACTCCCTTCCTGGTAGGTGTGCTAATCGGAGCGTTGACTCCTCGTTCAAAACTTAGCGATGTAGATTCATTACTCTGGATTGCTATTGGAATATTTATCGCAGCCTTTATCATCATTTATTTTGTCAATATACCTGAACCCCAAAATACTAGCGCAAATAAGAATGTAAAATACGCTCACAGTCCCTGGAATTTCCGCCATACAGTATTAGGTGTTATTGGAATTTTCATTTATGTAGGTATTGAGGTTGGTATACCGGGCACACTGATGTTCTATCTTTCAGATCAGAAAAGTTCCGGAGCTGGAATCCTTGGAGATGCCTCTACAATTGCCGGAGCTATAGTTGCTATTTACTGGCTGTTGATGCTTGTGGGAAGATTCGCCTCAAGTTTTATCTCTGGAAAAGTATCTACCAGAAATCAACTCCTGGCAGTTTCCGGCGTAGGTATAATACTTGTGGTATTGGCTATTTTCAGCTCTAAAGAAACATCAATCGGTGTGCCTAATTTTATTTACGATCCGGTGGAAAAAACCACAGGTACTCTTTCTGCAGCAGGAATGCCCGACAATGAAATCCAAAATTTCATTGCTAATCCTTCTGAAGAGGCACTCAAACCTTACACCTCAACTCAAACTATTCAAACCACTTCAGGTCCGGTAGAAAAGACAGTGGTTTTGGGTTCAGCAAAAGAACCGGCTGATGTTATTTCAGCTTTAGTGAATGCTCCCGGAGTGCCAATTGCAGCTTTATTCCTGGTGCTTTGTGGAATTTGTACATCTGTAATGTGGGGTGGTATTTTCAATCTCGCTGTTGAAGGTCTTGGAAAATACACAGCTCAAGCTTCCGGCATTTTCATGATGATGGTTGTGGGTGGTGGTGTGATTCCTTTGCTCCAACAGCTTATAGCTGACAAACTCGGCTATATGACCAGTTACTGGCTTATGGTTGGTTGCCTTGGATATCTCTTCTTCTATGGACTTTGGGGTTGCATTAATGTCAATAAAGATATACCTGTAGACGATTATGAAACTAAAGCCGGAGAACAACAAATTCTTAATGCTGAATAATCAAACGTTTAAATATTTACTGAAATCAATGAAAAAGCAAAATTATTTTATAAGTCTTCTTTTTTGCGTTGTGCTGGCATTGTCCGTTTCTTGTGGCAAAGGGGGAGGAAATACTCCTGTCGACCAATACGTAGAAGTTCTTGACCAGGCTCGTGAAAAAACTGAGAAAATTAACAGCACTGCCGACCTTCTTAACTTTCAAGACATTGTTAACCCGCAAGATGCCTGGAATATTATTAAGGACAACTCCGAATATGTGCTCACTGATAGCGATAAAGATAAATTGAAAAAAAGCTACGACAAATTACTCAAAGTAGCCTATGAGAAAACAATCGAATACGGCGGTCTCCCGGATGAAATGAAGGATGCAACAAAAGCTCAGGTAGATCTTATTATAGATGCAGCTAATAAAGGTATAGATAATGCTAAAACCTTAGGAGATCTCAACGCTATCCGTTAAGAAAAATAATCTAAGCAATACTGATACTATCTAAATTTGCGGTGTAAAGATTTTTTTATTATCTTTGCACCGCAATTTAATGCTCGGGGCGTAGCGCAGTCCGGTTAGCGCACCTGCTTTGGGAGCAGGGGGTCGAAGGTTCGAATCCTTTCACCCCGACTAAGGGATAATAACTTGAAAATTAATACAATCTCAAGTTATTATCCATTTTTTAAGGGTTAAAGTCTTTTTTTGATCTTGATTCCTTGTTTTTGGAAATAAGATAGAATTTTTTGACAATATTAAATTGAGACTAAATAAATTCAGCCTCAATTAAAAGATTACCGATATAATTTTTCTCTGACTATATTATCTAATTAATTTAATAGAAAGTCAATAGTAAGATTCAATTAAGGACACATCGGGATTTCTTATTAATTATTCCGGAATACGATATTAAATTTATATTTACAAAGTACATCCGTTTTCATCACAACTCTTCGTCTTTCCGGAAAGATTTTCAAGAGGTTCAGAATCGAATACTTCCTTTACCACTGATTTAAAATCATCAATTGACAATGCTCCCGGCACAGCGTATTTGTTATTGAAAACAATATAAGGTACACCTCTTACTCCAAGTAGAGATGCCTCTTCCTCATCTTTCCTTACAGCGGGCCCATAATCTTCAGAATCGAGCGTCTTCATAACATCTTCTTCCTTAAGACCTGCCATTAATGCATTTTCCAACAATACAGATTTGTCTGCCAGAACTTGATTACGGACAAAATAAGCATCAAAAAGATTCTTATTGAGTTTCTCAATTGTTTCTTGATTATACTTGGCTTCTGCAAGTTTCATCAATCGATGAGCATCGAAGGTATTTGATGGTTTTGCAGTACTGTATCTGAAATCTATTCCCAGATCCCGACCTTGGGCATCTATGGAATTTACCTTTTCTTGAGCCTCACCTGTTGATAATCCATATTTCCTTGCAAGACGTTCTACAATAGATCCTTCAGAAGGTATTTTAGGAGCATCCGGGTTAAGTTCAAAAGCCTTGTATAAGATCTCAAACTTACCTTCCCATCCTAATTCCTTCAAAGCATCTTTTAATCTTTTTTCTCCTATATAACAATAAGGACAAGCGAAATCGCTCCAAATCATAATCTTATTCATAATAATTGTTTTTTAAGTTATTTATATCTAATCAACAACCCTATCAGACAAATGGTTTGCCTTCAAACCTTCAAATATTCCGGTCTTTTTATTTTAGAAAAAAATTATGTCTTGGAACCGGTTTAATTAATTCAGATACTAATATCTTTCCGGATTTTTTAGACTTTATTATCGATCATCTGCAATAATACCCAACATGTTTTTTAATTAAGATTATCCCTTTCAAATGTAAGGACACACACGGATCGTATGTTCGAAAATAATAAGTGAAAATACAAGGTATTCAAGTGGACAGACAAACCAAACGATCTAACTCTCAGAAATTTGGTAATTTATACTGATAAAAATTTTCTTCTCAAATACACTCTCAGACAATTATAAAGATCTCTTCTTTGGTAATTTTGTATCTACGTTTTAATGATTCTGAGAGTAATGATTTGTCGTTTATTTATTACTTTGAGAAGTGAGACAAAAATTGTTCATATATCTTTTTTACAGTTTCTTCCATGTTATGGAATGCATTTTCACATACCATGTTTTCTTCTATACTTAATTCCGGTTTCGATATTTCATAAACTGCTTTTAGTCCTGAAGAAATTAATAATTTTTTATCTTCTACTATTCCTCCGAGTCCTATAACAGGTTTATGAAATTGATTAGCAGTGATTAATACACCACTTATTACCTTTCCCATCAAACTTTGCCTATCTATTTTACCTTCTCCGGTAATTATATAATCCACTTGGGAAACCAATTCTTTAAATCCTACTGTATCTTTAATAAAATCTATCCCGGAAACATAGGCGGCTTTCAAATAAGTCATCATGGCATATCCCAATCCTCCGGCCGCTCCGGCTCCTTTCTTAATTGACCCCAGCCTTGACCCTCTACATATTTTTTCACCGGTTTCAACAAGGGTTTTCAAGCCTGCATCAAGAATTGGCACATCTTTCAATTTTGCACCCTTTTGTGGTGAAAAAACAAAGGCTGCACCGTTCTTTCCCAAGAGAGGGTTCTCTACATCACATATAGCTTTGAATCTTGTTTCCTTTATTCTGTTATGAGCATTTTTGTCATCTATATTATGAACCAATAAAAGGTTTTTTCCTTTCCCATTTAATTCTATATTATTTTTATCTAAAAACCGATAACCTAAAGCTTCCAACATTCCCATACCGCCATCACAAACCGCGCTTCCTCCTAAAGCTATAGATACATCTATGTATCCTTGCTCCATGACTTCTTTAATAACCATTCCCAGGCCAAAGGAGGATGCCTCCATAGGATCTCTTTTCGCATAGGGTATTAAAGGCAGTCCGATTATTTCAGCACTCTCTATAAAAGCTTTCTTTTTTGTTGAATCTGACAAAAAATTAACCCTAATATTATTTCCTAAGGCATCTTTTGAATCTACAAAATGTTTTTCAGGATAATTATTTCCTATAACCTCAGACGTACCTTCCCCACCGTCAGCCAAAGGAAGGGCAATAATATCCATTTGAGGATCTAATTTTCTTAAAGTACGGGAAATTATTCCGGTTGCCTCCTTTGAACTTAAAGACCCTTTAAACGAATCAGGACAAATCAGGATTTTCATAATAAAAAAGTAGTGCGGACTCATCAAGAGTCCGCACCCTATATGATTATACTTATTTTTTATTTCGGAAGAGCGTCATTGGTTTTATGCACTGCTTCAGAACTCTTTCTAAACAATTCTTTCTCTTCTTCATTGAGAGGAAGTTCTATAATCTTCTTTATTCCTCCTTTACCCAGTAAACATGGAACTCCTACACAGAGATCTTTCTCACCATATTCTCCATCAAGCAAAGCTGAACAAGGAATAATAGCATCCTGATCATGCAATACAGCTTCTGCCACTTCTGCTGCTGCAGCTCCGGGAGCATACCATGCGGAAGTTCCCAACAATTTCGTGAGTGTTGCACCACCTACCATTGTATCTGCCACTACCTTATCAAGCTTTTCTTCTGAAAGATATTCTGATACAGGAATACCGCGAAGAGTAGCAAATCTTTTCAAAGGTATCATTGTAGTGTCACCATGTCCACCGATAACCATACCTTCCACTTCATTGGGATTAGCTTTTAATTCCTGACTTAGATAATACTTGAACCGGCTACTGTCTAAAGCTCCACCCATGCCTATTATTCGGTTTTTGGGAAGTCCTGACACTTTATGAATCAGATAAGTCATTGTATCCATAGGATTGGATACGCAGATAATCACAGCATTTGGACTATATTTCAAAACACTTTCTGTTACGCTCTTAACTATCCCGGCATTAACTCCTATGAGTTCTTCGCGTGTCATTCCCGGTTTACGTGGAATTCCGGAGGTAATAATCACTACATCACTATCTTTTGTGGCTTCGTAATCATTCGTTACCCCCTTAATTCTGGTATTCATGTCAAGAAGATTAGCCGTCTGCATCATATCCATGGCTTTCCCTTCTGATACGCCTTCTTTGATATCTATCATCACTACTTCATCAGCGACACCGCGGATGGACAATACATTTGCGGCTGTGGCTCCTACATTTCCGGCTCCAACTACTGTTATTTTAGACATTTGAATTATAATTTTAAGGTTATAAAGCTGATTGTATTTAGTATTATTGCAAATTTAATGAAAAGATTTCAGTTTCTATAGAAGATTTTTGTTTAGGCTTTAAAAAGAACAAGGGTTTTCATCATTAGTTTTAACATGAAGGACTATACCTTGATTCTCATTCTTTTTAAATTTTTTCTTTATCCCAAAAATGACAATATTCTTATTATATAGATAAATCTAAGGGTCCCTCCCGTATAATCTCAGGTTGAGCTCCGGTACAATCTACTATTGCCGAAGGTTGTAGTCTCCCTTCCTCCCCTTTAATCATTAAATCCACTCTAGAATCGTATTCTTCTTCAATCAAATCTGGATTAATTCCATAATCCTCATCCTTGTAAACAATGGACGTAGAGAGCAAGGGATTTCCAAGAAGTTCTATTATTTTTTTTACTGACTCATTATCCGGAATACGAACCCCTACGGTCTTACGTCCTTTGAAAGCTCTTGGAAGCGAAGAAGCAGCTCTAAATAAAAAAGTGAAGGGCCCGGGGGTATTTTCTTTCATTAATTTAAAAGCATAATTGTCAAATTTTGCATAGTCCGACACCATTGAAATATCATCGCACAAAATCGACAAATTTGTTTTTTCAGGGTTGATACCTTTCAACTTGCAAACTTTTTCTATTGCTTTCGGATTCAAGGCATCACAAGCCACAGCATATAGAGTGTCAGTTGGAAGAAGGATAATTCCTCCATCCTTAAGAGTTTCTACAACTTTCTCTACTTGATTGTCTGCAATCTTGTCATTATAAATTGTTAGAGATTCCATGTATCAAATTTAAGGATAAATTCTGATTTCAAAGATTTTTTCCGTTCACTACTTCGAGCTGTTGTCTCACTGATTCCTCATGAATAGCAGCAAGAATACTTCGGATAAATTCTTCAGACATTCCCATATCCTCACCGTTCTTAACCAACTGATCCATCAATTCATTATAACGGGTCTGCTGAATCACAGGCATATGATGTTCTTTTTTATACTGACCTATTTCACAAGATATCCTCATTCTCTTAGCTAATAGCTCCAGAAGCTCTTCGTTTATACGGTCGATTTGTTGACGTAGAAGAGCAAGATTTTCAGTTGTGGTTGTTTCATCCCTCAATACGAGAGTATGGAGTATGACATTTAATACGTCAGGTGTAATCTGCTGGTTTTTATCACTCCAGGCATTGTCGGGATCACAATGGCTTTCTATTATCAAGCCTGCAAAATTCATATCCAAGGCTTGTTGGGACACTGAAGCGATAAGTTCGCGTTTACCTGTGATATGACTTGGGTCACAGATTATCGGTAGATCGGGATAACGTCTTTGAAGCTCAATTGGTATTCTCCATTGAGGCATATTACGGTATAAGTGTTTGCCAAAAGCGCTAAAACCTCTATGGATGGCCCCTATACGTCTTATACCGGCGTTGTAAATTCTCTTCATAGCTCCTATCCATAATTCTAAATCCGGATTTACCGGATTTTTAACCAAAACAGCCACATCTTTCCCATATTCTTTCAGGGCGTCGGCTATTTCCTGCATGGCAAATGGATTAGCTGATGTACGCGCTCCTATCCATAATAAATCCACTCCGGCATCCAAAGCCAAGTTCACATGAGCCTTATTTGCCACTTCTGTAGCCACCAGCATCCCGGTTTCATCCTTAACCCTCTTGAGCCAAGGAAGACCGATCTCACCTATCCCCTCAAATCCTCCCGGTGATGTGCGCGGTTTCCAGATGCCTCCACGGAAAATCTTTATGCCATTTGCAGCTAATTCTTTTGCTGTAGTCATAACCTGTTCCTCAGATTCTACACTACAAGGACCGGCTATTATAATAGGACGTTTTATATCTATTTCGGGGAATATTGGTTTCAAATCTTTCATTTCTTATATTTTCTAATTCTTTGTAATGATTCATTTAATTTTTGAGGAGAAGCACATAAGGATATCCTGATAAAACGCTCGCCGTTTTTCCCGAAAATAAAACCGGGGGTTATGAATACCTTGGCTTTATAAAACAATTCATCGGTCAGCCATTCTCCGGACGGTATATTTCCCGGTACTTTTCCCCATAGAAAAAGACCTGTTTGTTTAGGATCAAAACTACATCCAAGCTCATTCATAATTTCCTCTGCAATCTTTCTTCTCTCAGCGTAGGTGGAATATAATGTATCATACCAGTCTTGATTCAGTTTCAAGGCTTCTGCGGCTGCCAGCATCACCGGCTTGAACTGACCTGAATCTATATTGCTCTTCACTTTCAGAATCCAGGATACAAACTGAGGATTCGAAGCTACCATTGCAACCCTCCAACCTGCCATATTATGGCTTTTACTTAATGAATTAAGTTCGATTGATACTTCCTTGGCTCCCTTTATCTGAAAGATACTGTGAGGATCCTTATTCAAAATAAAACTATAGGGATTATCATTAACTATTATGATTCCATGTTTTTTCCCGAATTCTATGAGCTTTTCAAAAATCTTTCTTTCTGCTTTTCTTCCTGTGGGCATATGGGGATAATTCACCCACATGAGCTTAATCTTTTCCAATGGAAATTTTTCCAGTTGGTTGAAATCCGGCAACCAGTCGTTTTCCTCTTTCAGGTCATAATTAAATATTTCAGCTCCTACAAGTCTACTCACAGATGTATAAGTGGGATAACCCGGATCGGGAACAAGAACCCCGTCTCCCGGATTTAAAAATGCCATAGAAATATGGAGTATTCCTTCTTTCGAACCAATCAAAGGTAAAATCTCACTATCAGGATTCAGGTTAACTCCAAATTTATCCAGATACCAGTCTGAAAATCCTTTTCTTAATTCCGGTATACCGTTATAAGACTGGTAAGAATGGTTGTCAGGGACTTCCGCCTCCTTTTGAAGACTTTTAATCACCTGATCGGAAGGAGGAAGGTCAGGGCCTCCTATTCCTAAAGAGATAATATCTGCTCCCTCCTTATTGAGACGGGCCAATTCTCTGAGCTTTTGTGAAAAATAATACTCTTTTATTTCATTTACCCGTTTTGCAGGATGTATTGTTTTCATATTCTCTAAGATGCTTTAGATTCCACAAAATCCCGGTATTCTCCAAGCACAACAAGTTCATTGATAAGGGGACGTACGGCATCAATGGCTTGATGATATCTTACAATGCTTTTAAAGGTTAAGTCTACATAAAATCTATATTCCCACTCCCTCCCTATAATAGGCACCGATTGTATCTTGGTAAGATTCATATCATAAAAAGATAAAATGGTGAGCACTTTCGACAAAGCTCCTCCTGTGTGAGGAAGGGTGAAAACAATCGAAGATTTATTTATCTCACTTTCTCCAGGACCTATTTCAGAAGCTAAAAGAGAATTTGCAATCACTAGAAACCGTGTAAAATTTCTTCTGTTTGTTTCAATACTATGTTCCAATATTTCAAGGCCATAAAGTGTGGCTGCATAATCACCGCATACTGCTGCATGGCCGAGAAGATTCTTTTCTGCAATCTCTTTGGCACTTCCCGCAGTATCAAAACTTTCTATCATTTTTAAATTTTTATGGCGACGCAAAAACTGCTCACATTGCATTAGAGCCATGGGATGAGAATTAACTTCTGTTAGAGAATCTATCGATTGTCCTGGTAAGGCTGCCAAAACATGAGAAATTCTTTTTTTATGTTCACCTATTATAGTGAGATTATGTTGACGCAAAAGTTCATGATTTTGTAGGATACTTCCTGCTATAGTGTTTTCTATTGCAACTATTCCCACCAAAGAAGCATCGGTTTCCAATGCATCAAACATCTCAGGGAAAGTATTAAAAGGCACAGTCTCTATTTCTTTGCCATTAAAATATTCTCTTGCCGCAGCATCATGGAAACAACCTGCCACTCCCTGAATTGTAACCTTTAATTTTTTTTCTTCCACCATTCTTATCTTTCAAAAACAAATCCCGTTATCTCTTTTTGAGCTACGGGATTTGATTTGTTTAACCTAATTAAAGCAAGCATCACTCATCTTTCCCGTTTTTGGAAAAACCGAAATAAAAAGAAAAGAAGAATGTATAAAAATTAGTCATTTTGCTTATTTTTCGCTTGCAAAGGTAATAATAATCTAATAATAAATCAAATAGTTGGAAGTTTTTCCTTTATTTGAGTTCTTTTAAAATTTCACCGGCAATCTGTTCGGGTAATAAATGATTGGCCTCTTCAAGGTCTTTTAACTTGAAACGGTCTACGAATTTCTTTTCAAGACCATAATTAAGAACTTTCAAGCCGGAGGTACCAAGAGCTGAAGCTATCCTTTGTCCGAAACCTCCTTCAAGAGAACCATCTTCAATTGTCACTACAATCTTATGTTGGGCAGGAAGATTTGCCAAGAGTTCCTTGTCTACTCCCGATATAAATCGGGGATTGATCAGAGTAGCTTCTATTCCTTGAGCTTTCAGCAATTCAACTACCTGTCGACCCTTTATAAGGAAATCTCCGGCCGCTATAATGGCAACTTCCTTTCCTTCTTTGAGAACTCTAAATTTATTAAGGTCGGAATAATCTTTATCAACTTCATAATCGGCGTGCTCAACTGAATAAACCGGTTCTCTTACGGCTACCTTAAATTTATCTTGAGAAAGACCCCACTCAAGCATCGCCTCGAATTCTTCCAGATTGGCAGGTGCAAGATAAACTATTTCCGGTACTGAGGTAATCATAGGTATATCCCAGAACCCCAAATGTGTCTGATCTTTTTCGCCTTTCACACCTGTTGCTGCAACTACCATCAGAGCCGGTGACGGATCCATAGCCCAGTCTTCCACTAACTGATCATATGCTCTTTGTAAGAAGGTAGCTACGACACTATATACTACTTTTGCACCATCACGGGCTGCACCGGCCATCACAGAAACTCCTGTCTGTTCCGCTATTCCAACATCAATATAATGCTCCCCGAGCATCTCTCTTTCTCTGGCATTTAGCCCGAAGCTATCCGGTGTAGCAGAGGAAATTGCAAGGAAATTATGATATTTCCGGGCACTCCTGTTGATAAAATCTTTTAGAACCGTGGTTGAAGTTGGCCCTTCCTGTACGATAAGGAGCTCTCCCGTTGCAATGTCATAAGGGTCACGATAATGGAATGCCTCACGATACTCTTCAGCCGGTGTATAGCCTTCACCCTTCTGAGTATTTACATGCACCACTACCGGTTTCTTGCTTCCTTTCACTTTTTCTAAGGCCTCAATTAATTTTTTTACATTATTTCCTTCTGCCACATAAAGATAATCCCAATTAAAAGCCTTGAATAAATTATCGGGAGCTGTTCCGTTTGTTTCACGTAGATGGCGCAAATGTTCATAGATTCCTCCATGATTTTCTGCTATGGACATTTGATTGTCATTGATTATGCAGATAAGATTACTGTTTAAGGCGCCACCTGCATCAAGGCCTTCGAAAGCCTCTCCTCCACTAAGAGCTCCGTCACCTACCAAAGCCACTACATTATAATTATCTTTCTTAAGATCCCTTGCTTTGGCTAAACCTACACACAGACTAAGTGCCGGAGAAGTATGACCGGCCCAGAAAATATCATATTCAGGACTTTCAACCGGGCTGGTATATTCACCTACTTTAGAAAAATCCTGTCTATAAAGATAACCATTTACCCTTCCTGTTAACATTTTATGAGGGAATGCCTGATGGGAAACATCATATACCAATCTGTCCGTTGGTGCATCAAATACATAATGCATTGCTATGATGGTCTCAACGGCCCCTAAGTTAGGACCAACATGACCTCCGATTTGCGAGGTTCTGTTTAAAACAGCCTCCCGCATTTGCCTGGCAATTTTCTCTAATTCTTCATCACCTAAACCTTTAATGTCCCTGGGGCTCTTTATGTTTTCCAATTCCATAATTATGACTTTTTTTAATTTTACTTTATAATTATAACATAATTAGGAATAAAAGGTTGGAATTCAATATCGGAATCTTCTAAACTTTTTAAAATAAAAATATATGACTTTCAGAAAGTTACTCCCAGGGCAAAGAGAGATAGCCTGATATCCGGGAAAGAAGCTGTCAAAGCTTCGGCAGCAGCAGCCATGGTAGCACCCGTGGTACATATATCATCAACCAATAGCACCCCTTTCCCATTCAGATCAATACCCTTACGGTGAGTAAATAAATCATGGGCATTGATCATTCTTTCGCTCCGAGATAATGATGTCTGCGTCTTTCTCCTTCGGGTCATTTTCATTGCATCCAATACCGGGATACCTGTTGCCTTACTTAAACCGGAAGCAATATGATCAGTCTGGTTGTATCCCCTTCGTGCCTTCTTCATAAAATGCATTGGCAATGGTACTAATAAATCTATCTCATTAAGAAAACCAGTTGAAAAAAGTTCTCTCCCGGCAATTTCTCCCATTTTATCTCCAATGGAAGGAAAATTACGGTATTTCATATCTTGAATCAACTGGGACAAGGAGGATCCTCTGGTATAAAAGAAATGGCCCGTTGCCCTAACAAAGGGGAATTGGCCGGCAAATCTCTCTTCCATAGGATTTCGGTGACTTCTATGATAACCGGTACGTGGAAGAGCTTCAGTGCATGGAAGACAAATAAATCTTTCACCCGGAGACAATAAATTTCCACATAAATGACATTGTGCCGGGAAAAACAAGTTAAGGATATCGTTCCACCAACGATTCATGTGGCTTCAATTTGTTTTCTTTTCAAGAAATTGATAATCCTTGAAGAAGCGGCTGAAGGAAAACCACGACTGATTAGATAACGGAAAACTTTCCTTCCATTTTCAAAGCCTTCCTCTCCGGTCAGAATCATTCCTTTCGTTTTAGCCACGGCGCATTTTATAAGTCCTGCCTTCCAAATAGATGAATCAATACTTGCAAGAGAATTTTTTATATCAGTTGAAGATATCTTTCTGCGTATAAGTTCCGCTTTAATTTTATAGGGCCCCCAAGCGGAAAATTTTGCCTTATCATGGGCATAGCTTAGGGCAAATCTTGAGTCATCCAAAAATTTATTGGCCTTGAGAATCCCGATGATTTCTCTTCTTGAGTCAGATGAGACTCCCCATAATATCATTTTCCTATTAAGATCATTTTCACATTGCTCCGAACGGCTACATAAAGTTTCCAGCCGGCTTAAAGCTTTTTCCTTGCTTACAGGCTTTTTTGTCATAATCTTAAATACGGGTGCAACGCAGAAATCTTAATTTGCCAAAGGAGTCCCTGATTAAATCAACGTCTGAATACCCCATAGTCTTCATCATCTCTTTAAGTTCATCCGCTAATAGAGGATTTATTTCAAAATATAACCTGCCGTTATCTTTAAGGGCATTCAACCCGATATCAGCTATTCTTCGATAAAACACAAGGGGATTTTCATTTCTCACAAACAAGGCTTCATGAGGCTCGTAATCCAATACATTTTTTTCCATCGTCAAAGCCTCTTTATCCATTACATAGGGAGGATTAGAAACTATGATATCATAATTTTCCTTAGGATCCCATTCAAAGATATCTTCTTTTATCAAATTTATTTTCCTTTTTAAAAGAGTAGAATTTTCTTTTGCCATTTCAATAGCTTCAGTTGAAATATCTACAGCTGTTACCTCTGAAAAAGGAAGATTAATTGATAAAGCTATTGCTATACAACCGCTACCGGTACAAAGATCTAAAATCTTAAGGTCTTCCTTACTTTTATAATCATCTATAATAATATCCACCAATTCCTCTGTCTCAGGTCTCGGTATTAATACTCCGGGCCTTATTTTTAGATCAAGACCATGAAACCTGGCCTCTCCCACAATATATTGGATTGGCTCGTTTTTTAAAAGTCTTTGCAATATCTTGTCAATCTCCTCTTTCACGAATGGGGAAAGATCTTCCCGGCTATGTATTAACATATCAGTGATCTTCCATCCTTTTACGTAATAGAAGATCAATCTGATAATAGCTTCAGTTTCCCCTTTTCCGTATATGGGAATAAGAGCTTTTCTTAATTTGTTGATTACCTCTTGCAATTATTTTTTCTGATTTCTGTATTGAGGCAATAATGGTACCGGATATTTTTCAAATAAAGTCTGGACCGCTTGCGCTATTCCCGATAAGTTTCTGAATTGGGAATCTCCATTTTCCAAAATTGTAGCCACAGATGATGAGAATAAGGCTACCTTGGTTGCCATATCCACAATATCCATTGTAAGCACACCTTCTTTATATATACCGGTTACAACCTGCGCATTTGGATTCCAATAATAAGCACGCGGCATCATGAAATATGGAGCATAACCGGGATAAGGACCAGGTCCTCCATAAGGAAACCAGTTCATTGGACCCGGGGGAGGTCCCATCGGGCCGGGAGGCGGTGGAGGAGGTGCTAAAGCAGATATTGGTTCTGTATATACTTCATTCTTCACGGTCAAACCAATATTGATTACAATAGGAGATGCGGGATCTTCGACGTATCCTCTTTCTACCATCTGTTCTCGGATTGCCGCAGCGATATTATAATAAGTTACGAGTTCCATTCCCGGCGGAAGCTTCCCCTCTCCGGGAGTAATAATACGGAATGTATGAAAATCCGCTAAATCCGCGTTATTATACACCTCGGAATTCACTAATGTAAAAGTGCTGCAGGAGCTCAATCCAAGCATTAATAAACCTGCAAGAGATAAAATACTTTTTTTGATGTTCATAGCGTTTCTTTCTTAACAAGATAACGCTGAAAGAGAAATATTTGTTCATCAATAGCCTTTATCCCCGGTTGTAAGACAGGGAAAACACCGATAAAATAAGTTAGATATTTTTCACTACCTTTGCAATTCTTATATTTTAATTTAAATGTTTAGAAACGGATTTAGAGGATTTATAACCGCCATGCCGCCGGTTACCAAAAACCTCATCTTGATAAATATAATTGTCTGGGCGATAGAAGCCATATTTCCTCGGTTTGGGAATACAATAATACGGGTTTTAGGACTCCACTTTGTAGGGGCATCTCAATTTAACCCAATCCAGATTATCACTTATCTTTTTGTACATGCCCCAACAAATCCCTGGCATCTGCTTTTCAATATGTTTTCTTTATGGATGTTCGGTTCTATATTGGAAAGGGTTTGGGGCTCCAAACGATATCTGATGTTTTATTTCGTTTGTGGAATAGGAGCGGCTTTTGTACAGGAAGTGGTATGGGCTTGCACCTGGATGCATGAATATGTAGACGGGATAGCTAAACTCAATGGACTAACCTTCAGTCATATGAAAGAAATTGTAGATCAGGCCGTCAATTCCCACGACAGTGCCTTTATATCAGCTATAACCTCTTTCAAAAACAATTTCGTCACAATTGGTGCTTCTGGTGCAGTTTATGGCCTCCTTCTGGGTTATGCGTTCGTTTTCCCAAACCAACCTATGTATCTTTTCTTTATACCCTTTCCAATTAAGGCTAAATACATGATGATTGGATATGGAGTGATTGAATTCTTCCTCGGATTTAATGCAAACGACAGCGTGGCTCACTTTGCCCATCTTGGTGGAATGATCTTTGGAATATTGATTCTTCTTTACTGGAGAAAAAATGGAACTTTGAGAGGAAAATCTTTCTATTAATTATCAAATTCCAATGATACTGACCAAAATTCTCAGCCCCTTTTTCTTTACAGCAATGCGCATTATATCTATTGTGATATATGTAGCGACGGTTGTGGCTGCCTTTGGTGGAAGTATAAATCCTGATTATCTCGCTTTACCATCTCTCTTTTGCCTTGCACTTCCTTATCTCGCTATTCTCTCAATTGTTTTAATAGTGTTTTGGGCTATATCAAGAAAAATTTTTTTCTGCGGTCTGGGTATTATTACAATTGTGGTGTGCCTTACTCCTTTAAGCAATGCATTCCCTTTAGGATCAAAAAGAATTGCTACAGGATCAGGACAAATTTTTAAAATTATATCCTGGAATGTGCTCCATGCGAAAGATATCCGCAAACCTGATTATCTTGGAAATCGGGCCATCGAATATATGATCGATTCCGATGCTGATATAATATGTCTCGCTGAGCTGAAGGATTTTAAGAAGTCTGAAATTCCTAATTTCTCAGATAGTCTTAAGAACGTACTTTTTGAGCTTTACCCTTTTAAAGCCGGGCTAACCTCTACAGATTTGAAAGTGATTTCTAAATATCCGGTTAAACGCCTGGAAAGAATTGCATATGATAGCAATGACAAGTCGGGCTTTGACTTTTTTCAGGTTGAGTTTCCACAAAACAAGACTTTGCTTATTGCCATGGTGCATCTTTATTCCTATGGTCTTTCGGAAGAAGAAAGAATGGTGGTGACTGATATAAATTCTATGGAATCAGCCAAATCCAGTATGAAAGAATTCAAAGGAAGCATTCGTCAGAAACTTCGTAACGCTTTTCGTAAAAGAGCCGATGTCGCTATTAAATTACGTGAGGATATAGATGACCTTTCTCCCGATATACCTCTTATTGTATGTGGTGATTTTAATGACGTTCCTTCCTCATGGACATATAATATTATACGTGGCACCGACCTGCGTGATGCTTACGCAGAAACTAATTTCGGGCCTGCTATCACATACAATTTGCATGCTTTTTATTTCCATATCGACCAGATGCTTTACAGAGGCCCTATTGAAGCTCTCGATCTAAATGTGGGTAAAATAAATTCTTCAGATCACTATCCGCTTATAGGAGAATTTGAATTCAAGTAAAAAAGCTATATTTGCAAAGAAGAAATCAAAACAAATTTTATAAAATGAAATTACAAAAGATCGCGGCAGCCACCTTATGTTGCTTCGCATTAACCCCATCAATCATGGCTGATGAACATCAAAACCCGTTCTTGACTCCCTATACAACGGTATATCAGATTCCTCCTTTCGAGCAAATCTCCATCGCTGATTTTATACCTGCAATTAAGGCCGGTATCGAACAGCAAGATCGGAATATAAAGTCTATAACCGATAACACGGCTAAACCTGATTTCGAAAATACTATTTTACCTCTTGAAAACCTGTCTCCGATATTAGACCGTGTTGCTGCTGTCTTTTATCATTATGACGGAGCCCTGTCAACAGATGAATTCGCTCAGATGGCAGAAGAGGCAATCCCCCTGTTAAATCAAGCTTCCAATAATGTGAATCTTAATGACGCTCTTTTTCAAAAAATTAAGGCGGTTTACGACAATCGTGAAAATCTAAATCTTAATCCCGTACAGAAAAGGGTGGTCGAAAAATATTATCGTGAATTCGAACAACAAGGTGCCGCTCTTTCCCAGGAAAAGAAACAGGAACTTATTCAGGTAAATGATGAACTTTCAAAACTTTTCATCCAATACAATAAAAATCTTTTGAATGCTACAAATGCTTTCTTCGTAACAGTATATGATGAAAATGATCTTGCAGGTCTTCCCGAATCATCAATAGCGGTTGCAAAAGAGGAAGCAAAAGCTAAAGGACTTGATGGATTATGGGTGTTTACACTTCACGCACCAAGCCGTCTGCCTGTATTGCAATACTCTCAGAACAGAGGATTACGTGAAGCAATCTATAAAGGTTATACTTCCCTGGCATCTTTTGGCGAAAACAATAATTATCCCGTGATTAAGCAAATTGTAGCCCTACGTGCCAAAAAAGCAAAAATAATGGGATTTGACAATTTCGCTCAAATGATGACATCGCGAGTTATGGCGGGTACTCCGGAAGCAGCAACCAACCTCCTCCTTCAAGTATTTGAACCCGCTGTTAAGCGTAGTCATGAAGAAGTGGCAGACATGCAAGCCATCGTTGATGAAGAAGGTGGTAATTTTAAAATCGCTCCCTGGGATTATTATTATTACGCTGAAAAAGTTAAAAAGAAAAAATATGATCTTGATGAAAACGAAGTAAGACCTTATTTTTCTTTAGAAAATGTTTTGAATGGACTCTTCAGCGCGGCAGAGAAACTTTGGGGCATCAAAATGGTGGAAATGCCTGATGCTCCCAAATATATGGATGAAGTCACTGTCTATGACGTAGTAGACAGTAAAACTGGAGAACATGTAGCTGTGTTTATGAACGATTATTTCCCGAGAGCTACCAAACGTCAGGGAGCATGGATGGATCAAATGCAAAGTTCAGGCCTCTATGAAGAAGGACCGAGACGTCCCATTGTTTATAATGTAGGAAATTTCACTCGTCCGGCTGGAGATACACCCTCTCTTCTTACTATCGATGAGGTGGAAACCACTTTCCATGAATTCGGCCACGCTCTGCAATCGATCCTTTCACAGGCCCCTTATCGTTCTATTGCAGGAACCAATGTTGACAGAGATTATGTAGAAATGTGTTCTCAGATAAATGAACATTGGGCTTTCGCACCTGAATTACTTAAAGAATATGCCAAGCATTATAAAACAGGAGAAACCATTCCTGATGAACTGATAGAGAAACTTAACAATGCATCTAAATTCAATCTAGGATTCATAACTACCGAACTTGCCGGGGCTGCCCTTCTGGACCTTGAATGGGGAAAAACAGACGGGAAAGATATAGATGTTCCTTCATTTGAAGCTGTGGTGGCCGAGAAAATAGGAATGCCTGAAGAAATTACTTACCGTTACAGATCTCCATATTTTAAACATATCTTTGGAGACGATGGTTATGCTTCAGGATATTACACCTATCTTTGGAGTCAGGTGCTTGAAGCTGATGCTTTCGAATTATTTGAAGAGAATGGAATCTTTGATCCTGATACAGCAGCCAGTTTCAAGGCAACTATTCTGGAAACAGGAGATACGGAAGATCCAATGGTACTCTTTGAAAGATTCAGAGGTCATAAACCTGATGCTCACGCTCTCTTAAGATTGCGCGGTTTTGAAAATTGATGAAAAATACATGGTGCGTGCCCTTCAACTTGCCCGAAACGGCGAGGGAAGGGTATCGCCCAATCCTATGGTCGGTGCTGTCATCGTTAGCAATGACAAAATTATCGGAGAAGGATTTCATGCTTTTCATGGAGGTCCTCATGCAGAAGTAAATGCAATTAATTCAGTAAATCCAGAAGACCGACACAGACTCCGGGACTCAACAATGTATGTAACTCTCGAACCATGTGCTCATCATGGGAAAACCCCTCCATGTGCCGATTTGATTGTAAATACCGGGATACATCGTGTGGTAGTGGGTACAACAGATCCTAACCCTCTGGTTGCCGGCAAAGGAATCAGAATTTTAGAGGAAGCCGGAATAGAAGTTATAAAAGGATGTCTCGAACAGGAATGTAAGAACATAAATGTTCGCTTCATTAAAGCTCAACAATCAGAATTTCCATGGATTATTCTGAAATGGGCTCAAAGTGCTGATGGATACATCGCAGCTTTTAATAATGAAGAACCTGTTTCTGTGAAGTTCTCCTCACCTCTTTCTTTGATTTGGATGCATCGGGAAAGAGCAAATACGGATGCAATAATAGTGGGAGCTAACACGCAGAGAATTGACACACCGGCTTTAAATGTAAGATTTTGGGGCGGAAACTCTCCTGAAAAATTTGTTGCCTCCGGAAATTTCAATTGTGTAAATTTTGCTAAGGATCTTAGAAAAAGAGGCTTTATAAGTCTGATGGTTGAAGGAGGGCAAAAACTTCTAAATAGTTTTCTCCAAGCTGGATTATATGATGAAATCCGTATAGAAACGGCACCATTTGATATAGAAAAAGGTCTTGCTGCTCCTTCACTTCCGTCGGGTCTTAGATTGATCAATACTCGGCATAGTGGCAACAACTTGATTCTAACTTATAGACGTTAAAAAGGCCTAAAAATCCTCGGCCTAAATAAAATGCATCCTTTTTTCACATAATATTTAGACAAGAAATACTAAATTTGCAGATTGTAAACAAAAAAACTAACCTTTCGCAAGTATTTAAGACCTCCCTTCAGGAATGTCATCGATAAAAAAAAGACAACTAATTTTTCTACAGGTATTGGCGCTCTTTATCATTTCAGCCGTATCTTGTAATTCCAAATCTTCTGATGAGGATAACAATATTGTGGTTACCCCGTCAACTGTTGCTATAAAGAATTTTTATTTAAAGGAAAACGATAAGGTTCTTTCTGATATTGACTCCGTGTTTTTTTCTATCGACCTCAACACGGGTGTGATATTCAACGCGGACTCGTTACCAAAAGGCACTGATGTAAGCAGACTTATTCCTGTAATCACTTTTGCCAACTCTATGACAAAAGCAGAACTGACATTTGTCAAAGACAATGAAAAAGATACTGTTGTCAATTATCTCACCAATCCTGAAGATAGTATTGACTTTTCCTCTCCTGTTGCTCTTAAAGTTATAGCTGCCGATGGTTTAAATGCATTCACATATCATATTAAGGTGAATGTACATAAACAGAACCCTGATTCCCTTATGTGGGATAAACTGGCCACTTCTCCCCTCCCCGCAAGATATGAAAAACCGGTAGCTCAAAAAACATTATATGTGAAACCCTTGACTTATACTTTCGTGGAGGAATATAATGGTCAATACACTTTTGCCGTCTGTGATGATCTTAATGAAGGGGAATGGGACAAACAATCTCTGGATTTCAACTTTGTTCCAAGAATGGGATCATTTGCTTACTCAGACAATAAATTCTGGGTATTGGATGAAGCGGGGTATCTTTACTCTTCCCCGGATGGTATTGATTGGAACAATGTCGGAGAGATCTGGACAAATATCCTGGGTAATTACAACGGTTATCTTTTGGGAATAAAGGAAGTTGACAATACATATTACCACTCGTCATATCCTAACGATGGGAAAATACCTGAAAGTCTGCTGGAAGATAATTTTCCTTTGAATCAATCATCTACTTTAGGGATTGTAGATTCATCCTGGACTCCTCAATCTTATGCAATTATGGTAGGTGGAGTAACTTCTTCAGGAGAAATATCCTCAGATGTATGGGCTTTCGATGGCCGGACATGGGCTGTAATAAATCAAGGATATCTTCCTCCTTTACAATATCCAATGATGGCACGATATATTATTTTCCGTGAGACACCATATCTTTTCCTTCAAAGGGAAATGGAAATCTGGCTTTTGTTTGGTGGTGTTTTGGAAAGCGAAGAAATGAACAGAGAGGTTTATCTCTCCTACGACAATGGAGTGCACTGGAGCAAAGCTAATGATTCAATGCAACTACCGGAAATATTCCCATCACTAAAGGATGCCGATGTGATTGTGTCAGAAGATTATCTTTCTGCCAACCTTTCAGATGCCTGGACAATTCAACCTTCATCTAAAACATTTCCTCATACCCGGGTTTCCTATTCAGTAGAAGGTGATGAGATTACGTGGTTATGCCCTTATCTATACGTATTTGGAGGATATCTCAATGATAATAATCTTTCAAATGATATATGGAGAGGTGTCCTGGCTAAATTAATGTTTACTCCAAATATTTAAAGATTTGCTGAAACGCATTGCCATAATATCTACAACAGTCATATGTATTCTCGTCGAATCAGGAAAGATTCAGGCGCAGGAAGACTATAGATTTGATATCGGTGGCGGTGTGGGCATGACCGGTTATCTGGGAGATGCAAATACATCAACACTATTTAAAAGACCTTCCTGGGATATAGAACTCCTGTTCAGATATATCGCCACCACACGCTGGAATTTCAAAACTAATTTCTTTGTAGGTGGCCTTTCAGGCAATTCTGCCGATATGCTTAATGTTTTTCCAACAGGTCAGGATTATAAATTCACAACTATTTTTTACGAACTCTCGGAATTGGCTGAATTTAATTTCTTCAGCTATGGAATAGGAGAAACTTACCTTCACCTGAAAAGATTCACGCCTTATTTAGCCGGTGGTCTGGGTCTTACAGCCTGGAATGTTTCCGGATATTCCGGTGTGGCCTTTACTCTTCCATTTGGAATCGGATTCCGGTATAAACCCTCAAAACGGCTTAATCTGGGATTGGAGTTCCTCATGAAAAAAACATTTACCGACCGTCTTGACGGTCCTGATCTACAGGATCCCACAGGAATTAAAAGTTCTTTCATGAAAAACACCGACTGGTATTCAACCCTCACCTTTACCGTGAGCTATGAATTCAGTAAAAGGTGTGCTACATGTAACTATAAAGATTGAGAAAAATGACCCAACTCGAAGAAAAAATATCACAGCTTGATAAGACCCGTATTCCTGTGCATGTTGCTATGATTATGGATGGCAACGGAAGATGGGCAAAAAATCGTGGCTTCGGAAGAAGCGACGGACATGCGGAAGGAGTTTCTACTGTCCACAGGGTCACTAAACTTTCTTCCGACCTTGGCATTAAATTTCTCACTCTTTATGCCTTTTCTACTGAAAACTGGAATCGCCCTAAAGATGAAGTGGATACTCTTATGTATCTGATAGGCTGGGCTATTGAAAGAGAGCTTCCGGAACTCCTCGAAAACAATGTGAAGATAAACCTCCTCGGAGATATTGAAAGAATACCTGAAGACGCCAGACAAAGGCTTTTCTATGCACGGAATGCCACTGCTCATTGCACCGGGCTCCAGCTTAATATGTGCCTGAGCTATTCGTCACGGTGGGAGATAACTGAAGCTGCAAGAATACTTGCTTATCAGGCTGCACAAGGTAAACTAAATCCTGAAGATATAACGGAAGATTCAATTTCGCAGAATCTTACCACCGCAGGGATTCCTGATCCCGATCTGCTGATTAGAACCGGTGGAGAATACCGTATTTCAAACTATCTCCTTTGGCAGATTGCATACAGTGAGCTTTATTTCACACCGGCTCTTTGGCCTGATTTCACTGATGAAGATTATGTAGACGCCTTGCTCGATTTCCAAAGTAGAGAAAGAAGATTCGGAATGACAAGCGACCAAGTGAAACATAACAACTAACCTATTTCTGAATGAAGCATTTATTATATAAGATATCGGTTATTTTTTCTCTGTTGCTTTTCTCATTCCCTGCCTTCTCACAGTCGGAATCAGCACCGGTGGATACTATTTATAATCCCGATATCATATATTCTCCTATTCCCAAAGTATATGAAATAGCAGGTATAAGAGTAGAGGGAATAAACCATACGGATGATTATATAATTATTGCAAATTCCGGACTTTCTATTGGCGAGAGAGTTGAGGTGCCGGGAGCCATCCTTACAGCTGCCACAAAAAGATTATGGAGACAGGGCCTTTACTCGAGCGTGAAAATCACAGCGGAAAAAATTGCAGGCGATAAGATTTGGCTCCTCATCAGTCTCAAGCAACAACCTCGTCTCACTGAATTGCGCTTTCAGGGTGTAAAAGGTGGAGAGAAAAAAGACTTGTTGGAACGGCTTGGTATGATTTCAGGCCAACAGATCACTCCCAATATTGTGGCCCGGGCTACTCAGATTATAAAGGATTATTATGCATCTAAGGGATTTAAGAATGCTGACGTCAATATATATCAGGTAAACGATGTTTCTAAAGAAAATCAAGTATTCCTTGATGTAAACGTTAACAAAAATGGCAAGGTAAAGGTCCACAAAATCTATATCACTGGGAATGAAGTGCTTTCTGACCGTAAAGTGAAGAATGCAATGAAAAAAACCAATGAGAAAAAAGATATTCTGAAGATTTTCAGTCAGAAAAAATTTGTGGATTCAGATTATAAGGATGATAAGAATCGCATTATTGAAAAATATAATTCGTTAGGCTATCGCGATGCAAGAATTGTAAGCGACAGCATCGCGAAATATGATGACAATAATATCGATGTCTTCATAGAAGTTGAAGAAGGAAATAAATATTATATCAGCGACATCAACTGGGTAGGTAATACTATCTATTCAACCGATATGCTTAATAATATTTTAGGGATTTACCCGGGCGATGTATATAATCAGCCTCTTCTGGAAAAACGGTTACGGACTGATGATGATGCGGTGGCAAACTACTACCTTGACAATGGGTATCTCTTCTTTGAATTGGTACCGATTGAAGAAAATATCAAAGGAGACAGTATTGCCCTTCAGCTAAGGGTGATGGAAGGCCCTCAGGCCACAATCAATAAAGTGGTGATAAATGGTAACGACCAGCTATTTGAAAAAGTAGTCAGAAGAGAGCTAAGGGTTCGTCCCGGAGACCTCTTCTCCAAAAGCGACCTGATGCGCTCGGCACGTGAAATTGCAACCACCGGACATTTCAATCCTGAAAATATGGATATAAGGCCTGAACCCAATGAGAATGATGGTACTGTGGATATAGTTTTCAATTTGGAATCCAAGGCTAATGATAAGGTGCAGCTATCCTTTGGTTGGGGACAGACGGGTGTTACCGGTCAGGTAGCTTTATCATTCTCCAACTTTTCCATTAAGAACCTTTTCAATCCGGGCTCCTATAGAGGTATAATACCACGAGGAGATGGCCAGACCTTCTCCATTTCCGCCCAAACTAATGCAAAATATTATCAAAGTTATTCTATCTCATTCTTTGATCCATGGTTCGGTGGCAAACGGCCTAACGCACTCTCCTTCAGTGTTGATTATAGCCGCTCCACAGGTATAAACTCAAGCTATTACAACAACACGTGGTATAATTCAGGGTATTATAATTCCCTCTACTATGGAGGATCTTACAATTATAACAATACCGGTTATTATTACCAGAATGCATACGACCCCAATAAGGTGTTGCAGATGGCAGGTGTAATGCTCGGATTCGGAACCCGCCTTTCATGGCCGGATGATTATTTCCAGTTTCAGGCTTCGATATCATATCGGTGGTATTATCTAAAAAACTGGGAGTATCTCTATTATATGAACAACGGAGTGTCTAATTCAATAATGTTGGGATTGACTCTTTCTCGTACAAGTATAGACCAGCCCATATATCCTCGTCGTGGCTCCTCTTTCAGCATTGATGTGACACTCACTCCTCCGGCATCATTATTTAGCGGCAAAAAAGACTGGAAGACTTTGGCTGAACTTTCAGCAAGAACAAACACCAATTCCGAGCAACGTGAAGCGGCGGCTAAGGAAATGTATAAATGGATCGAATATTGGAAGGTGAAATTCAGAAGCCGTACTTATACTCCTCTCACAGATCCTGAGGGATCATGGACTCTCGTGCTTATGACTCGTGCAGATTTTGGTCTGTTAGGATCCTGGAACAAATATTTCAAGACTCCGTTTGAGACATTCTATTTTGGTGGTGACGGTATGTCGGGAAGTTATACTTATGCCACCGAAACCATTGCAATGCGTGGTTATGAAAACGGACAGTTCACTCCATGGGGATATGAAGGATATGCTTATGGCAGATTCGGTATGGAGTTGCATTTCCCGTTTATGCTGCAACCGAGTACCACCATATATGCAATAGCTTTTGCTGAAGCCGGTAACTGTTGGACATCTGTTAAAGATTTCTCACCATTTAATCTTAAGAGAAGTGCCGGTGTAGGTGTCAGGTTATATCTCTCTATGTTAGGTATGTTAGGTATAGACTGGGGATACGGATTTGATAAAGTTTGGGGAACACGAGGTGGAAGCCAGATTCACTTTGTGTTAGGACAAGAATTCTAAATACTATTCCTATCCTCACTCTTAATAATGTTAAACCTTCATAAAGCCAGAAGGTCTAAGAATAAAAAATAAATAGCATGAAAAAGATAATTTTTATAATCACATTGGTCATGGGTGCCTGTCTGGCATCTTCCGCCCAAAAGTTTGCTTTAATAGATATGGAATATATTTTGAAAAATATTCCCAGCTATGAAATGGCAAACGAACAATTGAGCCAGGTTTCTCAGAGATGGGAAAAAGAAGTAAACGAACTATCCAAAGAAGCTGAAGCGATGTATAAAAATTATCAGGGAGAAATGGTATTTCTCACTGATGAGCAAAAGAAAAAACGTGAAGAAGAGATTGTTCTTAAAGAAAAAGAAGTTACGGAAACCCGTTATAAATATTTCGGTCCAGAGGGTGAACTTTACAAAAAGCGTCAGTCGTTGATGAAACCTATTCAGGAAGATGTTTACAATGCTGTAAAAGCCGTGGCTGAAGAAAGAGGATATCAGACAATTTTTGACCGAGCTTCCTCTCAAAGCATTGTTTTTGCTTCTCCAAAGATAGATGTAAGCAATGAAGTGCTTGCAAAATTGGGCTATTCCAAATAATTAAGTAATTTTGCACTTGCTATTCAAATTCTTGATTTTTTAATTTTTATTGTCGTCAGGGAAATATTTAATTGATAATAACTGAAGTCAATAGAGGAAACAAATAAAACCAACATAAAAAATGATTAAGAAAATCTTATTGCTCGCAGCTTTGATTCTTCCGATGTGTGCAGCAGCCCAAAGTCTGAAAATCGGTCTTGTAAATGTTGACGAAGTAGTGCAAAAAATGCCTGAATACACCGACGCTCAGACAAAATTCGTGGAAACTTCAAAAAGATATGAAGATGAGCTTGCCAAACTTAATGAAGAGCTGAAACGTCGTTATGATGATATCCAGAGTATGCCTGACAATGAACTGGAGGCTATTAAGGAACGCAAAGTAAAGGAATTCCAGGAATACCAGGTGAAAATCCAACAGTTCACTCAGACAGCAGAGCAAGAAATGGCTAAAGTGCAACAGGAACTTATGGCTCCCATAGAAAAGAAAGTAAATGATGCTATAAATTCTGTGGGACAGGAAGGAAATTATTCCTTGATTCAGCCGAATGTAAGCTCTATCATCCTCTATTATTCATCTCCCGTGGAGGATATCACTAATCAGGTGAAAGCAAAACTCGGTATCAACTGAAATTGAAAATAGGAGTTTTTGATTCCGGCTATGGTGGTCTGACAATCCTCAAGGAGATCAGACAACGTCTACCCCATTACGATTATCTATATCTGGGTGACAATGCCAGAAATCCTTACGGATCCAGATCCTTCGAAATAGTCTACGAATTTACTTTACAGGCAGTGAAGGCACTCTTCGAAAGAGGGTGCCATCTTGTTGTATTAGCCTGTAATACTGCTTCAGCAAAGGCCTTACGGAGTATCCAACAGCAGGATTTGCCCTTAATAGACCCTGCCAAAAGAGTTTTAGGAGTGATACGGCCCACAGTGGAAATTCTCCCTGATATATCAAAATCCGGACATGTAGGTGTCTTGGCTACTCCCGGCACCGTAAAGAGTAGATCTTATTCCCTCGAAATAGCTAAAATTGCACCCGAGATATCAGTAGTTGAACATGCGTGCCCCATGTGGGTGCCTATTGTAGAAAATAATGAAATAAATACCCCGGGAGCAGACTATTTTATCAAAAAGGAAATAGATGTAATTATGCAAAAGGATCCCTTCATCGATACCCTGGTGCTGGGTTGCACACACTACCCTCTTCTTTTAGATAATATAAGGAAATTCCTGCCGGAAAATGTCAATGTTCTTTGTCAAGGTCCTTTGGTAGCGGAGAGCCTTTCTCAATATCTTATTCGTCACCCGGAAATTGAAGAGCGGCTTTCCAAAAATGGTTCAATAAAATATCTTACTACAGAACATACCGAAAAATTCGATTCTCTGGCCTCATTATTTTTAGACAAACAGATAGAATCTCATACAGTTGCCATTCCTTAATTTATGGAAAATCAGGATTTCCCTTCATTAGCTCAAATAAAGACCATTCCGGCCCAGGATGCCATTCCTCTCTTAAATCGGTACCTTCTTTTACATCCAAAGGATGAAGAAGCATATATACTAAGAGGAATGAAATACTGGAGTTGTAACAAACGGAAGGAAGCTATCATGGACTATATTTCAGCGATCAATATAAACCCTGATAGTAAAGCTAAAATGGCATTGCAGTATGCTTATTCTATTTTGGATTATTATAATAAAGACTTGCTCAATCCCTGATAGCTTTTATAAAGGAGATCCTGTTTAACAATTATATTCAATAATACCCTACATGTTTTTATTTTAATTATTCCTTTAAAAAGTAGGGACACACTGCTCGTATCTCCGAAAAAGGGAAATACGGTTCATTCAACTGAGCATACGAACCGTATATCCACCCTTTCAAAACTTTGGGTATTTTTACGGATAAATCATTTTCAGTTTACTTCTTTGATATTTAATGAGTCTCCCAAGGAAACATCATCTTTCTTTCGTTGTTTAAAGGTTGTTCTGTTATGGTTTGTGAGGACCCTGCATATTGAAGGAGGGAACGTTTGGGAGCATAGAGCATCAGAGGCCTCTCTTCACCCCATCCCTGGTGATAATTCCTGATATGTATCATTACCAATCCTCTTAAATCTTTCATCGCAAAACGTAATTCAGAAAGTAACTGAGCCATATTTGCCACTTTTTCCGTTACATAATTGAAAACTGTTTTCCCGTTTTGTGAAACCCGTGCAAAAATCTTATCACCAAAATTTATTGTTTTTCTTCTGTTCATAATCTTATTGTTTAAAGATGGATAACATTAAAATCTTAAATACACTGCAAATTTATGGCCTCCTACTGCCAACATCTTGCAGTGATATGTTAAATAAAGATAAAGAGAACAGATAAAGAGTAAAAACGAGTAAATTTGCAACAGAAAATTCTGCACGACCTCTTTTCTTGCAAAAGATACAGAATAAGAAATTCTTTTCCCGATCTGATTTAACTAAGATTAGGATGCAGGAATGGTGGAATGGTAGACACGAAGGACTTAAAATCCTTTGGCCTTTACCGGCTGTGTGGGTTCGAGTCCCACTTCCTGTACAAGAATGGTTGATAACAATGTTGTTATCAGCCATTTACAATTTCCAGGGTAGCCAAATGATAGCAAAGATAGTGGCCAATATAAATCCTTCTTTACTTTTGGTTGTAATATAATTCCAGTTCTAGGCTTCGATCTTGTCATTCAGGTAGATCATGCATCCCAAACCCACAGCTGTTTCTCCAGATTTAATCCCTATCTCAAGGTTTTTCTTCGTGCGCATCCATAAACCCATAAGCAACCTATAAGTGACATTCCACCCTTTGTCCGAAATAATAAATTGTCCTCAGATTCTCGAAAACACTTTAACCATTTTCTTCTAAAACTGTAAATAATATCTTTTGGGGAATTTTTATATA
>JAFLTS010000039.1:461-734 GCA_022509185.1 Muribaculaceae bacterium | reverse complement strand
GTTTCCTCTCCAAAACCAAATCCATTAACCCGGCATCTTGTGCCGAAGGATTGACAATACCATCAAGAGCCTGAAAGGCTCTTAATTTGGTTAACCCACGGGTCTTGAGCCGTGGGTTTCCACGATAACTCTACCTTATCCCCAGCCCTCGAAGAGGGGTGAACTATAAAAAAAACCGTAGGGTTTAATTCCGATAGCCGGGGGTGGAGGCGAAGCCGGAACCCCCGGATTAGAAAGGTAATCACCTCATTCCATCAACCCCGTTCCAGGGGT
>JAFLTS010000039.1:0-451 GCA_022509185.1 Muribaculaceae bacterium | reverse complement strand
ATGTTTCCTCTCCGAAACCAAATTCATTAACCCGGCATCTTGTGCCGTAGGGAGAAAGTGAAGCCTAACCCGATAGGGTTTAATTCCTGTAGCCTCACCTCTTGTGCCGTAGGCACAACATTTGGTTAACCCACGGGTCTTGAGTCGTGGGTTTCCACGATAACTCTACCATATCCCCAGCCCTCGAAGAGGGGTGAACATCCAAAACCATCAAACTATGAAACTTAAAAAATCCGCATTGATCTACGATATCTCAAATATCGCTTACGTTATCGCCGATACCGGCGACGATTCCTCGCATATCCTGCACAAGGTGAGAGACATTTGCGAGGAAGGCAACCTCGACCGCGTTTCCCGGATTCTCGGACTCGCTTATGCCCGCCTTCTCACCATCCTTTCTCCCGTGTTGAATTCTCCCGGTATGAACTTGAACCATGATTTCACCGCCGTA
>JAFLTS010000038.1 GCA_022509185.1 Muribaculaceae bacterium | reverse complement strand
GAAAGCATCTAAGCGCGAAGCCGTCTCCAAGATGAGATTTCCATAGAGGGTCGTGGGAGACTACCACGTAGATAGGCAGGAAGTGTACGCACAGCAATGTGTTCAGCTGACCTGTACTAATTGCCCGAAATCTTTCTTTCGGAGAGAAAGAGAAGATGGAAGCGCAGTCGCGCTGCTGAAGGAGTAGGGGAATCGGAGTAAGTTATTGAAGATGTTTTCTCTCAGAAATATATTGCGGTGGTTATAGCGGTGAGGATCCACCTCTTCCCATTCCGAACAGAGAAGTTAAGCTCACTGGCGCCGATGGTACTGCCCTACCAGGTGGGAGAGTAGGTAGCCGCCGTTCTTTGAGATCCCGATTGTCGAAAGGCAGTCGGGATCTTTCGTATATAGGGGCATAGTAAAAAATGATGTCTTGTGATATTTGGGAGAATTTGTTAAATTTGCATCGCTCGGATTCCGCAGTGCGGGGCATTTGCGGAGAAGACGTTGAACAACAAGTTTTTAATCTTTCATACAATGAGAATCATTCAAGTAACAGGCAGGGAGATCCTCGACTCCAGAGGCAATCCTACCATCGAGGCCGAAGTCGTCCTCGAATCCGGTGTCAAAGGTGTGGCAGCAGTTCCGTCCGGTGCATCCACCGGTGAGAACGAGGCCCTCGAACTTCGCGACGGCGACCCGAAGCGTTACTGCGACAAGGGTGTCCTGAAGGCGGCCGCCAACATCAATGA
>JAFLTS010000037.1 GCA_022509185.1 Muribaculaceae bacterium | reverse complement strand
CAGCCTCGCCAAGGACATCGTCGAGAAGAGCGGTTACAAGGTGGCGGACGACGAATAATCTGCCTGACAAGAATTAAAAGTTTAACAATCGGTAACAACAATTGATATGAGTCAGAAAATCAGAATCAAACTCAAATCATTCGACCACATGCTGCTCGACAAGAGCGCCAAGAAGATTGCCGACACCGTCTCTGCGACCGGTGCGAAGGTCTGCGGTCCCATTCCGCTTCCGACCAACAAGAAGATCTTCACGGTGAACCGTTCCACCTTCGTCAATAAGAAGTCCCGCGAGCAGTTCGAGCTCGACTCTTACCGCCGGCTGCTCGACATCGAGGACTCCAACGCCAAGACGGTGGACGCCCTGATGAAGCTCGAGCTTCCCTCCGGCGTCGAGGTCGAGATCAAGGTCTGAGCCTGATCGGAAAGACAAGACGATGGATATGCAGGACCGCCTCCGGGCGGCCCTGCATTCGGTCCCTTAGCTCAGTTGGTTAGAGCAGCTGACTCATAATCAGCGGGTCGTCGGTTCAAGCCCGGCAGGGACCACTTTGGTAGTCAAGCATTTACAAAGATGCTTGGCTATTTTGTTTTAAGTTGGTCGCAGTTTTGTCGCAGTTTCAGCGTGTTTTAACATCTATTTAACTCCTCACAAACCGAGTTTCTCGCGGGTATGACCGGAGTGAAGAGATAGTCATAATCAGCCCAAACGAAAACCGGTCAGGTCAATTTAAAAGTCAATCCTGTTCCGTGATGTTTTCA
>JAFLTS010000036.1 GCA_022509185.1 Muribaculaceae bacterium | reverse complement strand
TATGCAAACGAGGAATTCAAAAGCAATATCGGCTCATAGAATGCAGTCAGATCAATATCAAAATAATATAATAAATGAGCGGTGAATTATCCCCACCGCTTGCCTCAATAATATAAATATATAAAAAATTCAGAAAAAATATGAAGACAAGAAAACTTAGAAATCTTGAAATTTCAGCCTTAGGAATGGGTTGTATGGGATTCACACATGCTTATGGCGATGCACCGGAAGAGAAGAAAGGAATAGAATTGGTTCATGAAGCCTTTGAATTGGGATGCAATTTCTTTGATACAGCCGAGATGTATTCCTATTTTAAAAATGAAGAATTTGTTGGCAAGGCAATTAAAGATCTTCCTAGAGATAAAGTTATAATTTCCGACAAATTTTGGCCAACCCCACTTCCCGGAATGGAAATGCCGGAAGGCAAACTGAGTGAAGCAGGGATCCGTCGTTCTTTGGAAGGTTCATTAAAAAGACTCGGCACCGATTATGTTGACCTTTATACCGAACACCAGATGGCTGAGGGTAATGAGGAAGAAGTTGCCTTTATAATGGGTAAGTTAATTCAGGAAGGAAAAATAAGAGCATGGGGACAGTCTTCCCCGTCTATGGAACAAATAAAAAAGGCTCATGCCGTGACTCCCATCACTGCCATACAAAGTGAATTTTCGATGATGGAAAGAAAATGGGAAAAAGATGTGATCCCATTGTGTGGAGAACTGAACATTGGTTTTGTAGCTTTCGCTCCTATGGCAAACGGTTTTCTTAGCGGGAAGATATCACCAAGTCAGACTTATGCTTCAAATGATATCCGTAATGTTATCACAAGATTCAATCCTGAGAATATGGAAGCAAACGTACCGATACTTGAACTTGTGGAGAAATATGCAGATGAAAAACATTGCACTCCCGGTCAGATAAGTCTTGCCTGGGTTTTGAAAACTGCACCATACATTGTTCCGATTCCGGGAATGAGAAAATCAGAAAGAATCAAAGAGAATCTTGGAGCTGCTGATATAGAATTATCTGATGCTGAATATAAAGAATTGACTGATGCTTTAAATGAACTTAAAGTTCATGGTAATAGAGATGGCAAGGATATCAAGAAACTTGGCACAGTGCCTGATAATGTTGATAGATGATACTTGAGCATGAATCTATAGTTTCGCCTAGACATAATAAACTTGGAATCGATGGAGAAGAAAAGAGGACCTTTATTCCCCGATTTTCATGTAATATTCTTCTTCAACAGGTTCGAGCCAGATGTTTTCTGTATCTTCTCCGGGGATTTCGAAGGCAAGATGGGACATCCAGCTGTCTTTTGCGGCGCCATGCCAATGTTTCACATTTGCCGGGATATGAATCACAGTGCCGGGAAGTATCTCAACAGGTTCTTTTCCCTCTTCCTGATACCATCCTTTTCCACCTACACCTACGAGCATCTGTCCACCTCCTTTTTCAGCCTTATGAATGTGCCAATTGTTGCGGCAACCGGGTTCAAAGGTTACATTCATAAACGGAATCTGGGAAGTGCTTATCGGAGCTAAGTAGCTTTGACCGATAAAGTATTTAGCATAAGCATCGTTGGGATTCCCTATCGGAAAAATGATCTCTTTCTGGTATTGAGCCTTTGCGTCATCTCCTTTAATATCCTCATTCCATACCTCCTTAGCCAAACGGAAAGCAGCCCAGGCTTTGGGCCATCCGGCATAGAAAGCAATATGCGTGATAATTTCTGATATTTCGGTTCTTGTAATACCGTTGTTTTTTGCTGTCTGAAGATGATAGATAAGAGAGCTATCTGTTATTCCTTGTGATATGAGTGATGTAATAGTAACAATACTTCTGTCTCTTAAAGAAAGAAGATCATTTCTGCTCCATACTTCGCCGAAAAGTATGTCGTCATTAAGATGAGCAAATTCGGGAGCGAAGTCACCTAATTGATTTCTTCCAGCGGTCTGAACTATTTTTTGTTGTGCCATAGAGGAAAATATTGTTGTTGATAAAAATAGAGTAATAAAAAAACTTAATAACTTCATAGCAAGAAAGTAACTATCGGATTATGGTCTTCTTACCGTTGATGATATAAACTCCGGCTAAAAGGGGTCGTTCTATAATTAGATTACCTTTCAGATCATAAACTTTCTCTTCTTTAACATTGGAATTTTTTACTTGCTTAACATCTGCTATTTCTTCTAAGGAAAGAGAAACGTTAACAGGATTACCTGATAGAAATTCTCTTATTTCCGATGAACTCATGTTATCCAAGTTTCCAAGTTTGGTGTAGGCCCATGTATTGGATCCATAGAAAATACACAGAACATTTCCTACATAAAGCATTATATCTCCTGATTGAGCTGTCTGTCTCACATCGGAAGTGGGTAAAGACTGAGGTAAATTACCAACTTTTTCAAAACCTCCGTTCTCAGTCATTGATAAAGTTATAGGTCCATTTTCGAGAAGAGAAATCAAATCGGCGGTAGCATCATTGTGAACCAATGTTGCTGTTTTAGTAATTCCATTGGCTGTAAGATAAAGTTTTGTCTGAGAATATATCCAACCGGTGTTCATAAGGATAATTAAAAGAGGTAAGAATAACTTTTTCATTAAAAAACAGTATTTATGTGCAAATTTAATTTATTTGAAATTTAAGTCAATTACCAATTTTATGGATTTACTTACCAATTTTAAAGATTCTTTTCTACGGAGAAAAATTAAACCTATTTTTGTACTTCTATGAAATTTTTAAGAAAATGGAAACAATAATTCTCGATTCTCTGAAGACATATAATGAATTGTACGGTCTAAAAACATCTCATCCTTTGATAGGAGTGCTTGACTTGAAGGATGCCACAAAGATTGTGAACCATATAGAAATGAAATTTGAAGTCTATGCTTTATTCCTTAAACAGGGAACTCAATGCACTTTAAAATATGGAAGGAAAAGTTATGACTACCAGGACGGGACAATCGTGAGTTTAGCTCCGGGCCAGGTAGTGGAACTTGACGATGAAAAGGATGAATTGGGTCCAAAAGTAGTAGGACTCATGTTTCACCCGGATCTGTTATATGGGACTCCTTTAGCTTCAAAATTAAAGGATTTTGAATTTTTCAGTTTTTCCCCTAC
>JAFLTS010000035.1 GCA_022509185.1 Muribaculaceae bacterium | reverse complement strand
TCAGGAAAGCGGCAACCCCGAGGGGTAGATTTATTAAAAATAGCCAGTGCCATGAAGCAGAGGAAAGAATTATACCGGCAAGAGATGGACCGGCGGCTGAGGAAATGGCAATGACCATTGTATTTACCGCTAATCCTCGTGCTAATGTTTCGGGAGGATAAATTAGTCTTACAAGGGCTACATTTACACTTGTTGCCAAGGCAGCTCCGAAACCTTGGGCAGCTCTCGCAGCTATCATCATCCCAAAAGACTGCGATGCGGCACAGAGTGCTGACCCGGCTGTAAAAATAGCTATGCCGAAAATATAATTTCTTTTATAACTGTAAAGATCTCCGATGTAAGCCAAAGGCAGCATCAACATTGTCAAGACAAGCTGATAGATTGTTACAATCCAGACTGCATTGGAATCAGACACATGAAACTCTTGGGCAAAAATCGGCAACGCTACGTTTACCAACGTTCCGTCAAGCATAGTCATCGCCAGCACTATCAGTACTGAACCAATGGCTATATATTTATGAAATGTGAGTTTTATATCCGACATTTGTTAATTTTATTACCTTTCAACTTTCAACCGTTCCAACTTTCCAACCTTCCAACATTCAAACTCACACTATCCATTTAATAAATTTAGCCGGCACGCCTCCCACTATAGAATTGGCTTCGACATCTTTATGTACAACGGCTCCGGCTGCCACAATAGCATTATGTCCGATCTTTACTTCGGAGAGAATTGTGGAATTTGAGCCTATCCAAACGTTTTTACCTAATTCAATACTTTTAGGAATGCAGATTTGTCTTCTATCAGGATTCATGTCATGATTAAGAGTAGCAAATACCACATTATGAACTATTAAGCAACAATCTGACCCAGGACAAAACTTACTATTGTCCCTTCCTGATAGTAATAACTTTTTCTGCCATTTTTTAAAGTACATTGAGACCCAGTTTTAGATAGAGGGCATAGACCTCATATTTCATTTCAATATGGTTGTCAATCTTAGTGGCATCCTTTATATCAAGGACTCCTATTAAGGGATGAGAGGTTTTAAGACCCTAAAGGTTATTATAGGTATTCAGGGAGTCAACAGTTATTTTTTCCATCTCTTTATAATTTTTATTTGAATACAAAAATATTTTTATTTTTTATCCGTAGAAAAGAATCTTTAAAATTGGTAAGGATATCCGTAAAATTGGTAAGTAGTATTCCTTCCCCTGAAATTAAATTTGCACATCAAAAGGTTTTTAAATGAAAAAATTTTTATCAACAATTTTGTATGGGTCATTGACTTTAACACTTAATGCACAAAACAATATGGGAAATCCGAACCTCAACACTTCATTGGCTCCTTTGGAGAATCTTGCCCTGACACAAGAATGGGACAAAGTGTTTCCTAAATCTGATAAGGTTGACCATAAGAAAGTTACTTTCGTAAATCGATATGGAATAACCCTGGCAGCCGATATGTATATTCCCAAAGGCTCTTCCGGTAAAATGCCGGCAATTGCTGTTAGCGGTCCTTTCGGTGCAGTAAAGGAACAAAGTTCAGGTCTCTATGCCCAGCAACTTGCAGAAAGAGGATTCTTGACAATGGCATTTGACCCTTCTTTCACCGGAGAAAGCGGAGGAGAACCAAGACGCGTTGCATCTCCTGATATAAATACCGAAGATTTTTCCGCTGCAGTAGATTTCCTTTCTGTGCAGGATAATGTCGATTCACAGAAAATCGGTATCCTTGGTGTCTGTGGCTGGGGTGGCATAGCGATTCAGGCAGCCATTAATGATCCCAGAATCAAGGCTACGGTTGCATCTACTATGTATGACATGACAAGGGTAACGGCAAACGGTTATTTTGATGCGGATGATTCTGCGGAAAAACGCAATGCGATGCGTAAGGCCTTGGCAGAAAAACGCACGGAAGATTATCGCAACGGTTACTATAAAAGAGCGGGAGGTGTGGTTGATCCTGTACCTGATGATGCCCCTCTTTTTGTTAAAGAATATCACTCATATTATAAAGAGCCAAGAGGGTATCATGAAAGGTCAGGAAATTCCACCGACGGGTGGAATGTAACTTCCAGTCTTCCTTTTATGAATTTCAAATTCTTTGAATATATCGGAGAACTTGAAAATGCCGTGATGATTGTGCATGGAGAAAAGGCACACTCCTTATATTTCGGAGAGGATACTTTCAAAAAGTTAAAAGGTGACAACAAGGAAATGCTGATTATAGCAGATGCTAATCACACTGATCTCTATGACAATTTAGAGAAAATTCCTTTCGATCAGATTGCAACTTTCTTCAAACGTTGGATGAATGTGAACGAGTAATTCGGATATATAATAAAAAATATAATTTTAGCTTTAATCGTAACGTTAATGATATCTTGTTCTGCTAATTTCTCAAGTTAAGCTCTATCTGACGGCCAATGGGTTGACAAAAACGGCAACTTTGGTTGAGAATCAAGCAACTACAGAGTTGATTGCTCTTCTCGAAACGGGTTCCATTTATCTTTCTATGACTGAAAACGGAGGTTTCGAAAAAGTAGGGAAATTCCTCAATGTCTGACCACCTCCGACATAAGGCAGACAGCTCAGTCAGGAGATATAATACTTTATATTGGAAATGTGATGTGAATATTCTATGGATCCAACACATGAGCATATACCAAATTAGGAACTTCGGATAATATGACATCTGGAGAAATCAAGGAATTCCTTTCAGGAAATCCGTTGTCCGTCACTCTCTATTTAGATGATAATGCTGATGTGGACTAAGTGAAAATTTCCGAAGTCAAAGATGAGAAGGTTTATGATTTGAAAGGTATCTGATTAAGAACCGTCCTCTTATTGCCGGGGTGTATATCATTAATGGCAAGAAAACATTAAGACGATTATTATCTGAAAATCGGTGAATAAAGGCTTATTAATTATTGATAAAAAAGACCGTCTTTCGAATTTTTGAAAGATGGTCTTTTTAGATGATTAAATGAATTTCAGAATCAAACTTTTAGATTTTTAAGGATATGGTATAAACCTAATAATTGTTCCTTATCCGTGAAATCAGCGGCTATTCCATGACCAGTGTCAAGTTTGGATATCTCTTTCATCTCCTCATTCGATAATTTGAAATCAAGAATTTCAAGATTCTCCTTCATTCTTTCAATCTTTACCGATTTAGGAATAACTATAATTCCTGACTGAATAAGATAACGTAGAGCTACCTGAGCGATTGTCTTTCCATATTTGGCTCCGATGCCTGCAAGAACGGGATTTGAAAAAATACCATTCCCTCCTTGAACTAAAGGTCCCCAAGCCATCAAATGTGTTCCATAGGCAGAACATATTCCCTGCATTCTTTTCTGCTGAGAGAAGACATTGACCTCGAGTTGGTTCACTGCCGGTTTTATTTCCATATTATCCGCCAGATCTTCAAAACGGTCATAATAGAAGTTGCTGACTCCAATCGCTCTTACTTTACCCTCTTTCAAAGCTCTTTCCATTGCTCTGTAAGTGCCAAAATAATCTCCGAATGGCTGATGAATCAAAAGAAGATCGATATAATCCATTCCAATCTTTTTCAAAGAACCATCAATAGAACGCAAGGTATCCTGATAACTATGACAAGCCCACAGCTTTGTTGTAATAAAAAGTTCTGACCGTGGAATTCCAGATTTATGGCAAGCAAGCCCGACC
>JAFLTS010000034.1 GCA_022509185.1 Muribaculaceae bacterium | reverse complement strand
AAGGATTCTATGCTTACCATAGCATCTTCATGGAGCCCTGGGATGGTCCGGCCGCTCTGATGTTTTCAGATGGAAAATATGCAGGTGGTCTATTGGATAGAAATGGTTTAAGACCAAGCAGATATATGATTACAGATTCCGGGATGCTTATAATGGCATCTGAAACGGGAGTTGCCAATATGATTCCAAATTCTTCCATTATAGAAAAAGGACGGCTTAAACCGGGCAAAATGATAATGGTAGACCTTGAAAACGGTAAGCTGATTAAAAACGAAGAAATTAAAAAGAATCTTGCCGAAGCTTTTCCATATAAAGATTGGCTTCATGACAACCTTGTAAATCTTGAATCCATAACCAGTGGCAGAAAAGTAGGAATTGATTTTAAAAATCTATATGTGCTACTAAAGGTGTTTGGGTTCTCTACAGAGGATATTGATATAGTCCTAAAACCAATGGTAAAGAATCGTCAGGAGCCAACAACCTCCATGGGGGACGACCGACCCATTGCTGCATTATCACAAAACCCTCAGAGATTTTTTAATTACTTCAAACAGATGTTTGCACAAGTAACCAATCCTCCGATTGATTCTCTCAGAGAGACAGCAGTCATGTCATTGACCGATTACATAGGAGGAGTTTGTGATAATGTTCTGGTGTCTTCTCCCGATATCTGTAAAGTGGTGGAACTCTCCAGTCCCATTATATCAAATGTGGATCTGGACAACTTGAAAAATCTTTCTTATAAAGGATTCCGAACAATTAACTTAGAAATAACTTTTCCTGTTGAAGAAGGCACAAAAGGATTGGAAGAGGCAATTGAAAGACTGAGCCTTGAGGTGGAAAAAAGCGTAGACGACGGGTATAATTACATTATTTTAAGTGATAAAAAAATAAATGAGAAATATGCCCCAGTCCCTTCTCTTATTGCCGTAGCTGCGGTTCATCAGCATCTAATAAAAACTCATAAGAGATCGCAAACAGCCATAATTGTAGAAACCGGCGAGGCAATGGGAGTGATGGAAATAGCACTCCTTATAGGATATGGAGCGAGTGCTGTGAATCCTTATCTTACTTTTGCTCTACTTAATAACTTAGTAAAAAAAGGAGAACTTCAATTAGACTACGAAACAGCTAAGAAATACTATATCAAGGCTATCGATAAAGGGTTGCTTAAAATTATGTCTAAAATGGGAGTATCCACTGTAAGAAGTTATAAGGGTGCGATGCTTTTTGAAACGGTTGGAATTGCGTCTTCATTGCTTAATAAGTATTTGGGAGGAGGAATATCTAAGATAGAAGGCATTGACCTTGAAGATGTAGCCAATGATATTTCTACAAAGCATAAAGAAGCTTTTTCGAGCGAAGATTCTCAATCCGATTTAAAAAATGAAGGTATTTATAAATATATTCCCGGAGGAGAGTTTCATGCATGGAATCCAAGTGCTGTACGCAAATTGTCTAATGCTTTGAAAGAACAGAATTACAATCTATTCAAAGAGTTCGCTGAAGGGGCTAACAATGAAGAGAACCCTACTTTCCTTAGGAATATGATGGAAATAGTAAGCGATAAGGAAGGCATTCCTTTAGAAAAAGTTGAATCCGAGGAATCTATAATAAAAAGATTTGTAGGAGGAGCCATGTCCTTTGGAGCCATAAGCAAACAAGCTCACGAAGACATAGCTTTAGCCTTAAATCACATGGGATGCAGAAGCAATACGGGTGAAGGGGGCGAGGATTCAGAAAGATTCACTCGAAAGGTAGATGGCGTGCCACTAAGAAGCGCCACAAAACAAATCGCATCCGGTCGCTTTGGAGTCACTACTGAATATTTAGTTGAAGCTGATGAAATACAAATAAAGATTGCTCAAGGAGCTAAACCAGGAGAAGGAGGACAATTACCCGGGTTTAAAATAAATGAGATAATAGCACGGACTCGACACTCCATTCCCGGAATAACACTAATTTCTCCACCTCCCCACCATGATATTTATTCCATTGAGGATTTATCACAACTTATTTTTGATTTAAAGAATGTAAATCCAGAAGCCTTAATAAGTGTGAAATTAGTGGCCGAATCCGGAGTCGGAACCGTTGCTGCCGGAGTTGCTAAAGCTAAAGCTGACCTAATAGTTGTGAGTGGTGGTGAAGGAGGCACCGGTGCTTCTCCGGCTAGTTCGGTAAGAAGCGCAGGATTGCCAATGGAACTTGGACTTTCAGAAATACAACAAACCTTGGTTTTGAATAATCTTCGCGGTAAGGTTAAGTTACAGTGTGACGGACAACTTAAAACCGGCAAAGACGTAGTGATCAGTGCGATACTGGGAGCAGAAGAATATGGTTTCTCCACAGCCCTTATGATTGCACTGGGATGCATAATGGATAGAAAATGCCATACAAATACATGTCCGGTAGGTATTGCAACACAATGTGAAGAATTAAGTAAAAAATATAAAGGAGATCCAAAACGTATTGTCACCTATTTTCATTTTCTTGCTCGAGAAATAAGAGAAATACTGGCAGGCATGGGATATGAGAAACTTGATGAAATTATTGGAAGAGTATACCTTCTGTCACAAAAAAAATATGAAGGTAAGCTTGGTAAAATTGACCTTTCAAAAGTGTTAGCTTCCACCCGTTGCCACAATGAAGAAATCAAATGGAATGGAGAAAAGAATAAGTTGACCCCCGGATTGCTTGACGAATCTTTAATTATGGCTTCTGAAAATGCAATACAGACCAAAACTCCAATTGAATTCAATCTTCAGATTGTAAACACTGATCGGAGTGTGGGTGCAATGTTGAGTGGATGGATATCTAAAAAATATCCTCAGGAAAGATTAGACCCTGAAACTATCAAAATACACTTTAAGGGTTCAGCAGGACAAAGTTTTGGAGCATTTCTAATCGATGGTATAAAATTCATCCTTGAAGGAGATGCCAATGATTATCTTGGTAAAGGACTTTCAGGGGGTAAAATCATTGTTAAACCTCCATCGGAAATTTCTTTTAAACCGGAAGAAAATATAATAGCCGGCAATACCTTACTTTATGGAGCCACATCTGGTGAAGTCTACATAAACGGTCAGGTAGGAGAAAGGTTCTGTGTGAGAAATAGCGGTGCAATTGCAGTTGTGGAAGGTGTAGGTAACCATTGTTGCGAATATATGACAGGAGGAAGAGTAGTAGTCTTGGGACCAACTGGAACAAACTTTGCAGCCGGCATGAGCGGTGGTATTGCCTATGTTTGGAACCCTTTAGGGAATTTTGATTTTTTCTGTAACATGGAACTTGTTGAATTGACTCTGGTAGAAACTGAAAATGATAATCATGAACTACATAAATTGATAGAAACGCATTATGAAGAAACAGGAAGTTATATCGCTTCCACTATATTAAACGACTGGCAAAATTCTGTAAAGAAATTTATTAAGGTCACTCCCATAGAATACAAGAAAATTATTGAATCGGAAAAAGAATGAAATTAACCTTTGTAACCTTATTGTTTGTATGAGAAGTTTAATCCGGATCAAATTTATATGATTAAAGATTTGCAAATTTCCACTCGTGGCAATGAAATGCCAATTCCTTTTTTGTGATATTATATCAAAGGAAGTTCTAATAACATTCTTTTCAGTCTTATGGCTATTCGAGGCATTGGTTCAGCCACGGTCGAATCCATCTTGCGATATCAGCCCCCTGCCATTGAGGATAAACCAATCTGATTTTCTTTCCCATACTACTTGCAATTTACAGCAAAATTAGAAAAATAATAGCACTAATTAAACAAAGGGAGTGCGTCTCCCGACGAACTCCCTTTTGGTACAATGCATTGTATAAAGTCCCTTAAACAGCAGTGTAACCTCCATCAACCGGCAAT
>JAFLTS010000033.1 GCA_022509185.1 Muribaculaceae bacterium | reverse complement strand
GACTCTCGATCTCCTATTTCCGGAAACTGATGATGAGAAGGATAATCCCGATGTACAAGCCCGGTGGGAAGGTTTGCTTCTTTGATCCCGACGACCTTGACGCCTATCTGAAAAGTATAAGAATCTCCTCACAGACGGAGATTAAAAATGAAGCAGCCAATTATCTGGCGAACAACAAAAGTAATCGTTAACCAAATTTACTAATCCTTTAAAATTAAATTTTATGAGCGTAAAGAAAGAGAATGTGGCTGAAAACGCAAATAATCAGCCGGCTGAAAATCAGAATTCAGCAAATGCTTCAACAGTAAATAAAGAAGTAAAGAAACAGAAAATAGAAGATGAAAAATACGCAAAGGCTATCTACAACTTCATGGTTAATTCAAATCCATGTGAGCTTGAAGCTTTGAGAGGAATAATCATCGCTATCAATTCTGAGACTGCTGTTGAGAATGATGAAAAGTATGCAATCAACAGATTCCTCAATCATGGAATGAACAATCTCCAGATCTCACAGGAAGCAGTCATGGCACATCGAATCGGACGGTCAAACCAACTCTTGCAATCCGTTTCAAGATTTCTGGATAAAGAGCAACTAGTGAGGGCAAGTAAACTCCTTTCAAACCTGTCCATTGATAGAGAAAGCGTTGAATATGCCATCAAAGTCCTTTCTGAGAGAAACAGAACTTACGGTAACTCGAATAAAACAAACAATACAGTGAATTCTAATCCCCTGGGATAATAGTAACCTCTTTTAATTTTCTTTCCCTGCCTTTCCATTGTTCCTCAATTCAAAGAAAAAACTGAAGATCCATTTAATGACTTAACGAATTGAGTAATGCTCAAAGTTAAACCATAAATCTTACTCTTTTCAATAAAATATTTGAGAGAACAAGGAATTGAAAACGGGGAAAGAAGATTGAAGGATAAATACTATAAACCAAAAGTTCAAATTAAGGATAAGTCCTAATAGCAGTAAAGATAAAATATGCACAAGGAAAAATATCCCGGTTATAATTTCACAGAAATAACATTCAATCTTTCAACCGAAGCAATCATATGGCTTTCGGGAACAACAAGAGATAATGCTCACAAGCATTTCAGAAATTTTGATTTCTTCCTGTCGCTACTCAAAGAAATGAGAACTGATACAGGTCTTGACACAAGATTCAGAAGGCCCATTGAATTAGATCCGCTCGATGTTCAGTTCTCTGAAATCTCCCTTGCACAGAAATGGAATCTCGGCAGAAAGAAGATGCACAATCTTCTTATGAAGATGGAAGCATTAGGACTTATAGAAGTTACCAATCGACGTGTCGGTTCATGGCTCACTTTCAAATGCGTGAGCAACTGGAGGGACGATAGGGAAAGCAAAGAGCAATCCCTATCACAGGACCCTCCCTTGAACCGATAAATCCTATAACCAAACTAAAATTCTGACAGATGGAGCCATTTATACCGGGTAATATTACCCCATATATAATCATAGAATCGGCCACTTGTTCCAAGGTGAGACAAAATTACCGGAGTATGTTGCGAGATATGTTTTGGGGTTACCTGATGTACCACCCAAAACGCCTCGCCACTCCGCAAAGCTCCGGGACACGCCGCTCGCAGGCTCGCACCGTCAGATTCCTTTTATAATGATGTTTATTTATTCTTTTAACCTAATCCTAATAATAACTTATAGTAAATGCAGAAAAAGAAGATAGATGAGGAAGACCTCAGAACCGAAACAATGACTATAAAAGTCTCCCCGAAAGAAAAAGTAGAGATAAAAGCTAATGCTGAATCTTGTGGAATGACACCAAGTGAATTCCTTCGGCACAGAGGCAGAAATTATGAGCCGAAAATGACTGTCACTATTGAGGAACGAAGGCTTTTACAGAATCTTGACGGTTGTCGATCAGATATGGTGCACTTTGCAAATGCCATCGGCGCCATGAAAAGTGAAGACCGGATCAGGATGTTTAGAAGCGTTCCCAACATGCTAAAATGGTACAAGGAAGTTTATCCGATTGCGGATGCAGTCAAAGAATTTATCATTTCAGTGATGGAAGGAGGAAGGATAACTTCTCGAACAAGGAAATCAATCAAAAAACTTTTGACAGATGATCGCAAAGGCTAAATCAATTTCCCACGGTATAAATTGTCTAAACTACATTACCGGTGAGAGCAAGAACAAGAAAAGTCCGGAGAAGATAAGTCATATCTGTGACAATCTTCTCCCTTCCGGGATGGATCCGACTGCAATCTGGAATGCCATAAAAATGACCTCCATGTCCCATCCCAGGGTCATTAACAATATAATTAGGATTGAATTGAGTCCGGCGAAAGAGAACACACAAAACTTTACAATAGAAGATTGGAAAAATCTATGGCTTGATTTCGTAAGAGAGTTTGACCGTCAGGAATTGAAAGATAAGAAAGGAAAAATCCTATCTCCAAGGACTAATGTAACCGGTAGCAAATATACCGTCTGGCTTCACGAGGATTCCAAAAGTGGAATACCACATCTGCATGCCGCCATTTGTAGGATTGATGATGAAGGGAACATCAACAATGACAGCAACATTCATCTGAGGGCACAAAGAGCGGCCGAAAAAGTAGCACAGAAATATGGATGGCAGACAGCCGGTGAAATCAGAGATGGAAGAAAAGACAAGGTTGCCGATGATTGCCTTGATGTATTGAAAAACTTGACTGCCTTTTCTTTTGATGAATATTTCAAAGGTTTGCAGAGCAAAGGTTATGATGTCAGGATTAGAACCGGTGATGATGGCAAAGTATATGGCTATATCCTTCAGAAAGATGGCTGCCGATATAAGGCATCGGAAATCGGCAAAGGCAGACATTTCACGGCTTCAAAACTTGAAGCGACATGGAATAATCTTCACAAGAAGACGGAGAACATGGAACCGGAGCAAAAGAAATATGGCAGTGAATGCGTGATTGACCCAGACGGAGATTTGATAAGAATTCCGGATTATGAGATTCCTTCTGACAATTCAAGACAAGTCAACATTAAAGACGGAGATAATAATTATATAAGGTTTATACCGGAATCTATAATGTTGAAACTTGAAGAAGAGATCAGTTCTCGGGAATTGGAGAATTGGGAGGAACTTCAGAACCTGACACTTTTCTATTTTTCAATGGCCCAAGGAATGTTAGCTATGTTCAATACCCCTTATTATAATAGTAGTGGAGGTGGAGGAACATCTAACGATGATCTTTCTAAGAAACGAGAGGATCTTGAAGAAGAAATGAAATGGCTCCGTCGTTGTGCCCATGTAGCGAAATCTAAGATAGGTATTATTAGAAAACCCAGGTACAAACGATAATAATTTTGACTATGGCAAATCGACCTTTAACAGAAGAGCAGATTAAAGAACTTGAAAGCATAACACAAGGAATAGATATTGAAGAAGATCGGAAACTTAAAGTTGAAGATCTTGAAGCAAAAAGAGAATTGGGGAGAGTGATTCTCAAATTTATTCGGATAGCCCCCAATGTTTTCGGAGCATTTGAAACTACGATAGCAAAACTCGATGCTAACAAATTCAGAGAACGGTTGAATGCTGAACTATTGGAATTGATACCGGAATTGGCGACCATTTTTATAGGTCAAATAAAACCTTTACTTGAAAAATATGAAGTGAACACAAAAAGGATTTTAATCTCTAAATTTTGGGCATATTTGATTGGTTTATCGTTTACCTGGCTATTCCTGTTTACTACTTCTTTGTCTTTCCTTAATTATTTTGTACTCCATTCTCCCATTATATCAACTTTGATATGGAGTTTTGGAGTAACATGGATCCTTTCAGTTGGAACCTGGATTTATCTCTGGCGAAAATTCAGGTTGAAATAAATTTCCTTACCACTATAAACATGAAATCTAATCCTAATAAAAGCACTGACCGGGATATTCTCAATAGAATTCTTGAGATCGTAGAAAAGCAATCGAACCATATAGCACAAGAATCCCGGAAACAGATTTATGACAACAAAGCCATAATGGCTCTCCTCAACATCAAAGATAAATAGGTGAAGAAACTTCGAGATAATGGCTATCTCGGATATTCACGCAAGGGTGATAAATATTGGTACACTCAGGAAGACATCGACCGCTTCCTCCGACGATTCCACTTTTCCAACTTCACCTCCCATCCCGACCTCTCACCATAAAATAAGATTAATTTAAAGGAGGTAATGTTTTATCACATCTTTGTGCGTTTGCATGGGCTAATACTTTACCTACAGCCGTGATATTA
>JAFLTS010000032.1 GCA_022509185.1 Muribaculaceae bacterium | reverse complement strand
TCGGGTGCGTTTTTAACAATGTAGAGAGAAAATATAGATGCTATTATCAATAATGACTATCCGCAAAAATACCCCTAAGACCGACCTATATTGCCTTTGACATAATTCAAGTGGCGTTTTTTGAGATTATTTTCCGTGCGTAGAAGTGGCCGAACGAAATCTTTGATTATTAATCTTTATAATATTTTAGGGGTAATCATGCGGATAATCAGTTATTTTATATCAAGTTTACGCCAGATTATGAAATTTTAGTAATTCAATCGTTGCATTCTCGGGGAAACTACCCGAATCGGAAACGAGGAAGGATTTTATAACATCTAATCTATTGCTTTCTTTATTTAGAACTTTGTTTATCTCCAGCTCAAAATGATTTTCATTATACCATTTCTCCCAGACTTCCTTGGGAATTTGTTCCAACAGTTCTCGCAATGCATCAAAATTCAAATTGCCATCGGTAAACAACAGATTGTATTTTTCTTGAATCATTTCCTTGTTGGAATTTTCGCCACAACTTAAAGGAACTATTTCTATTTCTAATTCTTCTCTCAGGCGTTTACTCAATTCTTCCCACTTCTCATATCTCATTCTTCTATAAACGACGTCATCCTGTCCCTTGTCAAATTCACGTGTCAAGAGTTCATTGGGAGCTGTCTTGAGAAAATCGAGAAAGAAACTATCTACTATCTGATAACCATTTTCATTTTTTCCTGCAACACGCTTTAACCATCGATCCTTCACATTTTCCAATTCATCGGAACAAAGAATTTCGTCGAAGGCAGAAAAATCAGCATTCATCTTTTCCTTCCATTTCAAAGGGAACAGGAGGAAAACGGGAAGATTCAATTTGTCGTGCACCATTTCGGCAAATTGAATGCTGTTAAGTCCTTTTTCCCCTATGTAAGGAATTATTGGAGAGTGAAGATAGACTTTTGTTATCAGCTCTCCTGAACCGGAAATTTTCACACAAGACGGGATTATAAAAGCATACCTTTCTTCATCCGTTATATTCCTGACCTTGTCACCATCTATGCATTTGTCGTAATCTGTTAAAGGAGAGCCTGCATCCCGATTAAATGCTATTTCATCATCGGCTTCTGATAAACTGACAGCTAAATCATATGGCTCTCCGAAAGAAGCATACTTTAGAATATCTCCGCTAACGTTTTCAAACCACACAATCACTGGTTTCTTTTGCTTTGATGATTTGCTCGCTTTGACCATTTCCACGAGTTCATCTACTGAAATTACTTTATTCATGTTTAGACAATTTGATGATAGAAATTAAAATTTATATTTTTCGAGAAAAATCAGGGCCAATACCTAAATTACCACGATTTTTAAGGTAGTCCGGATAGATTTTGCATGTCCCTATCACTTTGATTTTAGATAATGGCAAAAAAACATCATCGAGACCGAAATGAGCCGTTTCGTCGTTAATTATCCAATTGTTATCCTCGGCCTTCATACCTGTAATCACGAGCGCCTTCCAATTGTTCTTATCTTTGCGCGAACGAATGTTATCAATGTTTTTTAGAAGAATTATTTTAAAGGGATTTTGCTTATGCCTCTTTATAAAATCGCGAACGAATTTATCGAAATCACCGGCTTTGGTGTCGGAAAGATCCAAGCAGATAAAACTATGGGGTATATAATCCTCGACTTTCACTAAATCAAGTGGGTCAATAACCACAAAAGGCACCAGAAACTCAAGGTCTTCCGATGCGCGATCTGCCAGATACTGTTTCTCTTCCTCAATAGAACGTTTGCACATATTTTAAAAGTTGTTTTTTATTAGATATTCTCTTAATTCATCTTTCAGGTCTAGGGAAATTCCGGTTGAAAAACACATGTTAAAGAAATCTTCGGGGACTTGACAGTTAACCAACTCTCGGGGAAATCGCAACCGGTGTTTTTGCCTTTGGCGATGTCTAAATACTTGTTGCAACCCGCGTTGAAGTAATTGTACCATCTATAGGTGATATCTTCCGGCGTGCCCTTGCCTCGAATGAAATCTTTAATTCTCCTTAAAATCTCGTTATCGTTTGCCATAGTTTCTTTTTTGTGCAAATATAAGGGGTTCTTTTCAAATAACTATGAATTCCATAGAAAACGGATTAAATGGATGGCTCATAATAAAATTTCGACAATTTTTACCACGGCAAATCGTCATCTTCTATTAAATTTGATAAATTTCTACAATCTTTCCGACTATCGTATGGCCGACCTGCACCCCATATTTCTAAAAAGCATTTAAAGATATATATGTTTATAATTTTGCTATTTCTTTGAGTTTTTGCCAGATGCGGACCATGGCCAGGGTGTCGAGATGGCAGTACTTGAGCAGGGAGTCTCGTGCAGCAGCAGCGTCTTCGGGAGTCATATTGGCAATCTCCGGATAAATGTTCATGGCGTCTCCTCCGTTATGGACCGTGCCTTCGAGATTGGCATAATCCATTTCCGGATCGTCGGGAAAGAGCGCCGGCAAAACTTTCTTAATGCTGAACGAGCCGTTCATTGCGGGTCGGTAAAGCATTTTGCCACGGAACGGATCTATCAAATCAACCATATTCCTGCTTATGCTGAGCAAATGGTCGGCAAGGTCGGGATATGCTTCGGCAAGTTCGTTGAGGCGTGCGCACTCAAATGCTTTGTTGTAAGCCGTTACACAGGCTTCGCGGGGAATATCGCGGCAAAGTTGTTCGGCAAGTGCCCGGCGAGGGTCCGTGACCGAATCACCAAGGTATGCCGTATGATGCAACTCTCCGTCTATACTCTCAACCCAATGCAGAGAATATTGGAAGAGTATCTGCTGATAGGGTCGTGTGCCGTCAAATACAGGCAATATAGGTTGCATTGTCTCAAAATCCAGAAAATAAAGCGGATAGCTCAGTTGCTCAAGATAGCCTTTTATAGCTACCGAATCGACATATTCTTTTCCTTTAAGGAATGACTCAACTTGCATGCGCTGCACTTCGTTGAGTTTTTCATCTTTTAAGTCTTCGAACGACAGCTTTCCTTCACGGAACAGTTGGCATTTCTTTTCAAACGTCATGCGATAGAGGTCGAACACATTCGGTTCAGGCAGTCCGCCAACGCAATAGTCAAAGAATCCGCATTCGTAGGGATTGCGGCAATGTTTATATATGTCCCTTTGCGGCTCATCACCTTCAAGCACTTCTCTGGCCGCTTTTACCCTCTGCTCTACCTTGAGATATTCGTTATCGACCGTCTCCTTCATATCCTTGATGTGGAAAATTTCGTTGACATCAAGGTCGCCGTGACGGACATAATTGGAATTCAGCCGAACCAAGTACGTGCCCGTAACCTTTAACCCACAATGTTCAAGCACCCACTTCTGATAGGCGATGTCCCACGCATATTTGGTAAGTCGGTTGGCAGTATCTTTTTCTTCTGTCGAATATGTGCTGCTTTTAACCTCATAGATGGCCAAGCCGTCGCCCTTCCGACGGAGGATATCCACCGCACAGTAATTGCCGTCGTACGAGAATGCAGCCTCGCAAATTACATCCGTGCCTTTGGCAATTGCCTCGCGAGTGTTATCAATCATCGTTCCGAGGTCAAGGCTGCCGTCCCCGAGTTTTGTGGTAACATCCACAAAGCCGCCGAAAAGTGTTTTAGCGAGTTCACCTACCTCATTCCCCTTTTCAAATCTGGCCTGTAACGACGGGTCTTCAGGAATAAGTTCCGGACGATATGTTTTAAGCCAAAGCATCTTCGGACATTGGCAAAACGATGTATAACGCGATTTCGAAAGCCCTTTCATATTGATATTAATTTATTTATTTTGTAAATATAAGCAATTTCTTATATCCACTATGGAGATTTATTGGTGCATTCAGATTATTTCAAAGATTTTACTGATTATCCGCATGATTACCCCTAAAATATTTATAAAGATTAAGGCAACGATATACATGTTGGCTGTAAAAACAATAATAGCTTGATTTTTAATCAGATAGGGAAAGTCCGGACTTCCTATTCGTAAAACGCTATTAGGTAATAGATAAACATATAATACAGCCAACAGATATATTATTCCCTAAAAATTTTTCCATTTCAAGAAAACCGGCTATCTTTGTACTGCAAAAACGGTCGAATAATACGATTATGTTTGCAGTGAAAAAAAGAAAAGACGATGGTTATCAAGAGAGACCAGTATGTGAAGGAATTGCTGAGTAAGCGGTGGAACGGAAAAGTAAAGATCATCACGGGCATCAGGCGATGCGGGAAATCCTTTCTCCTGTCATCCCTGTATAAAGATTACCTTAAGGAAGAGGGAGTCAAGGAGGATTGTTTCGTGGAGATTGCCCTGGACCGGAAGGCACATATCAAGTACCGTAATCCCAACGAATTGTATGACTATATACTCCACCGGACGCAGGATACCGGCAAACAGTTCTATGTGTTCATCGACGAGATTCAGCTTTCATTCAAGGTGAAGAACGAGGATGTGGACGAACGATTGGTACCTGAGGAAGACAGGGATATGCTCTTCACCACATTCTATGATATACTGAACGACTTGATGGCA
>JAFLTS010000031.1 GCA_022509185.1 Muribaculaceae bacterium | reverse complement strand
CATAATATTTATTAATAATTACAGTTAGAGTAAACTGAGGTGTCAACCAAAGAATCAGAATTTTATCTGATAATTAAATTTAGGACTTAATAAGGGATAGTAGCTCAGTTGGTTGCTTTTAAAAGCGACAGCTTTTAAAAGACGAAGGAGCATCAGCTTCCCAAGCTGAGAGTCGTGGGTTCAAGTTCTGTTATCGCTCCAGTCTAATTCATTAAGATTACAGAGTGTGTTGAATCTACTGGGTTTAATTGTATAACAGGTGCTAATTTACCTTTTACGAGGAAGAATGTTATTGATTACTTGTAGTATAATACCTGAACAGAAAAGTAGAAGAGCAGCTATTAATAAAAAACAACCGAAAATTAAAGTCGGGAATCTATCCACAAAGCCGGTTTGAAAATAAGCATTGAATACCGGTACTAAAAGGATTATTGCCGATAGGGCAATGATCCCCGCAATTGCAGAAAAGAAAAGGCTTGGCTTATAATCTCTGATAATCCTGAGATACGTTTTAATAATCTTTGTTCCATCTTTTATTGTGTTCAGTTTTGACGGATTGTCTGGATCTCTGTCTTTATAGGGTACCACGATTTCTTTTATCGGGAAGTTATGAATAAGTGCAAAAGCCGTGAGTTCAGTTTCAACTTCAAAAGCCGAAGATTTCAAATCAATACTTTTGACAAAATCGTGACTAAAGACCCTATAACCCGACAAAATGTCATGAAGGTTTGACTTGAACAGAGAATTAATAAACTTACGCATCATAATATTTCCACCATTGTGGAATCTTCTCTTGTTCTCGGCGAAATAGGTGGAAGACAATCTGTCACCTACCACCATATCAGCCTCTCCATCTATCACCGGCCGGATCATATCCTCTATTTTGTCTGGTGGATAAGTGTCATCCCCGTCAACCATTACATAAACGTCAGCTTCGATTTTTCGAAACATCGCCCTCACTACATTACCTTTTCCCTTACTGGCAACATTAATGACCGTGGCTCCTGATTCCCTGGCTTTTTCAGATGTCTTATCAGTGGAATTATTATCAAATACATAAATTTCTGCATTTGGTAATTTTTTGCTAAAATCCCTAACAACCTGGCCCACAGATTTTTCTTCATTGTAGCAAGGTATCATAACGGCTATTCTTGACATTTTGGCTAAAGATAAAATGGGTTAACAAACAAATACAGAAAAATGTGGAAGCCCATGCTCTATAAGTAAACCAGAGATGCACGATGCTGTGATTAATTAAAAGCAAAAACCACACCCAAGGATATAAAGCAATTAAAGCAAGATACAATTTTGAATTTATAAAATCAAATTTACCATATTTTCTTATTAAAATTGTAGATAACAAAATACAAACAGATATCACTCCTATAGACACTATTGAAGCCAAAATAAGAAATTTTTGTGACGATCCAAAATAGGTTATCATTAATTGTGGAAGTTCTCCGGTAGTGCGTTGAGATATACTTCCGGCCACGTCATCCTTAAAATTAAAATCACAGAAGGAAATTGCAACAAGCCACTTGGAACTCCAAAAGAGAGCATATCCAATGCCCCAAGCTGCTGATAATATAAACAAATTTTTTAAAGAGAGGTTCCTCTTTAATCCTCCATAAATAATTAAAGGAAGACATAAGGTGACTAAGGGGAAAGTAAGGAAATCAAAAAAGGCTGTGAGTATGCCGATGATGAAAAAAAATAAGACAGAATATTTTTCAATCCATATTTTATCCGCCCATGTTATGATTATAACCGAAAGGTTGGCAATAATGAAACAAGAAGAAAATTGCAAAGAAAACATACCTATCGGCAAATAAAAAATCGCCAACGTAAGAAGATAAAGCCAAAAATATATTGAGGGTAATTTTTTATATATTCCCACTGAGGCAAGGATGATTAATAAAGAGACAAAAAAGCAGTTAATTAAACGGATTTGATTGTAATTGAAAAAAATAAGGAGAGGTTTAAGTGTAAGTAAATAGCCGTTCCAATATCTGCCGTAATATTCATATTCCAACTGTGATGGCTCGGTGGTAGGGATAGAATGTGAAGTAGACACTATCTGCAGTGTTTCAATATTATCCTTATCTTCTATATGTGCATAAGGGATTTTCATTGCCTGTATGAAAGGAGATGTTCCATCTGATGTGTAGGCAATGGTGAGCATCAGGGCGTCCGTGAAATTATCCAGTTGTAAAAATTGAGTTCCAAATTGGGGATATAGACCCTCGTTTGACAATTCTTTTGCTGATTCATTGATGTTTTCCCTTATCCAAGAATTCGGAATCGCATTGATAAGTGTCAATGATAAGAGTGCAATTGTCAGGATTATTACAAAAGACAAAAAGAAACTATAAAATTTCTTCATGGGCTCTTAGGAACAAATTATTTATAAAGAAAGATTATTGGTCTGAATTTATCGAAATGTTTATTTCTTTGAAATGTATAAAATAAAAATATTTCCAAGTCTTATACTGATTTTTAATTATATATCATTTTAAAGATATCAATCGACCCTCTAATACATACTTAACCTTCTTGTGAATATTGAATTCAATTGTAGTTTCTTCTCCCTGAGAAATTTTCTTTTTGAGTTCTTCAGGTATAATAATTATTTTTTCAGCCATTAAAATTAATGAAATTCTTGCAATTCAATATCAAATGATTATCCTTCACCTTTCTCCTAATGACTATGGAAGTCTTTCCTTAATGAATTCAAAGGTATCTAATTTCCATGTCTTGTATAAATTACATACCGATACCGGGTAAAACTCTTATGTTGGTAAACAATTAATTGTCAAATCGAAGTATTTGAACGATAATATTCGTAAGACTTCAATCATTTTTTCTCTTTCGGAAAGAAGGGAGATGCATATAAAACCATGTGGCTTTTCATTTAAGAGCCAAAATTGTTTATCTTTACAATCTTAATGATATCATAATGGATAGAGCTTTAGAAAAGAAAGCTTTCTACATTTCTTTTATCTTTTAGAAAAACTGAAAGAATTGGTGGCTATGGATAGAAGAAGCCTTAATAATTATGTTGAAGGTCTTTTATTGGGGTTATATCATGAACAAATAAAGTTACTTTGCAAGCTATGAAAGAGACTTAGGAAGACAAAATGGAGGTTCCCATTGATATAAGCAGGGTAGAATCTATTCATAAACCAATAGGGAAATAATATATTTATTTTAATTTGATTACATTGACTTTAAGAGAAAATCTTATGAAACTGATAGAACTGAATTTGGAGAAGATATATGAACTTTGCCGTAAATATAAGGTGAAGACTCTTTCTGTGTTTGGTTCTATACTCACAGACAGATTCAATGAAGACAGCGATATAGATTTCTTATTCAGATTTGAATCTGAAGTGGATTATAATAATTATGCAGACCTTTACTTTGCGTTATTAGATGAACTGAAATTGCTTTTTGACAGAGATGTGGATTTAGTGGATGAAAAAACATTGCGGAATCCATTTTTTATTTCAGAAGTAGAATCTACAAAACAACCAATTTATGGATGAAAGGATAAAGAAATATTTAGTGGATATTCAATTTGCAATAGAGGAAATAGAGATTTATGTCTCACAGCGTCCAAAACAATATAAGGTGTTTTTGAGCGATTCCATGTTCCGAAGTGCCATTGAACGGAAAATTGAAATTATTGGTGAGGCTATGAACCGGATCCTTAAGATTGATCCCAATATTTCAATTTCCAATTCAAAAAATATAGTAAATACTAGGAATTATGTAATTCACGCTTACGATACTCTTAGCCCTGAAATAATTTGGGGAATAGTAATTAATGACCTAGACCTATTAAAACAAGAAGTAAAGGCATTATTGGATTCCTAATTAAGGGTCACTGGCCCAATCCTATTTATCTCTCAATAATTTTCTGCAAAACCAGGTGGTTATTTTCAAAATACTCACCTTTTATTTAAATCCGCTTTATATTACTAAAGATCACCCTCATTAACACACTGTCTTTCTTGAAATTGATCTCCTAGTTTTTATTGGCTGAGTATCTCTCTTCTTTTATCTCTTCAAAGTAAATATTCCTCCGGCAACTATAGACAATTATAATATTTTATTACAATAGCCTCATACATAACATTTTTTATTAAATTTGCATTGTCCAGATCTCAAGAGAGAGTGAAAGACAATCTTTTTAATAAAAGGTGTTATTGAAATTTTATCTTCCATTATCGAACTTGGCGGTTTGAATTGCAATGAAGGTAAGATTGGCAATAGCATCTACAACGGATGCTTTCAAGTTGTCATGACAGGCAGTTGTTATAGCAATCGATGTGGGGCTATTGTTTTATCTGTGGAATAGGTACGCCAGGACCTGATAATGAGATAAAACGAGATACATTCCTCACACCTTTTTTATGTCCAATTTTAAAGCTTCTTCGGGGAATTGAGAAGTAGTAAAATTATATGAAATAAAAAAGGCTTTTAAAACGGTAATTGATGTCATTCCAACTAGGTTAAAGTACTTTAGGAAACTTCCAAGGTATATAAAGTTAATACTTAATATCCATTAGAATGTATTACCCAGCATTAACTGAATGACAAATTATTTTACTTCACTAACCAAGTTGAGGGTTCTCCTTCTATTCGTGGCAAACCTTGAAACAGACGTTATCAAATACTTAAAGAAGGAAGTAAGATTAAGTTGTATAACAAAACAGAATTAAGTTACTGAATCCGATGAGGAAAAACTTCGTATTT
>JAFLTS010000030.1 GCA_022509185.1 Muribaculaceae bacterium | reverse complement strand
ATCAAAGCAGTCAGCTGTGTGTTCACTATTGTTGAAACTAGAAGACCTATAGAAAGTGACAATACCACATAAAGCAATGAAACCCATATAACATTCAATACACTGCTTGAAAATGGAATTCCTAATACAGTATAAGAAATAGCCAGCATGATAGCAAGAATAATACAGGAAAGAAGAAAGTATGGTACCAATTTCCCTAATATGATTGTCCTTGGCTTTATAGGAGAAACCATTAACAAGCTCATTGTACCGTTCTCCTTTTCCCCTACAATGGATACAGAAGTCATTATGGCACAGATCAGTATAAAAATCATACCAAGAATACCCGGTACAAAATTGTAGGAACTCTTTAATTGAGGATTATATAATGTTCTGATCAAGACATTAGAAGAAACCTGTTGTCGGTTCAATACATTCCGTATGTAAACTGTGGCTGTCTGAGCAGTCGTGGTGTTGGAAGCATCTACAATAATCTGTGAGGTCAGATTCCCCTTGTCAGTTTTCAAATAAACGGCAGCATCAGTCTTGCCGGCTCTCAACATCTCTTCGACCTCATAAGAACCAACAATACCCTCGAAATCAAAATATTCATTTATCTGAAATTCTTGAAGAATATTTCTAACCTCTTCCGTAAAATTTTCTGTTACAGCAACCACTTTCACTTTATTCACTTCAGTGGATATGGCAAATCCGAATAGAAGAAGGAGTGCCAAAGGCATGACAAGAGTTATGACAACTGTTCTGGTGTCACGTAACACATGAAGTGTCTCTTTCTTTATTAAAGATTGTATTATCGCCATTCTAGTCCGTTCTCTTAGCCTGTGATGCAACTTTACGGAAAACCTCATCCATATTTTCAGAATGGAATTCCTGTTTCAAGCCTTCCGGTGAATTAAGGGCAGCGATCTTTCCATCTACCATGATTGATATCCTGTCGCAATATTCCGCCTCATCAAGATAATGGGTCGTTACAAATACGGTCATTCCTTTGGAGGATACCTCATATATAAGTTCCCAGAATTTTCTTCTTGTTATAGGATCAACTCCACCAGTGGGTTCATCAAGAAAAACTACTGCCGGATTATGCATTGTGGCAACCGAAAAAGCCAGTTTCTGTTTCCATCCTATAGGTATATCCTTTACAAGTTTTTTCTCTGTCCCCTCCATATCAAGATATGAATAAAGCCTTGTGGATTGTTCCTTAATTTCCTTATTAGACATTCCATAGATAGTGCAAAAGAGACGGATATTTTCAGCGACTGTCAGATTCTCGTAGAGTGAAAATTTCTGACTCATATATCCGATATGTTTCTTCACATCCTCCGACTGGGTGATTATATCGTATCCGTCAACTTTTCCATCTCCGGAAGTAGGAAAACTGAGACCGCATAACATTCTCATGGCAGTTGTTTTCCCGGCACCGTTGGCTCCCAAGAAACCGAAAATCTCTCCCTTCCTGACATCAAAGGATATATGGTCGACAGCGGTGAAGTTGCCAAATTTCTTTGTAAGATCTTTTACGGATATCACTACTTCACTGCCTGTCATTCTGCATCAGTTTTATGAAAAGATCCTCTATAGTGGCATATGCCGGATAAATCTTTACATCCTTTAATCCCTTCTTTTGAAGTAATTGAATAGTTGATTCCGAAGAAAAATCCTTTTCAGCTACAATGTGTAAAGTGGCTCCGAATGTGTAACATTCCTTAACTCCTTGAGTTTTCCTTAATTCTGTCAGTAGCCGGAACATGTCATTCGCTGAAGCATTATATAGGGTCTCTTCTATAGAGTCAGCTAATTTCTCAGGTGAATTGACAGCCAATATATGACCGTTGTTTATCATGGCGATTCTTTCACATAATTTCGCTTCATCCATATATGAAGTAGAAACGAGAATAGTGATTCCATGTTTCCTTAGATTGGAAAGCATATCCCAGAATTCACTTCTTGAAACTGCATCAACACCGGTAGTGGGTTCATCAAGCAACAATACTTTCGGTCTATGAATCAAAGCACAACTCAGTGCCAGTTTCTGTTTCATTCCTCCGGAAAGGTTTCCTGCCAATCTGTTCGGAAACTGTTCAAGCTGCTTATATATCGGAGCTATAAGATCAAAATTTGTCTTCACACTTACTCCAAACAAAGAAGCAAAAAATTCAAGATTCTCTTTGACTGTCAGATCCTGATAAAGAGAAAATTTTTCCGGCATATATCCAATTTCAGTGCGGAGCTTTCTATAGTCCTTAACTACGTCTAAACCTGTCATAGAGGCATACCCTGAATCAGGGAGAAGAAGTGTGGCAAGAATCTTAAACAGGGTTGATTTACCCGCTCCGTCAGGACCGATAAGACCGAACAGTTCACCCTCCTCAACAGAAAAACACACTCCGTCAAGAGCCTTTGTCTTTCCGTAGCTTTTGGTTATATCCGATATGACTATCCCTTCATTCATAAGCGGACTTCTCCGTATTGTCCTAATTTTAATCTTCCGTCATTCTTTACGGCAATCTTAACGGCATAAACCAGATTGGCTCTGGAATCCTTGGTTTGTATAGACTTGGGTGTGAATTCACTTTCATCTGAAATCCATGTGATTGTACCGGGATACTCAAACTGCTCGTCGCCTCCGAAATCAGCTATAACTGTGACCTCTTGACCCAGCTTCAGATTAGATAATTGGTCACAGGTGAAATAACTACGGAGATAGATATTCTCCATGTCGGCTATTTTATAAAGCGGTTTTCCCGGCGTGGTATATTCTCCGGGTTCTGCATATTTTATCAATATGGTTCCGGACAAAGGAGATTTTATTATGCATTTCTCTATCTGTTCCCTTATTTGTTCAATCTGGAAATATATTGCCTCCGAATTATCGTTGATGGATGTCTTGCTTTTATTAAGAGACGATAATAACGCCTCAAGCTGACCTCGCAGAGTTTTCAGGGAAGCTGTTGCATCATCATATGTCTTTTGGGTGGTTGCTCCGTCTTCAAGCAACCTCTCGTATCTTGCACACTCTTGCTCCTGATGTGCAATCTGAGACCTCAATGCTGCAGCTTGCGCAGAAATATCCGGTGAACTGCTCTCGGTTGATTTTCGTTGACTCAAGAGTTGTTTTAACTGGATTGAAAACATGGTCGTATCAACATGAGCTATCAATTCGCCTTTTGTAACAGCGTCTCCTTCAATCAACGGCATTGATTCAATTTTCCCGGCTGTTTCTGCTGAAACCGTTACAGTGGTTGCCTCAAAGATACCCGTGGCATCATAGTTTTCATTTTTATGACAGGAAAATAAAGTTAGGAGAATCGGGATAAAATATATTATCTTTTTCATTGGTTTAGAGTGTTCTTAAGATTGTAAATCTGTTGGATATATTGAATCTCATGAAGTTTTGCTGTAAGACGGGCAATGTTTTCATCAGTGATTTTAGAGAGCAATGCAGTAGCGTCAATTATTCCGTTTCTCAATTGTGATTCCGCCGCTTTTCTTACGTTTTGTCTTAATTCTATAATTACTTCATCATCTTCCATAACTTTTTTCAGACCCTCTATTGCTTCTAGATCTTTTTCAGTCTGAAGATTGGAATTGAAAAGAAATATTTCTCTTTCAATTTCTATATTGTTCAAATCCAAGTCTATTTTGTTTAGACTGTTCTTTTTGGTATAAAAAGAATCTATATTCCAAGAAGCCTTGACACCAGCCAAAATATTGAAGGACAAATCCCTTGTCATCATACTTTTGAAATAATCGAATCCGGGATATCCATAATAGGCTTGAGCGAATAAACCAATCTTAGGCATTAATGAAGCGTTAATAAGATTTCTTGAGGATTCGGAGGTTAGAAGTCTGGATTCAAACAATTGAAGTTCGGGCCTTTCGGAACTCAGAGAGTTTGGCATTGAAGCCTTCGGGGTTATAAGTGTTTCATTTGAAACATCTTCTCCAATATAGATACCTAATAATTTTCTGTATGATGCTTCACCGGTTTCAGCCTGAGTGATGGTTTGTTTTAAAGTCAATGCTTGTGCCTTTACCATATCTATGTCGCTCCTCATAGCCGTCCCGTTTTTATACATGGACTCAAGTAATGATAAATTGGCCATGAGTAATTCAAGAGTCTGGCGGCTTTGATTTATCTGTTCATTTGTAAGTAAAATAGCAAAAAAGATATTTTCCACTTTTTGACGAAGCGCATATAATTCCACCTCAAGACTTGCTTTCTGCATTTCATCTTGTGACCTTGCCAAATCTCTCTTTGCTTTCGACGCTCCTCCGTCCCATATAGGTTGTGATAGGTCAACTCCGACTTTATATTGTAGTTTGCCAAGACCTTTGATTTTTTGTCCCATTTGAGACAAGACCTCTTCCAAAGCATTGGGGAAACTTGGAGTGATATTCTGAACAGTACCCTGGCCATATATAGAGATCGAGGGCAACCATGATTTATTTATGTCACTCAGATCTATCTCCAAGGATTTTTCTAAAAGACCATATTTCTTTATGGCAGGATAATTTTCCCTTGCCATATCCTGACAATATTCCAATGTCAATTGAGCCTTAATTTGGGGAAAAGTCAGCAAAAATATTATTAATGTGAAGAAAACTTTTTTCATCTTATACCTTAATTTTTCTCATTATAGTTTCAAAGTTTTCTTTTTTCCGTAATTCTTTAAATCCTTCATTATCATTCATATACCCTGTCAGAATTGCATTTATCAAGGGAGCAGCCATATAAGGAAATATATTAAGGGATATTATATCTATAAGCAGCATCCTTGCATCTGTATTTTTATATTTCCCTTCCTTATGACCTTTATCCATTTCTTTTTGAAGATTATTAATTAATATAGGAGCGAAATTTTCAAACCGTGATTTCAATATCTCGAAACGTTGCGGGTTATTAAAAATTTCTCTGACTAAAAAACCGGGTAATTCAGGATTTTCAGAAACAAAATCAATATGACTGTCAATTATCCTTTTCAGTTTTTCCTCAAGGTTCAGGTTTTCTATTGAGATAGAATCCATTATTAGTCGGGTAAGGATTGCCAGTTTTTGAGATATAATTTTTTCAAAGATCTTTTCCTTAGTCCTGAAATAATAATGAAACATGGCGTGCGTCACTCCTGCTTTGGCTGCAATGGAAGTAGTTCTGGCTCCATCAAATCCTTTTATCAAGAACTCCTGTTCGGCAGCTTCAATTATCTTTTGTTCAGTGTTTTGAGTCTCAGAGTTTTGATTTTTATCCATATCTTTCCCTTACAACAAAATTGATTAACAATATTGTTAGTGCGAATATAAAAAAATTTTTTTTACACTACAATTTTATATGCAACATGTGGTATCGGTTATACCCACACCACATGTACTATATTTTTGAGCTCTATTTTGGAAAAAATAAACTATTATTTTTTCTTTGTAAATCCTACTTTATCTTTCTCAGTAATCTTTCTTATCACTTTACATGGATTCCCGGCTGCCACGACTCCCGCCGGTATATCCTTTGTTACAATACTTCCTGAACCGATTACAGTGTCATCACCGATTGTTACGCCACCTAATATCGTTGTGCCTCCACCAATCCAAACTCTGTTACCTATAGTGATTGGTTTAGGTATTAAAGCACCGTTTATCCGCTCTTCTGCATCTAATGAATGATTAGCCGAGTACATACTCACATTTGGTCCGATAAGGGTATTGTTGCCTATGGTGATTTGTCCGCAGTCAAGTATAGTGCAACCGAAATTTATATACAAATCATTGCCAAGAGTAATGTTTTTACCGAATTCACATGTAAAGTTCGGTTCCAGATAAACTCTTTCGCCAACCTTTTTAAAGAGTTTCTTCATGATTTCCTGACGTTTTTCAGCTTCATCGTCAGTTGTTTGATTAAACTCCTTGAAAAGTTTCTTTGCCTTGACTCTTCGGTCAAATAAATCAGCATCAAAATCATCATATATTTGATGAGCCTGCATTTTATCCCATTCGGACATACTGATTGTTTTTTATGAGTTTATAAGTTTATAAATTTATTAGTTATTTTTCTCTAACCATTCTGTTCTGATCTTATCAGGAAGATGAGTTACTTTAAAATCTGAGAAAGTGACCTTGAATCCCTCACCGTCAGGACAGGCTGCAAACATTCCTATCTTTACCGGTCTGTTTTGTTCCATCCAGGCATTCCTCATCATTTTGTATTCCTTGTCATCAAAAGAATAAAATATTTCAATTGCATCAAGTCTTCTCACAGCCTTTATCCAAAGTTCCTTAACTGGTTGGTCTAATGTTATCACACTCCAATCTGAAGTATGATGAGTGACCACAGTACTCAGATTGTATTTACCCTCAACAAACTCTATGCCGGTCTTGATATAGTTTTCATGATCTATCCTTATCATCATTCCGGCCTGATCGAACCTTACCTTGTAGTCTCCAATAATCTTGACCTTGGCTTCAAATTCACCGCCATATTCTGCATAATAGAAAGGAGCATCATCAACCGTAAATCCATAATGAGAAATTCTCCAATAGTCACTCTTTGGAGTTACATCCATTGTAAGGGTTCCATTATCGATTTTCCATTTCTCCGGTTCATTAAACCAGTTCATCTTCTCCAAAGTCTGTGCATTCGCCAAATTAATGAAGGCAAAAATGGGTAAAATAACATTTAATAATTTTTTCATAGCTTAGGTATCCTTAGGTTAAATTCCCTCCAAAATTCAGTTATTTTATTGAAACATGAAAATAGAAAAACTTATTATTTTTATAAGTTAGAGCACCCAAAATATAAATAGATGTGGAATAATGAATTAGGTAAAGTTTGAAATAATTCGTATTCTCAGTCTCTCTTCAATTCAATTAATATTATTTGGGGAAAGGCACCGAATCGAAAGGCTACATTCTCTCCAATTCCTGTACTGACATATAATTGTTGAGGGCCTTCTGAATAAAGACCTCCCCATTCCGGATAAGAATATTTTGAAGGAGACCAGTTGCCAATTTTAAATTGCATTGCATGGGTATGACCGGCAAGCATCAAATCAATGTTAGATTTTGGCAATACCTCACGTCTCCAGTGTGA
>JAFLTS010000003.1 GCA_022509185.1 Muribaculaceae bacterium | reverse complement strand
GCGCTTCAGGATGGGCTTGAACCAACGACCCCCTGATTAACAGTCAGGTGCTCTAACCAACTGAGCTACTGAAGCATTTTTTCTGCTGAAAAAAAGGAGCTATTTTATCAGTTCTCTGCCTTACTCTCCTTATTCGCGGTGCAAAGTTAGATAGTTTTATTTATTCATGCAAATATTTTCTATTATTTTTTATCCTTTATCCCTTGTTATAATATCTTGAGCTCTTTTTTATCTTTCTCAACATTTCCTTTTAATTTTTTTCATGTAATTTTGTCTTATGGCTAAATCTGTTTCTTTAACCCAGAATGATCCCATACAAGGACGCGTGGTACGTAATACCGGAAGTGCATATGTAGTGAAATCTGAAGATGGAGTTGAATACCCATGTAAAATAAAAGGGAATTTCAGAATCAAGGGTATACGCACCACTAATCCCGTGGCGGTAGGTGATTTGGTGCAGATTGTAAAAGCAACTGATGATGCTTATTATATCAAGTCTATAATTCCCCGTAAAAATTACATAATCCGCAGGGCATCTAACCTTTCTAAAGAGAGCCATATCCTGGCAGCAAATATTGACCAAGCTATTTTAGTTGCCTCAATTTTCAATCCTGAAACTCCAACCACCTTTATCGACCGTTTTTTATCCACATCGGAAGCTTATTCTATACCCGCTATTTTAGTATTGAATAAAGCAGACTTATGGACCAAAGAAATTTATGATTATGCCAACGATTTGAAAAAAATTTATGAAAATATCGGATATTCGGTTTTATTCACGTCTGCAATAGATAACACAGGAATTCAACAATTAAATTCTATAACCAAAGATAAAATAAGCCTTTTAGCAGGAAATAGCGGTGTAGGAAAATCATCTTTAATTAATGCTTTAGTTCCGGGGATTAAATTACGCACGGGAGATGTGTCTGATTCACATCACACAGGAACACACACCACTACCTTTTCAGAAATGATCCCACTTCCCCAGGGGGGCGATATCATAGACATTCCCGGAGTAAAAGGTTTTGGAATGATAGAATATCAGCCATCTGAAGTCGGTCATTATTTCCCTGAAATATTCAAAAAATCAAAAGAATGTAAATATGGTGACTGCAGGCATCTCGGCGAGCCCGGATGTGCCATAGAAGAAGCTGTAGAAAACGGTGAAATTTCTCCCTCACGTTTCGCTTCTTATCTTTCTATAATGGAAGAAGTTTGTGGAGATAAAGGAGCAGATAAATACCGCAAACCATTTTAAACATAAATAAGTTCCTTAATCAATATCATGGAGGGCTTCAGATAATGTATGCTCTAATTCCGGAGCTGAAAGTTTAATGCGGAATTTACCCTCCATTGCCACACTGATATTTCCCGTTTCCTCACTTACAACTATACAAACTGCATCTGTAGCCTGACTCATTCCTAAAGCGGCCCTGTGTCGTAAACCTAATGTTTTGGGAATATCCATATCATGACTCACGGGCAAAATACAACCTACAGATTTTATTTTATTATCTGCAATAATCATTGCACCATCATGCAAAGGAGAATTCTTGAAAAATATATTTTCAATTAGCCTAACATTGATATCTGCATCTATTAAATCACCGGTGTCTTCATAATTAGTTAATGGCACCTTACGCTGAAAAACAATCAATGCTCCTGTCTTAGTCTTGCTCATACTCATGCAAGAATAAACTACTGCCATAATATCCTGTCTGCGGCTCTCTGCTCTTTCATCGTGTCGAAAGAGTCTTCTGAAATATTTCATCCTGCCATGACTTCCAATATCTATCAGGAATCGTTTTATCTGATCCTGAAAGAGTACGACAAGAACAATCAGGCCGATGCCCATGAACTTGTCAAGAATTGAGCCTGTGAGACGCATATCAAAAATCTCAGCGGCCAATACCCACAATACAAAGAAGATCAATACTCCATAAAAAAGACTTAAAGTGCCGCTACTTTTCATCATCTTATAGATATAGAAAAGCATCACTGCAATAATCAGTATGTCGATTACGTCTTTTAAGCCGAAACTAATCATACCTGGTCTTTTAAACGGGAATATAATTTCACTATCTCTTTGGTCTCCTTTACATCATGTACCCTTAAAATATCTGCACCTTTTATCAAAGCTACCGTCTCCAAGGCAACGGTCCCAATCAATGACTCCTCTGCATTTATCCCTAAAGTTTTTGTTATCATAGACTTCCGGGAAATACCTATTAATAATGGTCTGCCAATATAAGAGAAATTTTCCAGTTCCGATAATATGCAAAAATTTTCTTCTGTGGTTTTACCAAAACCGAAGCCGGGATCTATTATTACATCTTTAACTCCCTTCCTATATATTTCATTCAGTTTATAAGAAATTTCTCTTATTACATCAGCTGTAACCTCTCCCAGTTTATTTTCTTCTTTCTCAAATTTATTGTGAGTGAGGACATAGGCCACATTTTTTTCGGCAATCAAATCCCACATTTCAGGATCCTCTCCTCCACTGATGTCGTTTATAATATCAGCCGAAAATTCATCTATAACTTTGGATGCAACATTGGCTCTAAAAGTGTCTACACTTAAAGGCACATCTTCAGAAATAGTCCTTACTATCTCACATCCACGTTTTACCCTATCTATTTCCTCTTCCTCAGAAGGTTCCACAAAACCGGGTCGTGTTGAACATCCTCCTACATCGATAATATCAACTCCCTCGTCAATCATTCTTTTCACCTTGTCCTCAATGGTCTTAGCTGTTTCCACTCTGCTAAGACTATAAAAAGAATCAGGTGTGACATTTAAAATACCCATCACCTTTGGGATATCTAAATTCATCAGATATCCTTTAAAATTTAATGTGAGGGGATGAGGTTTTGCCATTTTCAGTTTTTATTGGCGCGTTTTCTCTCGTTTTCATCGAGAATGATTTTCCGAAGTCTAATATGAGAAGGAGTTACCTCTACATATTCATCTTCCTTAATATATTCAAGGGCTTCCTCTAAAGAAAAAACTACCGGTGGCACAATCCTAGCCTTATCATCGGCTCCGGAAGCACGCATATTTGTAAGTTTCTTGGATTTGGTTACATTAACCACAATATCCCCTTCCTTAGCATTTTCCCCGACTACCTGGCCTGCATAAACTTCTTCCTGAGGGAAAATAAAAAATCTACCTCTATCTTGAAGTTTATCAATTGCATAGGCATAGGCTGTACCGGCCTCCAAGGCTATTAGAGAACCATTGGTTCTTCTTTCTATTTCACCTTTCCAAGGCTGATATTCCAAAAATCTATGTGCCATTATTGCTTCACCCGCTGTAGCCGTAAGAATATTGTTTCGCAAGCCGATGATGCCTCTTGATGGAATATGAAATTCTATATCTATCCGATCGTTACGGGTATCCATGCTCACAATCTCTCCTTTTCTACGTGTCACCATATCCACTACCTTTGAGCTATACTCTTCAGGCACATTGATAGTGAGTGTTTCTATAGGCTCACATTTCACTCCGTCTAATTCTTTAATAATAACCTGGGGTTGGCCTACCTGCAGTTCATAACCTTCCCTTCTCATGGTTTCTATAAGAATCGATAAATGAAGCACTCCTCTACCGTAAACTGTCCATTTATCTTCAGTTTCACCTTTTTCCACCCTCAAGGCAAGGTTTCTGTCAAGTTCTCTTTCCAACCGGTCGCCTATATGACGCGATGTAACATATTTTCCATCCTTACCGAAAAATGGAGAGTCGTTTATAGTAAAGGTCATCGACATGGTTGGTTCATCAATAGCTATCCTGGGCAAAGCCTCCGGGTTATTAAGATCAGAGACAGTATCACCTATCTCAAAATCTTCAAGCCCAACTATTGCACAGATATCGCCGCTTCCCACTTCTTTAACCTTCTTACGCCCCATTCCTTCAAACACATGGAGTTCCTTTATCTTTTGTCGGGTCACAGTTCCGTCTTTCTTACATAAGGCCACTTCCATTCCTTCCTTCAGAATCCCTCTGTGAACTCTACCAATAGCAATTCGTCCTACATAATTGCTGAAATCTAAAGAAGTGATGAGCATCTGCGGATCCCCTTCCAATACCTCAGGAGCAGGGATATATTCAAGAATTGCATCAAGCACCGGAGCGATATTCTCCTTTCGTTCTTTCCAGTCTTTACTCATCCAGTTCTGTTTTGCAGAACCATAAATTGTAGGGAAATCTAATTGTTCTTCTGTAGCTCCCAAATTAAACATAAGGTCAAATACCATTTCGTTAACCTCATCTGGTCTGCAATTCGGTTTGTCTACCTTATTTATCACCACCACCGGCTTTAATCCCATCTGAATTGCTTTTTGAAGCACAAAACGAGTTTGGGGCATGGGACCTTCAAAAGCATCTACAAGCAAAAGGCAACCATCCGCCATATTTAATACACGTTCCACTTCACCGCCGAAATCAGCATGGCCCGGAGTATCTATTATATTTATCTTAGTATCCTTATATTTTATTGAGACATTTTTGGATAATATTGTAATGCCTCTTTCTCTCTCAAGGTCATTATTATCAAGTATCAATTCGCCTGTGGCCTGATTATCTCTGAATAGATTCCCGGCCATCAGCATTTTATCCACCAGAGTGGTCTTGCCATGGTCTACGTGGGCAATTATGGCTATATTCCTTATTTGCTCCATTTGCTTCTTATTTTACGCAAAGTTACAAAAGTTTTACAATATGAGGGATTTATCATATCAAAAGCCATCCCGCAACTACGGAATGGCTCGGATAATTCTTTAAAAGAAAAAACTTATTTACGTATACCAAGTTCTTTCTTGGAAATGATGGCACGATATCTGCTGATATCCTTGCGGATCAAGTAATCAAGAAGAGAACGTCTTTTACCTACAAGCATCCTAAGAGCACGTGCTGTTGCATGATCTTTATGATTTTCCTTCAAGTGCTCTGTTAAGTGTTTGATACGGAATGAAAACAACGCAATCTGACTTTCAGGACTTCCGGTATCAGTCTTTCCTGAGCCATAGGTTTCAAAGATTTTTTCTTTTTCTTCCTGTGAGGGATACATAATTTGAGAGTTTAAATTAATAATTGATATAAGGCTTTTCTTCAAAAGATAATCGCCACCTCTCCAATGGTTCTCCTTTTTTCAAAAAGCACCGCAAAATTAATGATTTTCTCCAAATCCTGCAAATCATCCTTTTCAACGGTGAATTATATACAGATTATGTTTTATTATTACTTACCGCAAAAACTTTTGAAAGAACAATATAGGCAACTTCCCTTTTCCTGGGTTTCTTGGAAAATTTCAGAATCAAAAAGTTCTTCTATCATTTCTTCTAATCTTCTGCTGAATTCTTCACTAAATTTAGAGAAATCTTCAACTTTTTCTCCTTTAATTTCCGGTAAACCTCTTTCCCCTGCTATCAGATCCGGAACATAATAAATTTCAGTAATGATTTCCTCACTTCCCGTTATTTTCAATTGTGATAATAACCAGGCATATGTGAACAACTGGAAAATTTGTTCGCTCTTATAACCTCCTTTAAATACCTCTTCCAAATCTTCAGCTGATCTTTTGCGGCTACCGGTCTTATAATCCACAATCCTCAACATTGGCCCTTTAGGAGTAGAAATTTCATCCAGCCGGTCGATGGCGAATCTGAAATTCACAATCTTTCCGGAAGAAAGGCTTACCCGCATTAATTTTGTTATTTCACATCCATATAAATTAAAGGGAGCAAGTTTAAGATCATATCTCACTATTTCCTCTATAAGCCTGTTTATTTGTTCTGCAAGAATATCTATAATACCGGAAGATTGTTTATTTTCTTTTTCATCAGATTTATAATATATTCTTCTTATAGAATCCAAAACAGTTTGAGAAATTATTCCTGGATTTTCAAGAAGATGATCAAGAATTTCTCTGGTGATCACAAAAGGTTGCCTTAATAATTTATGATGAAGATCTGTGGGTAAATAAAGATGCATCATTGCATCATGTAAAATATTACCTATTGTAATGGCGTCAGGATAGTCTCCTCTTTCAGGATCAGTGCTGAGATTTAATACATTCTGAAGAAAAAATTTAACCTGACATTCCCGGTAAGTATTCAAAGAAGAGGCAGAAAAATTCTTTCTCTCCTCCCCTTCAATTAAAAAATTCTGCAATCTCTTCTTAATTGTTTCTGTCTTTATAATTGAACTATCAGTATTTTCTCTTCCCTGGAGATGATAAAGCCAACTTTCCTCTGTAAGTTTATTCTTAGGGGCATATTCACGTAATTGAAGAAGATAGCGAGATTCTCCTCCCCGTAATCCGGATACTGTTCTTCCATCATATATCAGGGTTACCTTATCGGCCCGACTCAATAAACGATAAAAATAATATCCGAATATTTCTTCAGCATAGCGGGCCGGAGGAAGGCCGTAAGCTTTTCTCAAGGCCTCCGGGATAAAAGTCGGATTTCCCGACTTTCTTGGCATTACACCCTCATTCATGGAAAGTATGATGACGTGTTTAAAATCCAGACCTCTGGTTTCAAGTGTTCCCATCACCTGGAGTCCTGATAATTTTTCCCCTTCAAATCCAATCTTTTCCAATGAAATCATTTTATCTAAAAGCTGAAATAGATCTGATGATGCAAGAGACATTTTATAGTACTTAACCTGACTTTTAATTCTGGAAATAAATTTGGAAATTATCCCTAATTGTTCTAATTCATTATTTTCTTCAGATAGTTCTTTATTTCCTTGAATTGCAATTGTCAATTTATCTAAAAGCGTTTCCAGTAAGATAAAAACAGAATTCTCAGGATTTTCCTCATCTTTAAATTTAAAAACATCGCTAAATGAAGGAATATATTCTTTTATCTCACTTTCCTTTATTCTTACTATATGGAAATCGTTTAGGTAATTAATCAGGCTCTCAATCTCTGTTGTATTAAAAAGAATAAAAGAATAGGGATGTGAAAACAGGTGTCTAATAAATTTAACAAAGAAAAATTTTTCTCCTGATTTGTTTTCTTTCATGCCGCTAAAAACTCTCCTTACCAATCCTATATAAGAAGCGACAGAAGTTTCTTTAAGGCTATATCCCATTGTCAGATTAATATCACCGATATCTTCCGGAAGCGAATAGATTATATTGGGTAATAAATTCTCATCAGGAAGGATTAAAGCTACATCTGCCTCGGCTATTTCTTTTTTCCCTATAGTGGACTGATAATTCTTTAAAATTTCTCCTGCCACTTTGGCCTGTGAAGTAAGAGAAGGGGCGGAAATTATTCTGATTTCCGGATAATCAGTTCTTAATGAGACTTTAGATGCCTCCTTATACCATTCAGGTTCAGGAAAATGTTTAATATTATATCTTACAAATCTTGATGCTGAAAATGCTTCATCATTTAAAACCGGTCCTTCTATATCCCAGATGAAATCAGTAAAGGGTTCAGCAGACCCTCTTTCTAAATCTCTTAGATAGCAAAAAAGAGTTCGTTCTGATTCACTTAAAGCATTGAAACCTATCAATACTATTTTATTATAAGGCAAGATATCTTTGCCCTTTTCCTTTAATCTTTCAACAGCTTTTTTATAAATGCTACCGGCTGTACCAAGTCCTTTGTTTGTGAGTAATTGTATAAACATTTTATGAAGAGGTGCCAGTATTTGCCAAAGATTGAGAAATTCATTTTTTAATTTACTTTCAGTTTTAAACGTTCTCCAAAATGCCTCTCCGTCTTCCCAATCATCGAATCCGAAATATTCTTTCATCACTTCTTTCTGTTCATCAGTGAGAAAATTTGAAGATATTTCACGGTAGTCTTTTATGTTTTTAAAAATTTCAGTCGGTTCTACCAGATTAATATCCACTGTATTAAAATCAGAAATTACAGTCTCTCCCCAGTTCCTGAATGAACCGAAATCTACAAAATTATCCTCGTTATTTTTAACCCCGGTTATAGATTTGTAGCAATTGTAGAGCAAGAACAATTGCTCAGTCTTTGAAGCCTCCGATAGTCTAGCCAACTGGCCCATAAATTCAGAAATAGTGAGGATATGCGGCTGTTCTTCGGTTTTTACTCCGTATTCCACAAAATATTTTCTTAAGTAAAGACCGCAACGCTTATTAGGAAAGATAAAACAGATATTTTTGAGATTATCATATCTCTTGCCGTATAATCCGGCAATTCTCTTTAAAATCGGCTCCATGAGTTATTTTGAAACCTCTAATTTATTGAAAAAACTTTATTTTTATTTATATTTGTAGCAACATCTTAATCAGTAGTGAAGTTCCAGGATCTCACCGGCAATAGGGAAAATATCAAGGCCCTGAAATCTCTTGTAGATAAGGGAACTATCCCTCATGCTATTTTAATTTCCGGTATTTCGGGTATCGGGAAAATGCAGGCTGCAAGAGCATTGGCTCAATATATCCATTGCAAAAATCCCATAGAGGGTGAGGTGTGTGGAAAGTGTCCGTCATGTCTTCAACATCAGAATCATAACAATCCTGACTTACATTTCATATTTCCTGTTGTGAAAAAAGATGGAGTTCAGATATCTAAAGATCAGATGGATCTTTGGCGGGAGATGATTGACAAACATAGTTTAATGCCTCCTGAAATTTGGAATGAAATTATAAAAGCCGGAAATTCCCAGCCCTCTATTTATGTGCAGGAAAGTGAGGATATTTTAACCCGGGCATCTCTTTCTTCGTTTCAGGAAAATTATAAAATCTTCATTATTTGGCAACCGGAAAAACTCCGTCCTGAAGCTGCCAATAAATTGTTGAAAGTTATTGAAGAACCTTTTGAAGATACCATTTTTATTCTTGTATCAAATAACGACAACAAAATCCTACCAACAATTCTTTCCAGAACTCAACGATTTAATTTCACTCCACTGACAGAAAGTGAAATCAAAGATTTTCTTGTTAAGAAAGGAATAGATGACAGTAAAGCATCTGAAGTTGCACGTATATCTGAAGGAAGTTTACGTAAAGCTGAAGAGCTTGCATCTTTCCCGGAAGAATTATTAGAGTTTTCTGATATTTTCAAAGATATGATGAGATCGGCTTATGCTTTAAAAGCTAAAAATCTTAAGGAAATTTCAGAAACGGTGTCAGCGTTTGGTCGAGAAAAGATACTTCGGTTTCTGGATTACTGTTCGCGTATGATACGTGAGAATTATATTTTTAATTTCAATGTTCCGAATATAACTCTGATGACAGCAGAAGAAACAGATTTCAGTGCAAAGTTCGCTCCATTTATTCATGATGGAAACGTGGAACAACTTTCTGAAGAGATAAACAGAGCCGCAAGAGATATTGAACGAAACGGAAATTCAAAAATAGTTTTATTTGATCTTATGCTTTTATTTTCCCGACTTATAAGAAAACCCAAAGCCGCGGTTCTTCCAAGAATGGAACTTTAAACTATAAGGATATTTTCTGAACTACTCTTAAATAAAAATTAAAACACTGAATTTATAAATAATACAACCATGAAACCAACTTTATTCATTTTAGCTGCCGGTATGGGAAGCAGGTATGGAGGTTTGAAACAACTCGACGGTCTCGGCCCCAGTGGTGAGACTATCATGGATTATTCTGTCTACGATGCTCTGAGAGCCGGTTTCGGCAAAATCGTTTTCGTGATCCGTCATGATTTTGAGCAAGAATTTCGTGATAAAGTTATTTCAAAATATGAAGGTCATGTACCGGTAGAAGTAGTGTTCCAGGATATCAATGATATTCCCGGAGGATATAAACCGAATCCGGAAAGAAAGAAACCATGGGGAACCAACCATGCTGTATTAATGGGTAAAGATGTGATTAAGGAGCCTTTCGCCGTGATTAATGCCGACGATTATTATGGAGCGGAAAGTTTCAAGATACTCGCAGATTTCCTGAAATCAGTAGAAGGTAAGAAAGACTGCTATTGCATGATTGGATTTAATGTGGAAAATACTCTTAGTGAAAACGGTGGAGTATCTCGCGGACTATGTGAAGTTAGCGAGGAAGGTGATCTGACAGGTGTTGTGGAATGTCATGGAATAGAAAGGAAAGATGGCAAATTGATTCATGTGGTGGATGATCAGGAAAAAGAGTTCCCCGAAGGTGCTTCCGTATCTATGAATATGTGGGGATTCACCCCGGATTATTTTGATTATTCTTTACAGTCATTCCTTAAGTTTCTAGAGAAAAATCATGACGAATTGAAAGCTGAATTTTATATACCCACCGTCGTGAATGAGCTTATTGAAGAAGGAAAAATCAAACTCAAAGTTCTTCCTACTCCGTCAAAATGGTTTGGTGTGACATATGCTGCCGACAGAGATGCTACAGTGGCTCAATTCAAAAAATTGGTAGATGAAGGTCTCTATCCTAAAAAACTTTTCTAAATTTTAAACATTATGAAAGAGAAAATTCTCGTTACCGGTGGCACAGGGTATATCGGGTCACATACTACAGTTGAATTGATGAATGCCGGCTATGAAGTTGTTATAATCGATAATCTTTCCAATAGTAATGAAAAAGTAATCGATGGAATAGAAAAAATTACAGGCAAACGACCGGTTTTCGTAAAAGGAGATTGCACTGATTTAGAAACCCTTAGGAAACTTTTTGAAGATAATCCCGGAATCAAGGGTATAATTAACTTTGCGGCTTCTAAAGCTGTAGGTGAAAGTGTCCAGAAACCACTTCTCTATTATCGCAATAACCTCAACACTCTAATAAATCTTCTTCAGCTTATGCCGGAGTATGGAGTTATAGGAATCGTTTTCTCCTCTTCATGCACCGTTTATGGGGAACCTGATGTGAATCCTATTGATGAGAGTGCGCCTATAAAGTCGGCCACTTCCCCTTATGGCAATACAAAACAGATTTCGGAAGAAATTATAGAGGATTACGTAGCGAGTGGAGCACCGATTAAAAGCATTATTTTAAGATATTTTAATCCTATAGGCGCCCATCCCTCAGGTTATATCGGAGAACTGCCTCTTGGTGTACCCCAAAATCTGGTGCCATTCCTAACTCAGGCTGCAGCCGGAATCCGGCCTGAATTGACAGTGTTTGGAGATGATTACAATACTCCTGACGGAAGTTGCATTCGTGATTATATTGACGTGGTGGATCTTGCTAAAGCTCATGTGATTGCTATGGAGCGCATGCTTAATGGGAAAGATTATGATTCTATCGAGATTTTTAATCTTGGAACAGGTAACGGATTATCAGTTCTCGAGCTTATAAATGCTTTTGAGTCTGCTACGGGCGTAAAAGTACCCCATAAAATAGGAGCACGAAGAGCGGGTGACATAGAAAAGATTTGGGCTAACCCATATAAAGCTAACCATGAGCTTGGATGGAAAGCTGAAGCCAATATTAAGGATACAATGCGAAATGCATGGCAATGGCAATGTAATTGCAAATAAATTAAGATAAAAGAAGAGTCCCTTAAAGGCTCTTCTTTTCTATATGTCTGATTGTTTTTTATTTAATACATTTTTTGACTTCATAAGAGTTTTTATTATTTTTGTCGGATAAATGTAAACTAAATCTAAATGGTTTAGAATTCATTTCTATTTTATAAACCTAAACTTAACTTTATGAAGAAACTTTTTACTCTTCTTTCAGTCGGTGCTTTGGTAGCAGGAACTGCATTCGCTGCTCCTCAAGTTCCCTCAGTTAAGAGCTCTTTACGAGCCAATAAAACTGTAAAAAAAGAATTTTTGAAACAAAGCCCTAAACATGTGGCAACTGCAACACGCGGAGAGACCAGAGCACAGGAAGTTATATATGATGTGCAAGGAGATCCGGTGTATTATTCAATTGATGTTACAGGCATGATGTATGGAGAACCTTTTGAAGGAGAAGGTTACTATACAATTTTAATTTACGGTGAAGATGATACTGTATATTTCTATGACATCATGCCTGATTCAGGTTTTGGAACTTATACCGTAGGTACAATTTCCGAAGATGCCATTACAGTTGAACTTCCTCAGCTTATGTACTATTATGAAGATTATGGATATGGCTATCTTCTTACACTCCTTAAATTAGATAAGAACGGAGAGTATCAGGCTTACGAAGGTAATGCCAACTTCCTTGTATATGATGATGGAGATATCGTCCTTGAACTTCCTGAAGGAGATGAGGATGAATATATGCTTGGCTTGGTTTATACTGATGATTACTCAGATGCAGGTTTAGGTTATACTTCTTTAGTATTTTCACCGCTTGATGAGCAACCTAATACAATGCCGGAAGGTCTAGAAACAGAAACTTATTATTTCAATGATGGCATTTATGGTCTCCCGATGCAAATAGCTGTTGATAATAATAAATTGTATCTTGAAGGTCTTTGCAGTGATATGGCTCCTTATACTGTGATAGTTGCAGATCTAGAAGGAAATAAAGCCACTATATCTCAGGATCAGTTCTTAGGTTTCTATTATATGTATTATCCTGTCTATACGAAGTGCGTTATAGAAGAAGATGGTGAATATGTTTTGGCAGATGCTTCTGCAGTTTGTACATTAGAGTTGGATTGGGAAAATAATTATATCACATATGCTGAAGATTCTCCTTTATTATTTATAATGGCTACGACTGAGGAAGGACCATTTGATATAGTTCTATATGAGAATTTTGTAATCCAGAATCAGGATAATTTTAGCGGAACTCCGAAAAACCCGAGAAATCTGTTATTCACTGATGAGAACTTAGATTACTATGGTTACTATTCATTCTTCTTCACTGTTCCTAACGTTTCTACCGAAGGAAATGTCTTGAATAATGAGGATCTTTATTATAAAGTATATGTAGACGGAGATCTATTTACTTTCGAGGAAGACTATGACAATTACTATTACTTTGGTTTTGGCAAAGGCGATGAGGTACCTTTCAACTTTACAAATGGCGACGATTTTTATATCTATAGTGGTGGTATGCGTGAAGTTGGATTCTACTTTGACACTATGAAAACCTTAGGTGTTCAGACTGTTTACAAGTATGACAATAATCTGACTCAATCCGATATAGTGACTCTGAATCTTGCAACCGGTGAAATTACTGAAGAACCGGCCGGTATAGAAAGCATTTTCGATTCAGAAATCAAGAGCGTTTCTTACTATGATCTCTCCGGACGTAAGATCGCTAATCCAGAAAAAGGAATATACATTATCCGTGCTACTAAAGCAGATGGTTCTGTTGTAGCTAAAAAAGCTATAATTAGATAATTAATTTGGTAATTTTTTCCGGAGGATATATTGCCAACGCGAAATATCCTCCGGTTTGCCTTATATTAAACCACAATAATTAAACAGAAATGAAAAAAATTTTATTTTCATTAATCCTTTCTTCTTCAGTGGCATGTATTGCTTCAGCTGCTGAAGTTGATTTTACATACGCCCAGGGAGAATTATCTTCTTACGGAAAAAATAAAAAGGAAACGGTGGATGTGGCAATATGTATAAGCGATCCTACTCTGGCCGGCAAAAAAATTACTTCTATAAGTGCTTATATTAGCACTATTGAGGGCATAGAGGAAACCTCCGTTTGGTTATCAAGTGAATTAACTCTGACAAATAAAGTAAACGACCCGGATCTTGGAAGTTTCGAAGCAACTCCTGTCGAAACAAATTTTGAAGGTCAGGAACTCGGGTTGCTTTCAGTAGAGTTGGAAAATCCCTATGTACTTACTGATCAACCCATTTATGTAGGTTACTCAATGAATATAACTGAGACTAAGTCAGATGAACAGAAAAAACCTGTAGTTATAAGCGAGGGAGCCAATATCAATGGTCTTTTTTTGCATATGAATAAGTCTATACAAAGGTGGTCTAATTATTCTGAAAACGAGAATGCTGTTGCATTTATAGTAGTAACTTTAGAAGGTGAATTCCCTCAATATTCAGCTGATATTTTAAATAATTCACCTGTTTATGCCTCTAAAGGTGAAGATTTTGATATAGAGTTCTTTATTTCCAATAAGGGCTTGAATCCTATAGAGAATATTACTTATACTTATTCATACCAAGGATCAGATCAAGTTTACTCGGGAAATGCTGTGTTGCCGGAAGCAATTCAACCAAGTCTGGCAACTACAACACCAGTCACATTATCATTTGATGGTCTATCAGAACCGGGAGCATATACAATGGAATTTAGCATTACTCAGGTTAACGGGCAGCCCAACGACGCCTTACTCGGATTTATTAATCCTGTAGTTAATGTGATGCCGTTTGAGCCGACTCATCGTCCACTTATGGAAGAATATACAGGCCTGTGGTGTGGTTGGTGCCCAGGAGGCTATATCGCTTTAGAACTTATTCAAGAAAAATATGGAGATGATGTAGTTGTTGTTAGTTATCACAATGGAGATCCAATGCAGATAACTTCAGACTACCCGGTTAATATTACTGCATTTCCCACTGCCACAATCGACCGCTATTCTATTATAGATCCTTATTGGGGTGATACGGATGAACCTTTCGGAGTGGCTTACAATCTTGAAGATACAATGGCTCAGTTAGCTGTTGCCGAGATTAATCTTGACACTGAGTTGGAAGGAGACATGGTTAATGTTAATACTTCAGTTACTTTCGTACTGGATATTGACAATGCCAATTACCAAATTGGCTACACTTTAGTGTCAAATAATCTTTCTAATAAATCTTGGGCTCAGACCAACTATTATACCGGTGAAAAAGGATATGAAGGCACTGAACTTGAACAGCTTACAGAATGGCCCGAAAAAGTTTTCGGCCTTGTCTTTAATGACGTTGCTGTCGATATCGAAGGTTATAAAGGTGTAGAAAACAGTCTTCCTGAAAAAATTAATGTAGGTCAGGAATATACCCATCAGTTCTCTTATAATATTGCTGACAATGACCTTATTCAAAATCCGGAAGATTTAGTAGTTACTGCTTTTATTATTGACAAGAACAATAATAAAATCATTAATGCCAACAAGAGTGCTTTGGGTAATACCACCGCCGTTAAGAACATAGAGAAAGTTAGCGATATTAAACCTGTGGAAACTCAATATTTTGATCTTGCAGGTAGAAGAATCGTGAAACCTTCAAATGGAATTTATATTGTGAAAGAAATTATGAGCGACGGCTCTTATAAAACTCACAAATCAGTGATTCGTTAATACTTTCTTAGGTGAATATAAAAAGAGGATGGCCCTATTGAAATAAGGCCATCCTCTTTTTTCTTATTTATATTTATTTTCTGAATCCTTTTCCCATGGCTGCCTGAGCCTGCTTCAATTGTCCCATCATTTTCATGGGGTTTTTCATATTTGTGGCAGCTTTCATCATCTTTCGTGTGTCTTCAAACTGTTTCAAGAAACGATTCACAGATTGGATAGTATTTCCTGATCCATTAGCTATTCTTTGACGTCTGCTTTGATTAATTATTTCTGGATTATGACGTTCATAAGGGGTCATTGAATTAATCATAGCTTCAATAGAATTAAAGGCATTGTCGTCGATATCTATATCTTTGATAGCCTTCCCGACTCCGGGTATCATTGAAGCCAGATCTTTAAGATTGCCCATTTTCTTAATCTGGTGTATCTGATTCAGGAAATCCTCGAAATCGAACTTATTTTTCTTTATTTTCTGCTGAAGGCGTTCAGCCTCTTTCTGATCGTATATCTCTTGAGCCCTTTTGGCCAATTCCACGATATCCCCCATTCCGAGGATACGACTGGCCATACCTTCCGGATTAAATTCTTGAATGTCTTCAAGTTTTTCACCCGTACCAACAAATTTAATAGGCTTCTCAACCACCGATCTGATAGATAAGGCAGCCCCACCTCTTGTATCACCGTCAAGTTTAGTCAATACTACTCCATTGAAATCCAGGCGCTGGTTAAACTCCTTAGCTGTATTAACGGCATCCTGTCCGGTCATGGAATCTACTACAAACAGAATCTCTTGTGGTTTAACAGCATTTTTGATGGTTTCTATCTCATCCATCATTTCCTTATCAACTGCCAAACGTCCCGCAGTGTCTATAATGACCACATCAAATTGCTTCTTCTTGGCCTCAGCCACAGCATTCTTAGCTATTTCTACAGGATCTTTACTGCCTTCTTCGGTATAAACCGGCACATCAATGGAGGTTCCCAATACTTTTAATTGTTCTATAGCTGCGGGGCGATATACATCCGCCGCAACAAGTAATGGTCTCTTACCTTTGGTACTCTTTAATTTCTTTGCAAGTTTTCCGGAAAATGTTGTTTTTCCGGATCCTTGTAATCCTGCCATCAGAATCACTACCGGATTGCCGTTTAAATGCAAGGGTGCCTGTTCTCCTCCCATAAGGTTAGTGAGTTCCTCATGCACTATCTTTACCATCTGTTCTTTCGGACGTAGAGAATTCAGCACATTCTGACCCAAGGCTTTTTTCTTTACAGTGTCAGTAAAGTCTTTAGCTACCCTATAGCTTACATCCGCATCCAGTAAGGCCCTCCTCACATCTTTCATCGTCTCTGCGATGTTGATTTCCGTGATTCGGCCTTCTCCTTTGAGAATCTTAAACGACCTTTCAAGCCGCTCCGATAGATTATTAAACATTTATTCTGATTTAATTTATTTTATTTGTAGTTGTATCGGGGAAAATAATGGAAGGCTTGAAATCTTTAGCCTCCTCCGGTGTCATTTGGGCGTAGGCTATAATTATTATAATATCGCCTGGTTGCACCTTGCGGGCCGCAGCTCCGTTAAGACAAATAATACCACTCCCCTCTTCTCCTCCTATCACATAGGTATCAAATCGTTCCCCGTTATTGTTGTCAACAATATAGACTCTTTCTCCTTCTAAGATATTGGATGCCTTCAATAAGGCACGGTCTATAGTTATGCTGCCTATATAATTAAGATTCGCCTCGGTCACTGTGACACGATGAATCTTTGATTTCATCATTTCAATCAGCATGATCCACTTTATTTGGCAATCTATAGGCTATGTTGTCAATTAGACGGACATCTCCACAATATACTGTAATGCATCCTACAATCCAATTTGATTCATCCCACTCATCAATGGGCTGCAGGGTACGGGCATCAACAATTTCAAAATATTCAACCTTCATTCCCGGTATGGCGTCCAGATGTTCCACTACAGTGTCGTGGGTTGCCTGTACGGAATGGTCCTTACTGTACTCCACACTATATTTAAGTGTCTGATATATTTCAGGAGCAACATCTCTCTGTTCCTTTGTGAGACGGGTATTTCTGCTTGATAATGCAAGACCGTCTGAAGCTCTTTTTATCGGACAGGCAACGATTTCAACATGTAGACCCTCGCTTTTTAATAGATTTCTCACGACTGCTATCTGTTGGAAATCTTTTTCTCCGAAATAAGCCCTCCGTGGATCAATCAATCTGAAAAGAAGGTCGAGCACTTTTGCTACTCCCTGAAAATGACCCGGTCGATATTTGCCTTCCATCACGGAGGCCACCTCTCCCAGCTCATATTCTTTGCAATTATTGCCTTCTTCCGGATAAAGCTCTTCAGCAGTAGGTGCAAAAACAGCATCTACGCCGGCTGCCGCCAGTTTTTTGAAATCCTCTTCTTCTGTTCGTGGATATTTTTCATAATCCTCTTTATTATTGAATTGAATCGGATTTACAAAAACACTTACCACAGTAACCGCATTTTCTCTTACTGCTTGTTCCACCAACGACATGTGCCCCTCATGCAATGCTCCCATCGTAGGAACAAAACCAACTGAGGCACCTCGATCTCTCTGTTGAACCCTATATTGGGTCATGTCGTATAGTGTCCGTATTATTTTCATCTTTTATATTTTTCTTACATCTAAATTATCTGCAAAATTAACCATTTATTCAGAATAACCCAATGTGTGCAAAAAAATCATTAACTTTGCATATTAAATATTTAACTTATAAAAGCCGAAGGGGTCTTTTTCTTTTAAGACTGTTTGCTTCAAGATAATAATGGCAAAAGAACGTATTTTATTTATAAATCAGGAAATATCTCCTTATGTGGCGACTTCGCCCATATCTTCACTGGGAAAATTCCTCCCGGTTTCTATGCAGGAAAAAGGATTTGAAGTGAGAACTTTCATGCCTAAATTTGGTGCTGTCAACGAGAGAAGAAATCAGCTTCATGAAGTGATTCGTCTTTCCGGAATCAACATTAATATAAACGATAACGATCATCCTCTCATAATTAAAGTTGCTTCATTGCAGCCTTCAAGGATTCAGGTTTATTTCATTGATAACGATGACTACTTCCAGAAACTTGCCTCAGATACCGACCACTCCGGTATGAATAGACCGGACAACGATGAAAGAGCTGTTTTTTTTGCCAGAGGTACAATGGAAACGGCTAAAAAATTACGTTGGGATCCTAAAATAATACATTGTGCAGGATGGATTACTTCACTTATCCCGATGTATATTAAAAAATTATATCACGACGATCTATCATTTAAAAACAGTAAAGTGGTATATGCCATTCAACCCGCTAAAGATCTTGCTCCTATCGATCCAAATATCTTCAACAAACTGAAAGAAGAAGGATTCCTTCAGAAAGATCTTAAAAAATATTCCGGGGATAAACTCGATGCAGATTTACTCCATAAAATAGGAATAGATTTTGCTCAAGGTATAATAATTAATGATCCGGATATCGATCCGGAACTTCTTAAATATATCCGGGAGTCAGGCAAACCGGTTTTAATGGCTCAGGATATGGAACAGGACGCTCAAAAATATCTCGATTTTTATAATTCTCTCTCTTAACGCCTTATATATGCCCGAAATTAAATTAAGAAAACTGTCGGGAGTTTTCCTAATCTTAACATTTTTTTCTGCTCTTGTAGCTTGTAATAACGATAATACTACCATAGGAAGCGCTATAGCTTCCGGGGAAGTGGAGATTAACGTTGATACTTTCTATTTTGATCTTCAAGCTAAAGCTATTGAAATAACCGGTTTTGACTCAAAAACAGGTAATCTGATGGTAGGTAATATAGACGTTGAAGATTATGGAAGGCTAAATTGTTCTTTTGTTACACGTTTAATGTGTGCCGCTTCTCTTGAAGTTCCTGATTCGCTTTGGTTGCCGGAGCGTATTGATTCAGTCAAATTAATCCTTGGAGCCGTTAGAGACGAGATCGTAGGAGACTCTCTTGCTCCTCAGAGAATCACTGTCTATAAACTGAATCGTCAATTGCCCCCCGAAATAGATAATAATTTTAATCCGGAAGGTTATTACGATCCATCTTTACCATTTGCTTCAAGGAGTTATACCGTTTCCGCTATAGCAGAATCTGATTCGGCATTTTATAATAACACATATGTGGACATTTCTTTAGACCTTCCTAAAGAATTTGGTGTAGAAATTTTCGAAAAATATAAATCGGATCCTGAAATTTTTCAATGGCCTAAGACAATGGCGGAATATTTCCTGCCCGGTTTATATGTGAAATCAACTTTCGGAAACGGTTGTATAGCAAATATTCTGTCTGTTTATGTAGGAATCTATTATTACAGTCTTAAAGAAACTTCCACCATTACTGATGATGGAGAATTGGAAACTACTGTAGAACATGTCACCAACCTTGCTGTTCCCTTTACAGTATCTCCGGAAGTTTTAAGTAGTAATAATATTACTTATTTACCCTCACAATCAATTCATGAATGGAATAGAGAGAATAATGGAGAGGTGATAATAACCACTCCCGGAGGATATATCGCACAATATTCTTTCCCGGCACAGACTCTGATCGACCGGTATAATGAAAAGAATGTTCATCTTTCCACTGTCAATGATCTTAACCTCTTTATTCCTGCCACATCTTTCGAATCTAACTCAGGAATCGGTGTGGCTACCAATATTTTGATGGTGAAAAGCTCGGAATATGAAAGTTTCTTTCAGGAAAATAAAATTCCTGATAATATGAATTCCTTTATAGGGGTTTACGATAAGGATAATGAAAGGTATTATTTTTCTTCCATGAGAAATTATTTTCTCGATCTTCTTCAAAAGGATTACGTAAACGAAGAAGATACTGATTTTATCCTCGTGCCGGTTGAAGTAGAAACAGAAACAGTATCCAGCTATTATGGTGAAGGAGCCACATACGTTACTAAATGTGTGCCATTCACCTCCCGACCTACCATGACTTTATTGAATACTACGAACGCCATGGTTGCTTTCTCTTTCTCCACCCAGATGATAGACTGATTCATATGTGGGGACTTCTGTTCACTATTATAGGGATGTTGCCCGGAGGAGGCAATCTTGTTTCTCCTCAGGAAACAGTAATCATGTTTGCCGGGGATGCCATGCAACATCAGGCACAGTTGGATAAGGCAAAAGAAATAGGTAGGGATCATTATAATTATTCTGAATGTTTTGAGTTGATAGCACCTGCTATTCAAAAGGCCCATTATTCGGTATGCAATCTGGAAGTGCCATTGGGGGGTCCTCCAGACTATTCAGGATATCCTTGTTTCAGTGCTCCGGATTCTTTTGCCGAAGCTCTGAAAGATGCGGGTTTTGATCTTTTCCTGACGGCAAACAATCATATTCTTGATAGAAGGGATAAGGCTGCAAGAAGAACTCTTGATGTGCTTGACTCTCTAAAAATAGATCATGTTGGCTCTTTTAGAAATTCAGAAGAGAGAGAATTAAAGAGTCCCTTTATAAAAGAGATAAATGGCTATAAAATCGCCTTTCTGAATTATACCTACGGAACTAACGGAATTAAACCCACAGATGGAGTAGAAATTGCATATATAAACAAAGATAAAATCAGCGAAGAGATTGAGGAGGCTAAAAGAAAAGGTGCTGAAATTATTATAGTGGCTATGCATTGGGGAATAGAATATGTCCTAATTCAAAACAATATACAGGAAGATCTCGCTTCATTCCTTGTTGACAATGGAGTGGATATGATAATCGGAGGACACCCTCATGTGGTTCAACCAATGAAAGTGGTTAGAAACGAAAAAGAAAATAAGGATGTTTTGATGGTTTATTCTTTAGGAAATTTTATTTCCAATATGAAAACAGCTGATACTCGGGGAGGAGCCATTTTGTTCGCGACTCTTTCAAGGGATTCTATCGGTAAAGCAAAATTCAAAAATGCAGAATACGAATTGATATTTTCGGCTAAACCTGAAGGAAAAGGAAACTTTAAAGTAATTCCCGGTTGGCTTGAAGATTCTATTCCCTCCTCACAAAAATATCATTGGGATATATTTAAACGCGGAGCTTTAAAAGTATTGGATAAAAATAATATTAATGTGCCCCGTCTTTCCTCAAATTTATAAACTGACAATTGACCAAGTTATTTTTATCTCCACTTTTTAATTAATTGTATGACAATCAATTATGATACAAGTAAATAATTTAGGTATGCAGTTTGGGAAAAGAACACTTTTTTCAGACGTAAACCTCACTTTTAATAAAGGTAATTGTTACGGAATAATTGGTGCTAACGGAGCCGGTAAGTCAACTCTTATGAAAATACTTTCCGGTCAGCTGTCCCCTACTTATGGAACAGTGACTTTTGGACCGGGTGAAAGATTATCGGTATTGAGTCAGGATCACTTTGAATTTGATGAAGTGCCTGTTATTGAGACCGTATTACGCGGTCATGAGGTGCTTTGGAATATTATGAAAGAAAAAGATGAACTTTATTCAAAGACTGATTTTTCCGATGAAGATGGTATAAAAGCTGCAGAACTGGAAGAAAAATTTGCAGAACTCGAGGGTTGGAATGCAGAAAGTGATGCGGCAGCACTTTTAAGTGGCCTTGGTATAAAGGAAGACCGGCATCATATGTTGATGAAAGATATCAGTGCAAATGAAAAAGTGAGGGTACTTTTAGCCAAGGCACTCTTCGGTAACCCGGATAATCTTCTTTTAGATGAACCTACCAACGACCTTGATCTTGAAACCGTAAGCTGGTTAGAAAATTATCTTTCAAATTTTGAGAATACAGTATTGGTAGTGAGTCATGACAGGCATTTCCTAGATGCAGTAAGCACACATACTCTGGATATAGATTATAATAAAATTTCTCTTTTTGCCGGCAATTATAGTTTCTGGTACCAGTCTTCTCAACTTGCACTCAAACAACAGCAGGCAGCCAACAAAAAAGCTGAAGAAAAACGAAAAGAACTTTTAGAGTTTATTCAACGTTTCAGTGCCAATGTAGCTAAAAGCAAACAAACCACAAGCCGCAAAAAAATGCTTGAAAAGCTTAATGTAGATGAGATACAGCCTTCTTCAAGAAGGTATCCGGGTATCATTTTCACTCCTAACCGAGAAGTGGGTAATAAAATTCTGGAAGTTAAAGGACTCAGTGCAAGTGTCGACGGAGAGTTGCTATTTAAAGATGTCAACTTCCAGATTGAAAAAGGTGATAAGGTGGCTTTCTTAAGCAGGGATCCCAGAGCCATGACAGCGCTGTTTGAAATTATTACAGGCAATCGTAAGGCAGATAGCGGAACCTATGAATGGGGACAGACCATAACTATGGCTTATTTGCCATTGGATAATAGCTCTTTTTTTGATACGGATCTGAATCTTGTAGATTGGCTTTGTCAATTCAGTAATGATTCGTCAGAAATTTATCTGAAAGGTTTTCTGGGGAAAATGCTTTTTAGTGGAGAGGAAGTATTAAAAAAGGCAAGTGTTTTGTCGGGAGGGGAAAAGATAAGATGCATGATTGCAAAAATGATGCTTACCGATGCAAACACTTTAGTACTCGACTCCCCTACTAATCATTTGGATCTGGAATCCATTCAGGCTTTCAATAATACTCTTCAAACTTTTAAAGGAAATATTCTGATGTCTAGCCATGACCATGAATTCATCCAGACTATTTGTAACCGTATAATTGAACTTACGCCTAATGGTATTATAGATAAAATAATGGATTATGATGATTATGTCACTGATGAAAAAGTGGCAGCCGCACGACAACGCCTTTATCCGGCTCTTAACTAATAATATCATTAAACTTTAAATCTATCTCTATGATCAAACATGTTGTAATGTTCAAATTTAAAGGAACTCCTGAGGAAAAATATGATGTGGCCAAACGCTTCATGGAGGCTTTGATACAACTTCCCTGTGAAATTCCGCAATTAAAAAGCATGGATGTTGGCATTAATATCAACCCTGCTGAAAGTTGGGATCTGGTTTTAACAGCTACTGCCAACAGTATGGAAGATGTGGCTTTGTATTCGGCACATCCGGCACATATGGAAGCTGTAGAGATTATTAAACCGTATAAAGTTGACAGGGCTTGCGTAGACTACGAAGTCTGAAAGTATAATAGGATCCTTTTCTAAATAGGATCCTATTTATTTTCCATAAGAAATTTTTCTGTTAATACAACTGCGGTTTCGAAGGCTGTGGTTTGATGATTATCAGTAATGAATCCATGTAATCCATAAGGAAATTCCACATAAGTGACATTCTTAATGGTAGCAACAAATTCTTTTTGTTCCTCTATAATAATATCTCTTCCTGCACTTATAAGCAAAGTAGGAGGTAAGGTTATATCATCCGGTAAACTTTTCCCTTTATAAGCTTCTACGAATACCTCCCATAATCTTGAATCAAAACCATAACCTCTTCCAAATTGTTTCTTCATTTCCTGGTTGAGTCTTCCTTCGGCTTTTATAAGTGGGTAATAAAGCACCATTGATTTTATCTCGGATCTATTAGCGAGTCTTTGATAAGTCATAATCGCTATGTTACCACCTGCTCCATCGCCTCCCAAACTTATTAGATTTTTTGAGCTTCCGAATTCTGAAGCATGTTCCGTTATATAATTTACACTTGCCTCACTAACATCAATTGCCGTCGGATAAACTTTTTCAGGACTTAAAGGATAATCAATAGAAATAACATTTATTTTACCATCAGAAGCCAAGGCACGACAAAATTTATCGGAAAGAATATGGGAACCTAAAACCCAACCCCCACCATGAAAATAAATAAGTAAAGGTTTAAGGGTATCAATATTTTCTTCTGTGTAATAAAAAAACATTGGAGAGGGCACACTGTTTCCGAATGGTATTTCCCTTACTTTAGTTTTATATTTATTAATTCCGGTAGTATCCGAATAGTTTCTGAAATAATCTAACTCAGTGTAGAAACCATGAATTGCATGATTCACCGCATCCGACATTCTGTCTTGGATACCATCCTGCATATTGTCCATCCAGTCTTCCGCTTCCTCTTGAATCCGTGTCTGGATCTCATCACTTACTGTAAAATTATCGGCAACCCCTATATTTAAGGTTGCCGATAAAATTAAAGATAGTAAAATTCTTGTAATTTTCATTACGTTTTTTCCTGTCTCTTTGTTTCTTAAGAACAATGGAAAGCCACAACTTCTATTTCCACTAAGGCCTGTTTTGGAAGCTCCTTTACCGCGAAAGCTGCCCTTGCGGGAAATATACCTGAGAAATATTCTCCATATACTTCATTCATGGCTCCGAACAAACTCATATCGGCAAGGTATACCGTTGACTTGACAACATTATCCATAGAGGCGCCTGCTTCTTCTAAAATCGCCTTTACATTCTCAAGACTTTGGCGTGTTTGTTCCTTTATATCAGAAGGCATTTCACCACTCTTGGCATCAATTGGTAGCTGACCGGATACATATATAAAATTTCCGGCCTTGACTGCCTGACTATAAGGTCCAATTGCTCCCGGAGCTTTCTTTGAGTTTACTTCTTTTTTCATAATATTAAATTTATTGCACAAAGGTAACCATTTTTTTACAACCTCAAAATCTGATTGTATCTAATACTTCTCTCTGCTGGCAATGAAATATGAATCCAACTTAACTGTTTTTCATTTATAAGTTGTCCTACCCTTAATTCACCTTTGTTAATCATTTCTATAATAATATTCCATAATAGTAGATTGTCACAACTAACTATATCTGCAGCTTCTCCCCTCAAATGTTGGGAATTGATGCTTCCTTTCACCACCTTATTCAATTCAGAAGATCTAAATCCACTGGTAACTCTAATAGGTTTCTTATATTTGTCTCTAATTGGCTGAAGTATCTCAACACAAAGCTGTTTTAGCTTTTTAAGTTCCGGTTCATTAGGAATATTACTGATATGCAGTCTTTCTGCCGTAGGCGATTTTATCATTTCTTTCAAAGTAAAATTCTTAGATAATTTCATAATATTTCTATTTAAAATATTATAAAATTAATGGTTAAAACACTTCTTAGATTGTTATCTGTATCTATTTCCCTATTTATTGAAAATTATTATATTTGCAATATACCTAAGTCTTGACTCATGAAATTCCGGATAAAAAGTTTTGTCTCTTTTTTGATTTTGTTCTCTTTTTTAAATTCTATGGGGGAAACCCCTCGTTGGATTATTACGCCGGCAATCTCTCCTGATGGTTCATCTATAGCCTTCTCCTATAAAGGAGAAATTTTTACCGTTCTCGTTTCTGGCGGGAATGCCGTGCAAATCACCTCAGGGAAATCATATAACGCAAGACCGGTTTGGACTCCGGATAGTAAAAACCTGGTGTTTCTAAGTGACCGTGAAGGATCTGATGATATTTTCATTACAAGTGCTCAAGGAGGCACACCGAGAAGACTTACAACTCATAGTGGAAATGAAACACCTCTGACATTTATCAATGATTCAATTCTTCTTTTTAATGCTGCTTTGTTACCCGGGCCTAATACTTCCCGTGCTCCTTTCTTCACACAAATTTATTCAATTAATGTGAACAAACCCTCGGCCAAACCCAATCTATTTCTTTCATTACCTGTAATAAGCGCAGATGCTAACTCCAAAGGAGAGATTTTATATCAAGATAAGAAAAGCTTCGAAGATCCATATAGGAAACATGAACGCTCTGCAGGCACTTCCGATATATGGTTGTATGAAGACGGAAGCTTCAAACAACTTACTCATTTCAATGGTACAGACCAATCTCCGGTTTGGGGTCAAGATGACTCTTTCTTTTATATCTCAGAAAAAGACGGTACTCTGAATGTTTTTCAATCCTCTCTTGAAGGCTCAGAGAAGCAGATTACTCACTTCGAAAAACATCCCGTACGCTCCCTTACTGCTGATAATAATGGCACTCTGGCATTTAACTGGGACGGGGATATTTATACATTAGTTCCGGGACAGGAACCACAAAAGCTTGAAATCAATATCACTGCTGACTTATATGACAGTGACATCGTAAAAAGGTATGTAAACTCAGGAGTATCAAATATAGCGGTTTCTCCCTCAGGAGAAGAAATTGCTATTTTCATCCGTGGAGATCTTTATGTTACAAATGCTAAATACAAAACCACTAAGCGTATAACTGACACTAAGGACCAGGAACGCACAGCATCTTTTGCTCCTGATGGACGCTCTATTGTTTTTGATAGCGATGTAGATGGTGTCTGGCAACTGTTCACGGCAAAAATTAAAAATGATGACGAAAAGGAATTTGCATATTCAACCGATATTGAAATTGAGCCATTATATAAATGTGAAACATCAGCCATGCAACCACTTTTCTCTCCTGATGGCAAAAAAGTGGCTTTCCTGGAAAACAGAGGAGCCATTAAAGTGATTGATATTGAATCAAAAGAAGTAGTAACAGCTCTTGATTCTAAATACAATTATTCTTATTCTGATGGAGATATCGTTTTTTCATGGAGTCCCGACAGTGAATGGCTGCTTACTTCATATATGGGTCCCTTGGGATGGAACAATATGGATATTGCAGTTGTGAAAGCTGATGGCTCTGAAGTGGTTGATCTTACTGAAAGCGGATATAATGACTATAACCCTAAATGGGCATTAGATGGCAAAGCAGTAATCTATTCAACGGGAAAATATGGTATGAAAGCCTCCGGTTCTTGGGGTAATCAGGATGATATTATTATAATGGTTCTTGATGGAGATGCTTGGGATAAATTTAACTTTACACAAGAAGAAGCTGATCTATTAGAAAAAGAAAATAAGGAAAAAGAAGATAAAGAAGCTGAGACTAAAGATGTTTTTACCAAGGATAAAAAGAAAACGAAAAAAGATACCAAAAAAACGGTATTACCTATAGATCTAAAAAATAGAAGATACCGGACGAAACGACTTACTACTACTTCAGCTAATATCCTGGATTTCTTCCTGAATCCAAAGGGAGATAAGCTGTATTATATTGCTGAAGGTCCCGATGGAGATTATAACCTTTTAGTTACAGACCTAAAAAAAGGCGATTCTAAAATATTGGCTAACAGCTTGTCTGGATCTCTGCAACCCGATATGAAAGGTGAAAATATTTTCATCCTTGCTTATGATGGTGTTAAAAAATTTTCTTTGGAATCCGGGGAAGTAGAACCTGTGGAATTTGAAGCTCCTTATGACCGTCATCCCTCTCTTGAACGAGAATATATCTTCTCACATATGGCTAAACAGGTGGAAGATAAATTCTACGATAAAAATCTTCATGGAGTAGATTGGAAATATTACACCGACCATTATAAGGAATTCCTACCTTATATTTCAAACAACAGAGATTTTGCAAATATTTTAAGTGAAACCTTAGGAGAACTGAATGCTTCTCATACCGGAGGAAGGTTTTACCGTACTCCAACCGATATGTCTACCTCTTCTCTTGGAGCTTTCTTTGATGAAAGCTACGAAGGGAAGGGATTGAAAATTCAAGAAATTTTCCCCAGAGGCCCGTTAGCTAACAAAAGTGCTGATGTAAAAGCCGGTGATATTATTTTGTCGATTGACGGGAAAAATATAGAGCCTTTACAAGATTATTTTCCACTATTGGAAGGGAAAGCCGGGAAAAAAGTAAGATTGGGTATTCAATCTACAGATGGAGAAATAAAATATATCTATATTCGACCCCTCTCTGTAGAGGCTTTAAACGGAATGGCTTATCAAAGATGGGTTGAAAAAAATGAAAAGCTTGTAGATAGTTTATCAAACGGAAAAATAGGCTATGTTCATGTAGAAGGAATGGATACAAAAAGCTTCCAGAATATATATGAACGACTTTTGGGAAAATACAGAAATTATGATGCAGTAGTGGTTGACACTCGTTTTAATGGAGGAGGTTGGCTTCACAATGACCTGGCTATTCTGCTAAGTGGAAAAAAATATGTTACTTTCAGTCCAAGGGGGGAAGAAATCGGTATTGAACCTTTCTCACAATGGACTAAACCAAGTGTTATGCTTGTTAATGAGTCTAATTATAGTGATGCTCATGGTTCACCTTTCACTTATCAGACATTAGGGATAGGGGAAGTTATAGGAGCACCGGTGCCAGGCACTATGACAGCTGTTTGGTGGGAAAACCAGATTGATCCTTCAATTGTTTTCGGTATTCCGCAGGTCACTAATAAAGCAAATGATGGAACAATACTGGAAAATACACAACTTAATCCTGACGTTATAATTTATAATGACCCTTTAGAGGTTGAAGAAGGTCATGATGCACAGCTTGAAGGAGCTGTAAGACATTTACTTAATAAAATTAATAACTGAGATTATACATGAACTTTACTCATCTTCATGTCCATTCCCAATATTCTCTTTTAGATGGAAAAGCTTCCATACCGGAATTGGTAGATAAGGCTATCAACGACGGTATGAAAGGTCTGGCCCTTACCGACCATGGAAACATGTTCGGAGTAAAAGAATTTTACAACTATATAAAAAAGAAAAATTCAGGAAAAGCTGAAAAAGAAAAATTCAAGCCAGTTCTTGGATGTGAGATGTATGTTGCCAAAGATCGTCTCACAGATCGAAAGGATAAAAATGATAACGGGTATCATCTAATTGTACTGGCTAAAAATGAAAAAGGTTATCACAATCTTATTAAATTGGTGAGCAAAGCCTGGACCGACGGTTTCTATTATCATCCTCGCACGGATAGATTTGAACTTGAAAAACATAAAGAGGGGCTCATAATCTGTTCAGCATGCTTAGGTGGGGAAATTCCCCAGTTAATAATGCAGGGAGATATTCAAACAGCAGAGGAAAGAGTTTTATGGTTTAAAAATGTTTTTGGCGATGATTACTATCTTGAGTTACAGAGGCATGAAACTTTTAAAGAAAACTCAAACCGAGATGTTTTTCCGGAACAACAGAAAGTAAACAAGGTTTTATTGGAGTTTGCTCAAAAGCATAACATCAAATATATTGCCACCAATGATGTGCACTTCGCATTTGAAGATGATGCGGAAGCTCATGACCGGCTTATTTGTGTTTCCACTCAGAAAAAATTTGATGAGCCAAGAATGCATTATACAAAACAGGAATGGCTCAAATCTTCCAAAGAGATGGAAGAAATTTTTTCCGATCTGCCGTTAGCCATTTCAAATACAGAGGAAATTCTGGATAAAGTGGAATTTTACTCAATTGATCATGGTCCGATAATGCCTGAATTCGAAATACCTGAAGATTTTGGCACTGAAGAACAATATAGATTAAAATTTACTGAACAAGATCTATTTGAAGAATTTACAAGAGATGAAAATGGCAACGTAGTGCTTTCCGAAGAAGATGCGCATAAAAAAATAAAGACTTTAGGAGGTTACGAAAAACTTTATAGAATTAAACTTGAAGCTGACTATCTTGCCAAACTAACCTGGGAAGGTGCTAAAAAGTTATATGGAGATCCCGTTCCAGAAGAAGTGGAAGAAAGATTAAGATTTGAACTTCATATAATGAAGACCATGGGATTTCCAGGGTATTTCCTTATCGTTCAGGATTTTATAAATGTAGCACGCAAGCAACTGGGTGTGAGTGTAGGCCCGGGACGTGGTTCAGCTGCCGGAAGTGCTGCGGCTTATTGTCTGGGCATAACACAGATTGATCCAATCAAATATGATCTCCTTTTTGAAAGGTTTTTGAATCCCGATCGTATCTCTATGCCGGATATAGATGTAGATTTCGATGATGACGGAAGATATGCGGTTCTTGATTATGTCACAAACAAATACGGTGCTGAAAAAGTAGCCCATATTATTACTTATCAGACAATGGCCACAAAAATGGCTATTAAAGATGTTGCCAAAGTATTGGATCTTCCGTTGGATGAGTCTAACAGATTATCTCGGCTAGTTCCTGACAGACTCCCGGATGTGAATGGCAAGTCCACTAAGGTGAACTTTAAGAATTGTCTCGCCTATTGTAAGGAATTTGAAAAAGAAACCCGTAATGAAAATCCAACCGTAAGAGAAGTGATGAAATATGCCGCCCAATTGGAAGGTAATGTAAGAGGCACAGGTATACATGCTTGCGGTGTGATTATTGGCCGGGATGATATCACAGACTGGGTGCCGGTTTCTATGGTAACTGATGCTGACGGGACCAAAGTGATTTCAACTCAATACGAAGGAAGCGTGATTGAAGAAACCGGATTAATTAAAATGGATTTCCTCGGTCTCAAAACTCTTTCAATTATAAAGGAGGCATTGGCCAATATCAAAAAAACCAGAGGAATCGATTTAGATATAGATAATATCCCGCTTGACGATCCTGAAACTTTCAAGTTGTACTGTGAAGGCCGAACAACTTCTACCTTTCAATTTGAATCTGTAGGTATGCAAACTTCCCTTAGAGAACTCAAACCCTCTAAATTTGAAGACCTGATTGCAATGAATGCCCTTTATAGACCGGGGCCTATGGATTATATTCCAAGTTTTGTGAAAAGAAAACATGGAGAAGAACCAATCACTTATGATATTCCTATTATGGAGAAATATCTCCATGAGACTTATGGAATCACAGTTTATCAGGAACAAGTGATGCTACTGTCAAGATTGCTGGCAAATTTCACCCGAGGAGAAAGTGATATGTTGCGAAAGGCAATGGGCAAAAAACAGATCGATAAAATGTTGCTCCTGAAAGAAAAATTCATGAAGGAGGGACAAAAAAACGGACATAAGGCTGAAGTGCTTGAAAAAATTTGGGCTGATTGGGAGAAATTCGCCTCTTACGCATTCAATAAGAGTCATGCCACTTGTTATACATGGGTAGCCTATCAGACAGCTTATTTGAAAGCTCATTATCCGGCAGAATATATGGCCGGAGTGCTTAGTAGAAATATTGGAGCTGCTGATAAACTCAAAAAGATCATGGATGAATGCATTCGTATGGGCATTAATGTCAAGGGACCGGATATTAACGAATCTGAAGAAAAATTTGCCGTAAATAAGAAAGGAGAAATTCGCTTTGGCCTTGGGGCTGTGAAAAGTGTAGGAGTTAATGCTGTCAATGCTATTATTAAAGAAAGGGAAAAGGGTCTTTTTAAAGATATCTATGATTTCGTAGAAAGAGTAAACCTTAGCAGTTGCAATAGAAGTGCAATAGAAAATCTCGCAATGGCAGGAGCTTTTGACTCTATGGGATATCCTCGAGAAGCCTTTGTGGAACCAATTTACGACACAACATTTACTGATGTTCTGGTAAAATTCGGCCAAATAATACAAAATGACCGGAATTCCTTGCAAGCAAGTCTTTTTGGAGATTTGGAACCAATTGAAACTCCGAAACCGGAATTCCCTAAGGTGGTACCATGGAATCGACTTAAATTACTTGAAGAAGAGAAAAAGCTTGTCACCGTCTATTTGTCGGCACATCCTTTAGATCCATATTATATGGAAATAAATTATGGCTGCTCAGCAAAATGCGGTGAATTTGATGATATTAAGGAAGCGGGAAATTTCTATACTCTTGGAGGGATTGTCACAGCTACAGATATCGGTACTACTCAAAAAGGGAATCCTTGGTTCAGTTTTAAAATCGAAGATTTCTCTGGCAGTCAGACTTTCAGGGTATTCGGCCGAGATGTTCCAAATTTCCAGAACAAAATTCAACCCAACGATTTTATTCGAATCAAAGTTAGAGTTTCCCCAAGTAATTTCAGACAAGGGGCATTGGACACTAGAATTGAAGAGGTACAATATCTTCAGGATATTGTTCCTGTAACGGCTAATGCTGTAAAAATTTATCTTGATCGGAATTTCAATCAATCAGATTTTTTCAACAAGATAACAAAATTTGAAGCTAAAGAAAGGCCGGGAGATCTTTATATTAAGATCTTTGATATAGAAAGAAATCAATTAATTAATATACATTCAAGAAAAAAATTTCCCATTACAAGAGAGTTTATTGAATTTCTCGAAGATTGGGGAGTAAAATTTGATGTGATAAGCACAGGAAATTAAAACTACTACTAATAACCTTAATTTTAATTACAAATGGCATTACAATTCACAGATCAAACTGCTCGTGAAGCAATCGAATCGGGCAAAATTACAGTTATTGACTTTTGGGCTACATGGTGTGGTCCTTGTCTAAAACTTGGTCCCACAGTGGAAGAACTCGCAGAAAAGTATCCCGATGTAACTATCGGCAAACTAAACATCGAAGAAAACGATGAGATTGCAAGTGAACAAAGAGTTAGAAACATTCCTACTGTGCTTTTCTTCAAAAACGGAGAACTCAAAGAACGCAGCGTAGGACTCGTAAGTCTTCAGGTATTAGAAGAAAAACTAAACAAAGTGATTGCTGAATAATACTGAACTTCTTAAAATTTTATGGCGGGGTTCCTACCTGGGCACCCTGCCATATTTTATAAATGTCCTTCGATAATAAGGAGTACTCATCTCCGAGAGAATCACACCTTTGCTCGATGATGCATGCACGAACTTCTCTTCATCTATCATCACTCCCACATGAGAAACTTTTTTCTTATCTTTCCCCGTTGCAAAAAAAACAAGATCCCCCGGTTTTATTTCCTTTTCTTTTAGATCCTTACAAAAATCTGCTTGTTGTGCTGAATTCCTTGGCAATTTAACTTCTGCAATCAACTCATACACTACTAATACAAGTCCTGAACAATCGGTGGCAATTCCTTTTTCCTGATGACCGTATCCATATGGAGTACCTAACCATGTCAAAGATTCTGCTGCAATCTTTTCTCCAATACTATTACCCTTTTTCTCTTTCTTTTTTTTCTTTACCTCTACCTGTTCTCCAATATAGGTTGTATCATCATGTCTATTTTTTTTATGGCTTTTACAAGAAGTTATGCTTAGGGTGAAAAGGAAAAGGAGCAAATATATCGTATTTTTCTTCAACATTCCAGGACGATTCTTTTTCATTTTTCAAATTTAGCAATATTCACTCAATTTCTTGTAGATTATTTGTAGATTCTTTTCTATTGCTCTTTTTAGGATTATCATTAATTTTGTGCTACAACCTTCTTATATTTTATTTATTTATTATGTTTTCCGGTATAGTAGAACAAGCAATACCCGTAGTGGATCTTAAGGATGAAGATACCAATCTGCATATCACTTTGAAATGTCCTTTCTGTGATGAATTAAATATTGACCAGAGCATTTCTCATAATGGAGTCTGTCTCACAGTGGTTGCTCTACCCGGAGATGGAACTTACACGGTTACAGCCATAAAAGAAACCTTAGACAGATCTAACCTTGGAAAATTAAAAATAGGAGATTTAGTCAATGTTGAACGCTCTATGAAAATTGATGGGCGTCTTGATGGACATATTGTCCAAGGCCATGTTGACACCACCGGAACTTGCACCAAAGTGGAAAATCTTGATGGTAGCTGGAAATATACTTTTAAATACAATGTTCCGATTGATTTAGCCCGAAAAGGATATATAACCGTTGAAAAAGGTTCTGTAGCTGTTAATGGCGTAAGTCTGACCGTCTGTGATTCAGAAAAAGATTCTTTCGCCGTAAATATTATTCCTTATACCCATGATAACACTAATTTTTGTGATATTAAACAAGGTACGGTAGTGAATCTGGAATTCGATATTATCGGTAAATATCTTGCAAGACTAAACGATTTCAAATAATATGCAACAAAACCTTGAAATAACTGATGCCCCTAAAATCGTAGTGGCTATAGATGGATTTTCTTCTTCCGGGAAAAGCACAATGGCCCGTGAACTGGCAAAACGTGTCGGTTATATTTATATAGACTCCGGAGCAATGTATCGTGCTGTGGCCTTATATGCCCTACGACACGATATGTTTAAGGAAGATAATACTGTAGACTTAGAGGCTTTACTTCCTCATATCCCTGAACTTTCCATTTCTTTTCAAAAAAAAGCAGGAGAAGATGGTGTTCAACACACTCTTTTAAACGGAGTAGACGTAGAAGATGAGATACGCGATCTTGAAGTAAGCAATAGAGTTAGTCTTATTGCTGAAATTCCACAGGTAAGACAACGAATGGTAGAACTTCAGCAAGAATTTGGGAAACAAAAGGGAATTGTAATGGATGGTCGTGATATCGGTACCACTGTTTTTCCTAATGCAGAGCTTAAAATTTTTGTTTCTGCCGGATTACATGAAAGAGCAAGAAGGCGTTGGCGTGAGTTGACTCAAAAAGGTATGGATATTCGTTTTGAAGAAGTATTGGCTAATTTAGCCGAAAGAGATAAAATCGATACCACAAGAAAAGTATCTCCGCTGAAAAAAGCTCCTGATGCGATTGAGCTGGATAACGATGCAGTGACTCATGAAGAGCAAATGGAATGGCTTCTGAAACTTTTCCAGGAAACTACTGAAAATATCGAAAATGAAAGTAGAGGTTGATTCCAATTCCGGATTTTGTTTTGGCGTGGTTACGGCTATAAACAAGGCTGAAGAACAATTAAATGATTCCGGTCAACTTTATTGTTTGGGTGATATAGTTCATAATGCCAAGGAAGTGGAGCGTCTACTGGAAAAAGGCTTAAAAACAATAACTCATGATGATCTGCAGAATCTGAAAGATGTTAAAGTGTTACTGAGGGCTCACGGTGAACCTCCTATGACTTATGAAATTGCTAAGCAAAACAACGTTGAAGTTATAGATGCCACTTGTCCTGTAGTTTTACAACTTCAAAGGAGAATTAAGAAAACATATGATGACGCTCTAAAAGCTGAAAAAGAAGGGGCTCCTAAACCATTGATTGTAATTTATGGTAAAAACGGTCATGCAGAAGTTAACGGGTTGGTGGGACAAACCAATGGAGAAGCCGTAGTTATTCAGGATATAGAAGGCATTGATTCTCTTGATCTTGACAGAGATATTATTCTTTACTCTCAGACCACTAAGTCTATTGAAGGGTTTCGTCAGATTGTAGAAGAGATTGGAAAACGAAAAAAAAGAGGCAAATTTGAGTATTATGATACAATTTGTAGACAGGTAGCCAACCGTATGCAGAAAATGAAAGAATTTGCTGCTTCTCATGATATAATTTTTTTCGTAAGCGGAGCTAAGAGTTCTAATGGTAAGGTTTTGTTTGAAATGTGTAAAGGAGTCAACAATAAAACCTATCTGATTTCCGATGAATCACAATTGGATCTTTCTCTTCTTGAAGGAGTGGAAAGCGTGGGTATTTGTGGGGCTACTTCCACTCCCCTTTGGCTAATGGAAAAGGTTGCCAATATAATAAGGGAATCTTCCACAAAATAATATTTCTTGACTATCATCACTTTTAAGTATCATAATCTGAAAAGATGACTGATGAATATTATATGTCCTTGGCTTTCAAGGAAGCGGAAAAAGCCTTTGAAGAAGATGAAGTGCCGGTAGGTGCTGTAGTGGTGTGTAATGGGAAAGTGATAGGTTGTGGTCATAACAATACTGAATCTTTAAACGATGTAACGGCTCATGCCGAAATGATTGCTTTGACCGCAGCTGAAAATTACCTTGGAGCTAAATATCTTCCTCAGTGTACTATTTATGTCACCGTCGAACCATGCATAATGTGTGCCGGAGCTTTGGGATGGAGCCAAATCGGCCGTCTGGTTTACGGGGCTTCAGATCCTAAACGAGGATTTACTAATTTCTGTCGGGAAAACTTATCTCCTCTTCACCCTCGTACTATTGTCACAAAAGGGGTAATGGAAGATAGGGCATCTGAAATAATGAAAGATTTTTTTAGAAAAAAGAGACTCTGAGAATTTATACAGTTTATATTTTAGATATTTATGAAAGAATGGATTGAAGCAATGCGTCTTCGCACTCTTCCTGTTAGTATAGCAGGAGTTGTGGCCGGAACCGCTTGTGCTATTTTCCATCATGGGTTCTCACTTCTACCATTTTTAATCTGTCTCTTTTTTGCCATACTGGCTCAGATCGCTTCTAATTTTGCCAACGAATATTATGATTTTAAAAATGGTCTTGATAAAAAAGGTCGCCAAGGTTTCAGACGAGGTGTCACTGAAGGAGATATTTCTCCGCAAGCCATGAAAAAAGCAACTTATATCACCTTAGGTTTAGCAGCCTGTATCGGAGCCACTTTAATTATTTGGGGAGGATGGTGGCTGATATTTGTCGGAATTGCAGTAGCATTGTTTGCTTTAGCTTATAGCACGGGACCCTTCCCTCTTTCACATAATGGCTTAGGAGAAGTTGCTGTATTGATTTTCTTTGGATTCGTGCCTGTGGTTTTTACTCAATATGTGCAGACAAAGATTTTATATTTCGACAGTACTACAGCCCTCACAGCGGCAGCAGTCGGTTTGATGGCGGCTAATGTTTTGATTGTTAACAATTACCGGGATATGGAGGATGACCGTGAAGTAAATAAAAAGACTTCAGTTGTGATTTTTGGCAGGAAAGTTATGGGAGCTGTCTATTTCATTGATGGAATTTTTGCTTCTATTTTTTTATCCATGGCTTCATCCCCTCTACCTTTTTGGGTATCAGCCGGATGGCTCACATATTTTGCATTTCATACCATGCTATTCACTAAACTCAGAGTAAGTTCCGGCTCCCAACTAAACCATTTATTGAAATGGACATCTATCACGTTATTAATGGTGGCCTGCTATCTTTTAATTATATTTGCGACTGTAAAACCCGCTGATAATTTTTTCATTCTCCCGTGAATTCCCAAATCCTGTAAAATTATAATGGCTAAGAAACCTGAAATAAAACAAATTCTTACTGATACAACCGGAAAACTTCCTCCTCGTGACACGGAACTTGAAGAGATAATTCTCGGTGCCTGTATGTTGGAAAAAGACGCATATATGAATGTATGTGATCTTCTCGTTGCGGATAGCTTCTATGATCCTGTAAATAAAAAGATTTTTGAGGCTATAACTACATTGGGATTGAACCAGAGGCCGATTGATATGATGACTGTTACAGAACAGCTTCGTCGGGATGGAACCCTCGAAGAAGTTGGTGGAGCAGTGCATATAGCTGAATTGACTGCCAGAGTTTATTCTTCTGCCAATATTGAATTCCATGCCGGTATTGTAGCTCAGAAATATCTGGCTCGCCGTCTCATTTCTTTTGCTGCTAATGTAGAAACCAAGGCTTATGATGAAAGCAACGATATAGAAGAGTTGCTACAGGAAACGGAAAGTCAGTTGTTTGATATTTCACAAAACCAACTGAAAAGAGAAGTAACCCAGATAGATCCGGTTATAAATACAGCTCTTGAACAGATTCAGAATGCGGCTAATAATGAAAGTGGTCTTTCAGGGCTCGATACGGGATATAGAGATCTCGACAAAATAACCTCAGGTTGGCAGAATTCCGACCTGATAATCATTGCAGCACGTCCCGCAATGGGAAAAACTGCATTCGTTCTCTCTATGGCTAAAAATATGGCAATTGATAATAATATTCCTATTGCCATATTTACTTTGGAAATGTCTAATGTACAACTTATCAAGCGTTTGATAAGTAATGTGGCAAGCCTCGAAGGTGAAAAAATCAAAAGCGGAAGGCTCACACCGGAAGAAGAAGACCGTTTGAACTCCAGGATAAGAACGGTTTATGGAGCACCTTTATATCTGGACGAGACTCCGGGTCTTTCAATCAGTGAATTAAGAACTAAGGCAAGACGTCTTGTAAGAGAAAAAGATGTGAGAATGATTATGATAGATTATTTACAGCTTATGAATGCCACGGGTTTAAAACTGGGGAGTCGGGAGCAGGAAGTAAGTACTATCTCAAGATCTCTAAAAGCCTTGGCAAAAGAGTTGGACATTCCTATTATTGCTCTTTCACAACTTAATCGTAGTACTGAGAGTCGTGAGGATAAACGTCCTGTATTGTCTGATCTGCGTGAATCGGGGGCTATTGAACAGGATGCCGATATTGTCTGTTTCATTCATCGTCCGGAATATTATACAAGAGCAGCTCAAGATGGTGAGGGAAATAATATTAAGGGTCTCGCTTATCTAATTGTAGCTAAACACCGCTCTGGAGGTGTAGGAGATGTAAAGCTTCATTTTATTTCAAAGTATGCCAAGTTTGAAAACTGGGAGGAAGGATACGATGTGATGCAACAGACGTTGAGTGAAAACAAAAAAACCATTGAATCACGAATGAACCATGATACAAATGTAGAAGACTACATGGATGATACCGGTGTAAATTTCATAAGTAATTTTCCCTCAATGTCTTCTCCGCTGCCTGATGGTTTGATGGCTCCTCCTGATGATGTGCCCTTCTGACTTCGTAAATCTTCATGAAGTTTTCCTTTCTCTATTCCATTAAATATCGAGAATATTTTATATCTCTTATTAATACAAAAATGCATTTTTTTCAAAAAAAAAACTTAACTTTGTGAACCAGGAACTACGAATTAACGTTTAAATATAAAAATAAATCGAAAGGTTATGGAAAGAGACGACAGACATAAGCATGAAAATCACAATGACAATGCTGATTTGATTGCAAGGTCTATGAAAGCCGAACAAAAAGATAAACAAAGAGAATCTACTCGTAGGATGAATAAGCTATGGATTTGGCTTGGCGTTTTATTCCTCGTCGCTATAATGCTTTGGTGGATTTTCTCTATCGGATTCTTTGAAGATACTGCCGGAGTTACAAATTTCGGAAACTGATATAAAAAAATAAACCCGGCCATTCATAGTTCTATAAAAGGGCTTTTACACATACGTGATAACAAGACCGGGACAATAGCCTCCTGTAGTGGTAACACTGAGGGGGCTATACTTTTTATAAAACCTTTCTACTAAATACATAAAAAATGGGATTGCTCTTAAAAATAATCCCATTTTTAATGTAAGAATCTTAATGTAATATTACTTAAGCCTTATTTTGTTGCTTTCACTGCAGATAAAATAACCTCACTTACGGTAGGATGACCGAATATTATTTCTCTCATCTCTCCTAAAGTGGTATCTCGATTCATCAAATCCGCACATTGTTGAGCTAAATCTGCTGCTTCAACTCCCATTATATGGGCTCCTATAAGCTTACCCGTTTCTTTAGAAAAAATAAGTTTACAAATACCGTCAGTCTCTCCCATAGCCATAGCTTTACCGTTGGCTCGGAAAAAAGAGGTACCGGTCATAATATCAATCTTCTCTTCTTTACACTGCTCCTCTGTTTTTCCCACCATTCCACATTCAGGAACAGTAAATACAGCACTTGGTATAAGGTCAAAACGTAAATTATCATTTAATCCGTTTATTACGTTCAAAGCTCTTTCACCTTGAGCTGTAGCTACATGGGCCAGCATCATTCGCCCGTTTACATCCCCTATGGCAAATATTCCGGGTATATTAGTCTGCATAAAATCATCCACCGGAATTCCTTTATTACTGTATTTCACTCCGGCTACTTCAAGGTTCAAGCCTTCAACTCTCGGAGCCCTTCCCACAGCCATTAACAGATCACTTGAGATTACCTTCTCTTCTTTTCCCTTTAATTCATAAGTTACCTCTATCTCGTAAAATTCGTTCTGGCGGATCTCTTTGGCAGCTGCACCTGTGATAATATTGATTCCTTTCTTGGTCAGCACCTGTTTCAGGCGTTTGGCTATGTCGGAATCAAAAGGTGGAAGGATTTGTTTCATATATTCTATAACAGTGACTTTCGATCCTAACTGGCTGAAAATGGAAGCAAATTCCATCCCAATTACTCCTCCTCCTATTATCGTCAGTTTGTCAGGAACATATTCCAGATTTAGTAAGGCTGTCGAATCCATCACACATTTCAAATCATGGCCTGGAATAGGAAGACTTTTGGATACAGAACCGGTTGCTATTATTATACGGTCTCCTTCATATTCTTGTCCATCGGCAATCAGGGTTTTGGCATCCTTAAAAGAGGCTTTGGCATTTACAATTTTAACCTTGGCTTGATTTAGCATTGTTTCTACTCCTCCTCTAAGGGATTCCACCACCTCAATCTTCCTTGATAGCACTTTATTATAGTCAAGAGTAAAAGTGAAATTATCGATACCATACTTTTCTCCTTCCTTAAACAATGTCACTACTTCAGCGTTTCTACAGAGACATTTTGTAGGAATACAACCTTCGTTAAGGCATGTACCCCCTAATTTATCTCCATTGAATAAAATGACACTTTTACCCTGTCGGGCAGCTGTGATGGCTGTTTCATATCCCCCGGGACCTGCACCTATTATTAATAAATCGGCTTTCATGCTTCCTGTTCTTTTAAGGCCTTATAGGTTAGTATAGGATTCTTGGCAGCAGTAGTCTCGTCAAGTTTCCTCACTATTGTATTATTAGGCGCATTCTTTACTAATTCAGGTGTTTCTCTTGCCTCACGTGCTATTTCATGCATCACATTTATAAAACTGTCAAGAGTATCCTTGCTTTCTGTTTCAGTCGGCTCTATCATCATGGATTCATGAAACAACAGAGGGAAATAAATCGTGGGGGCATGGAATCCATAATCTAAAAGACGTTTAGCAACATTCAATGTTGTAACTTCGGTAGATTTGTCTTTCAAACCGTCAAATACAAATTCATGTTTACAAACTCCTTCTATTGGTAACAGGTAATCATCTTTTAGATTTTCCTTAATATAGTTTGCATTTAAGGTAGCCAACGGACCTACATCTTTTATATGTTCCTTCCCTAAGGATAAAATATAAGCATAGGCTCGCATCATAACTCCAAAATTTCCAAGAAATCCTGAAATATTTCCTAAAGCTTCGTTATTGTTTCCTTCAATATGGAATTTACCTTTCTCATCTTTCACTACACGAGGATTGGGAAGATATTGCACAAGATGAGAGGCTACTCCTACAGGACCTGATCCGGGACCCCCACCTCCATGAGGTGTTGAGAAAGTCTTATGGAGGTTTATATGCATAATATCGAACCCCATGTCTCCCGGTCTGACTTTTCCCAATAGTGGATTTAGATTGGCACCATCATAATAGAGAAGTCCTCCGGCCTCATGCACAAGCTTGGCTATATCTGTTATCTCTGTTTCAAACATACCCAAGGTATTAGGATTTGTCATCATTATTCCCGCAACGGTGTCATCAAGCAATGGTTTAAGATCTTCCACATCTATTGATCCGTTTGGTTTAGATTTAACTTCTACAACATCAAAACCTGCAACCATTGCTGATGCCGGATTGGTGCCATGAGCTGAATCAGGCACTATTACTTTCTTCCTTTTGTGATCTCCCCTTGATTCATGATATTTCTTCATTACCATCAAACCGGTGAGTTCTCCATGAGCTCCTGCATAAGGATTTAAAGTGAACTCCTCCAGGCCGGCAATTTCAGATAACATTCTCTGAAGATTCCAGTATAATTCCAGAGCACCTTGCACACTTTCTTCGTCTTGAAGCGGATGTAGAGAAGTGAATGAAGGGAGGGAACATAATTCTTCATTGATTTTGGGATTATATTTCATTGTACAACTGCCAAGAGGATAGAAACCTGTGTCAACCCCAAAATTCTTATTGGAAAGATTAGTGTAATGTCTTACAACGTCAAGTTCGCTTACCTCCGGAAGATCAGCCGGCTTTTCTCTTAATAAGTCAGTCGGTATACTTTTCAAACCTTCCGTTTCATATTTATCTTTTGGCAGGGAATATCCCTTTCTTCCCGGCTTGGAAAGTTCAAATATTATCTTATCGTAGTTTTTCATATCAAGCTTCAAGCATTAAGTCTACCAATTTATCTATTTCTTTCCTGGTTCTTCTTTCAGTTACAGCAAATTCAACTTTACCGTCTTCCATTACAACACCACCCATTATTCCGTGTTGCCTTAGGTAATCATTAACCTTTTTCATGTCAAGATCGGTTCTTACCACAAATTCCTTGAGGAAAGGTTTATCATAAACCTGGTGGAATTTTCCTGAAGCAATGAGTTTGTTATAAAGATAATGAGCACCATCACAACTTAAAATGTTTACTTCCTTAAGTCCCTTTTCACCCATCAAAGCTAAATAGATTGTAGCATATAAAGCCATCAGACTTTGATTTGAACAAATATTGCTGGTTGCCTTTTCTCTTCTAATGTGTTGTTCACGAGCTTGCAAAGTCAATACAAATCCTCTCTTTCCATCAATATCTTTTGTAGCTCCAACTATCCTTCCAGGCATTTTTCTTAACATACTTTTACTACATGAAATATAGCCCAAATAAGGACCTCCGAAAGATAAGGGCATTCCTAAGGTCTGACCGTCTCCACAAGCTACATCGGCTCCCCATTCAGCAGGAGTTTTTAATACTGACAGTGTAGATGGGTCAGCATATATAGCAAGATATCCTTTGGCTGCGTGCACTTTTTCTGCTACATGAGTGTAATCCTCTATTATACCGTATTTATTGGGTGTAGGAAGCAAAACCCCTGCTACATCACCAGTTTCCAATTCTTTATATAAGGATTCTAAATCTGTAACTCCTTCTTTTTCCGGAATTATAGATATATCAACTCCATGGAATTTTGCATAAGTCTCCACGACTTTTCTTACATGATTATGAATCGTGGTAGAAACAAGCACCCTATTTTTCTTTTTTGATGAGGCTACAAGCATGAACATAGCTTCAGCGGCAGCCGTGGCACCATCGTACATAGATGCATTGGTAGCCTCCATTCCGGTTAACTCAGAAATCATACTTTGATATTCAAATATGTATTGGAGGGTTCCCTGTGAAATTTCCGGCTGATAAGGAGTATAGGCCGTATAAAATTCACTTCTCGATAAAAGATGAGGTATCACTGATGGTGAATAATGGTCATATGCACCGTGGCCTCCAAAAACTATCAAAGGCTGGTTTTTATTTCCAAGTTCTTGGAAATGTTTGCGGAGTTCCTCTTCCGACATACATTCGGGTAAATTATAATCCCGATTAAATATCACTTCAGCCGGAACGTCGCTGTATAATTCGTCTATAGTAGCTACCCCTATTTTTTCAAGCATCTCGTTGATATCCTTTTCGGAATGGGGCATATATTTATGCGACATAATATATCGATATTTTTAATCTTTTTGTTTCCTTTATTTTCTCTCCAAGAAAAACTTTACCTTATAATAAAAATAAGCCGGGGCGTAGCAATCAAATTATGCAATCCGCCCCGTTTATCATAAGATTAAATTAATTAAGCTTCGCAAAGTTTTTTGTAGGAATCTGCATCCATCAATTTATCAAGTTCAGATGGATCCGAAAGTTTCACTTTGATTATCCAATTGCCAAAGGCATCTTCATTAATCAATTCCGGTTTGTCTACCAATTCCTCATTTACTTCAATCACTTCACCGCTTACCGGTGAAATGAGGTCGCTTGCAGCCTTTACAGATTCTACTGCTCCGAAATCATCTCCTTGATTCACTTCATCACCCGTTTCCGGCATATCAACATAAACTATGTTGCCTAATGCATGTTGTGCATAGTCTGAGATTCCTATTGTGGCTACATCTCCATCCACTTTCACCCATTCATGAGAGTCGGAATACTTACGGTCGTCTAATACTTTGCTCATCGTTTATTTTGCTTTAATATTTATTCTTTTGATTTATAATATTATCTCTGAAGGCAGAATATTACTGCCATGGAGATTGTGATTGTTATTTTTTATAGTTCTTGTCGTAAAAACGTTTCTTTACTACCGTTGCTGGGAAAGTTTTTTTACGTATCCTCACTTCTACTTTAGTACCTAATTTATCATAAGGCTTGTCAAGCATAGCCATGGCCACACTTTTGCCGGTTGATATAGAACGATAACCCGTGGTAATCTCCCCTATCTGTTTACCATCCACTTCCACAGGATAACCGTGGCGTGGAATGGCATTTCCGTCAAGTTCCAAACCTACTATACGGCGGCTTACTCCTTCAGTTTTCTGTTTCTCCAGAGCTTCCTTACCTATGAATTCCGGTTTATCTAATTTAACAAACATACTGAGACTGGCTTCTATCGGAGAGATCTCTGCTGAAAGTTCATCTCCATATAAAGGTAAACCGACTTCAAATCTCAAAGTATCCCTACAACCCAGACCGCAAGGTTGAACCCCGGCTTCCATTAACCTGTCCCAAACACTTTGTATATAATTATGACTTCCATAAATTTCAAAGCCATCTTCGCCGGTATAACCGGTACGGCTCACTATTATTTCCTCATCACCTACCTGGAAAACTTTGAAATTATAGAATGGAATATCTTTTACTCTGAGATCTAAGACCTTCTCTATGGTTTCTTCTGCTTTGGGCCCTTGCACAGCAACTTCTCCATAATAATCGCTCTGATTCTCTATCTTTACATTATATCCTTCGGCATTTTTCTTGATCCAATCTACATCCTTAGCTATGTTAGATGCGTTGATAACCAAAAAATATTCTTCATCGTTTACCTTATAAACCAGAAGATCATCAACCGTGCCTCCATTTTCATAACACATCATGCCATAAAAAATCTGACCGTCGGGTGCATCTGTTACATCATTTACAAAAATATGACTTACATATTTATAAGCATCAGGCCCACTTATTCTTACCTCACCCATATGGCTGACATCAAAAACACCTACATTTTGCCTTACTGCATTATGTTCTTCAGTAATTCCGGTATACTGTATCGGCATGTCAAAACCTCCAAAAGGTGACATCTGTGCTCCTTGCTTTACATGACGGTCATGTAGACACGTTTTTATTAAATTCTCTTCCATTTCCAGTGGTTTAGTTCTTTCTTTTTATATCAATTTTCCAGCATTAAAGGCTATTATTGGAAATTTGTCATTTTTTGTTGCCAATACAGGCCTTATACTTTCCAAAGATAACAAAAGACTCCAATCATTCCAAATTTAATTCAGATATTTTATTTTAAATAAAAACCATGTAAATTTGAAAAATAATTAGGAAAAATTTCTATAATGATATATCCGATCTATTTATACGGGCATCCTGTACTCAGAAAAAAAAGTGAGGAGATAAAAGCTGATTTCCCGGAACTAAAGAAACTGGTAGACGATATGTTTGAAACAATGTATAATTCCGATGGCGTGGGTCTTGCTGCCCCTCAAATCGGTAAATCCATTCGTCTAATTGTTATTGATGGAAATGTTTTGGCTGAAAAATTTCCGGAATGTAAAGATCTAAAACTTACTCTGGTTAATCCCCAATTGGAGGTGATTGAAGATGAAGAACCGGTGATTCGCGAAGAAGGTTGCCTTTCACTCCCCGGTTTATCTGAATCCGTAAAACGTCATGAACACGTTAAACTTTCTTGGCTTGATACAGATTTTACTCCTCATTCGGCTGAATTTAAAGGATTTGCCTCAAGAATTATACAACATGAGTTCGACCATCTTGAGGGTGAAGTTTATACGGACCATGTTTCGCCAATTCGCAAGCAACTTATCAAATCCAAATTAAATAATATTTCAAAGGGAAAAGTTAATTGTGATTATAAAGTTAAAGCTTCAATAAAATAACTGATTTCCTTTCTCTTTCTCAATCATTGACAATATGGCAGACGATAAAAAAATAATTTTTTCGATGGTAGGGGTAAGCAAAATCATCCCTCCACAACGACAGATTTTAAAAGACATATATCTCTCTTTTTTCTATGGAGCTAAAATCGGTATAATAGGTCTTAATGGATCCGGTAAATCAACACTGTTGAAGATAATAGCAGGCCTCGATAAAAACTATCAGGGTAATGTAGTTTTTTCTCCGGGATATTCCGTAGGATATCTTGAGCAAGAGCCTAAGCTTGATCCTGATAAGACTGTAAGAGAGGTAGTAGAGGAAGGGGTTAAACCTGTGATGGATTTATTGGCCCAATATGAGGAAGTAAACAAAGGTTTTGAAGATCCGGAAGTTTTAGAAGATCCTGATAAAATGGAAAAATTAATCAACCGTCAGGCTGAACTTCAGGATAAACTCGATGCTTGTGATGCTTGGAATATAGATAACAAACTTGAGAGAGCTATGGATGCTCTGCGTTGTCCTCCGGATGATAAAAAAATTGCGGTTTTATCGGGAGGAGAAAAAAGAAGAGTAGCATTATGCAGGTTACTCCTTCAACAACCTGACATACTTCTCCTGGATGAACCTACCAACCATTTGGATGCTGAAAGTATCGATTGGCTGGAACAGCATTTGCAACAATATCCCGGCACGGTGATAGCAGTTACTCACGATCGTTATTTCCTGGATCATGTAGCTGGATGGATACTTGAACTTGACAGAGGAGAAGGTATACCCTGGAAAGGTAACTATAGTTCCTGGCTTGAGCAGAAAACTCAGCGAATGGCTCAAGAAGAAAAGCAGGCAAGTAAGCGTCGCAAAACACTTGAACGTGAACTTGAATGGGTTAGAATGGCTCCTAAGGCAAGACAAGCAAAAGGAAAAGCCAGACTCTCAAGTTATGATAAATTATTAAATCAAGATCAAAAACAAAGAGAAGAGAAACTCGAAATTTTCATTCCTAATGGGCCGAGATTAGGAAACAAGGTAATTGAAGCTAAGAATCTGGCAAAGGCATATGGTGATCAGAATCTTTTCTCTGATCTCAATTTCATGCTCCCCCCAAATGGCATTGTTGGTGTCATAGGACCTAACGGAGCCGGTAAGACCACTCTTTTCAAACTTATAATGGGTTTGGAAAAACAAGATAATGGTTCATTCGATGTAGGGGAAACAGTTAAAATTGCTTATGTCGATCAAAACCATAAAGATCTTGATCCTGAAAAATCAGTTTATGAAGTGATCTCACAAGGTGTAGAGTCATTCCGTATGGGAGGTCGGGATATGAATGCAAGGGCTTATCTTTCAAAATTTAATTTTACCGGTGCCGATCAGGAGAAAAAAATCGGAGTTCTTTCCGGAGGAGAAAGAAACAGGTTGCATCTGGCCATGGCCTTGAAAGAAGAGGGAAATGTAATTCTGCTCGATGAACCCACAAATGATATTGACGTAAACACTTTAAGAGCTTTGGAAGAAGGCCTTGAAAATTTTGCCGGATGCGCGGTAGTTGTGAGTCACGATAGATGGTTCCTCGACAGAATCGCAACTCATATTCTAGCTTTTGAAGGAGACAGTCAGGTCACTTTCTATGAAGGATCTTATTCAGATTATGAAGAATTCAAAAAGAAACGTGACGGGGATGTAACCCCACATAGAATCCGTTATAGAAAACTTGTTTGATGGCGTACGAAATTGAACATAAATACCTTGTAATAAATGATCTTTACAAGGCTATGGCCACAGGCAAACTTCTTATTCGTCAGGGTTATCTGAATCGGAATCCTGACCGGACTGTCAGGGTAAGAACAATGGGAGAAAAAGGATTTATAACTATTAAAAGTCGCACCCATGATGCAAAGCGTCTTGAATTTGAATATGAGATTCCTGCTGGTGATGCCTCTGAAATCCTTAAACTGGCAGAACCGGGAATAGTGGAGAAAACCCGGTATATAGTACCCTATGAAGGTCTTTTATGGGAAGTAGACGAATTTCACGGATCTCTTAATGGAGTTGTTGTAGCAGAAGTGGAATTGCCTGATAATGAAATTGAATATTCAAAACCACCTTTTATAGGCGAAGATATCACGGGTGATCCACAATATTATAATTCCAACCTCAGCGTCTGAACGTGTAATATTAAATAATAGATAGTTAGAGAAGGTCTGATTCTTCCGGTAAACCTAATTTTTGTGCGCGGAGATTTAGAGATTGTAACATAAGTTCTAAATCTTCACGCACTTTTTCCATTTTTTCTATTATTTCAAGTTTCTTGCTTATATTTTTTCTGTTTTTCCTAATTTGCTCTCTTGCAGATTCTATTTTCATTCCTTTTTCCCTGAGTAGATACTTAATAACCTGAAGCAATTCCATATGGGATTGGTTGTAATACCTTCTATTATGGATTGTACGTTTCGGTTCGAGTTCAGGAAATTCTTTTTCCCAATACCTTAAGGTTGTAAGAGACTCTTTAAGGATTTCTGCAGCTTCTCCTATTTTATAATATTTCTTGGTTAAACTATTGTTCATTAATCCTTTACTAAAGTTAAAATTAAGCGATACTTGGTCTTAATCCATTACATGACCGGCATTTTCTGCTATCTGAATCATTTCATAATACTCTTCAGGAGTGAGATCCATAAAATAAAAATTCACGGGATTCTGGGGAAGATCCTTATATCTTACTTCATAATGCAGATGTGGTCCCGTTGATTTTCCGGTCGACCCTACCTTCCCTATAAGTTGACCTCTTTTAACTTCCTCTCCAGGTTTTACCATAATTTCACTTAGGTGAGCATATCTTGTAAGATAATTGTAACCGTGATCAATATCTATACAATTTCCATAACCGGCCTCTCTGCCCGCCACAATAACTTTCCCATCTCCTGTGGCAAACACATTAGTTCCTTTCGAGGCTGCAAAGTCAAGACCTTCATGAAATTTTGATGCCCCATAAATGGGGTCTACTCTCCATCCATAACCTGAAGACATGGTATAATCTGCAATATTTATAGGAATTACAGAGGGTATATGACCCAGACGGTCTTGCTGATTTCCCAAGGCTTCCTGTAACTGATCATAACTTTGTAATTGAGTATATATCCTTTTCTCTAAAAGACTCATCCGTCTTGACAATTGATCCACAAGTCTGGAATCCGAAAGTTTGGACAAATGACTGTAACGATTGTCATCAAGCCCTGATAGCCTTTGTGCATCACTCATGGGATCCAATTGCATCATTACTCTATACAAATTATCATCCCTTGCTTCTAGTTTATCCATCACTGAAAGCATATTGTCAAGTTGACTATACATAGCGCCATATTGTGATTTTAGACGTTTGTTTTCTGCTTTTAATGTTTTTTCGCTAGGAGTGGTAAATGCATAATTGAATATAATTACGAATAAAGCTGCCAGTATTAGGGAGGGTATCAAAACCTTAAGCCACGATGTAAAACGTTCTTTCATCGTGGGATAAAATCTTTCAAAATTATCGGTATCCGGATTATATTTATAAAAGATCGGTTTACCCAATTTTATCAATATTGGTCTTAATTGCAAAATTAGACGAATTTAAATAAATTTGCAATGATTTCTCCCGGCTTGTAAATCACTGTTTTTCTTTTTGGATTATGAAAAACATATTAGATTATATATATAGAATACCGGATAGATCGGATTCTATTTTTACCGGGATGGTCTTTCATTTATTAAGAACTAATTAACCCCAAATATTTCCTATGTCAAAAACCGCTAAAGAAATAAGAGAATCATTTAAGGATTTTTTTGAAAAGAAGGGACATAAAATTGTTCCTTCAGCTCCGATGGTTATAAAAGATGACCCAACCTTGATGTTCACAAATGCGGGAATGAATCAATTTAAAGATATTATCCTGGGCAATAGGCAAGCTGAAGCTAAAAGGGTTGCCGATAGCCAGAAATGTCTTAGAGTGTCGGGTAAACATAACGACCTTGAGGAAGTGGGTCATGACACTTATCATCATACCATGTTTGAAATGCTTGGCAATTGGTCTTTTGGTGATTATTTTAAAAAAGAAGCTATTGACTGGGCATGGGAATACTTGGTAGATGTTTTAGGACTTGACCCAGACAGACTTTATGCTACTGTTTTTGAAGGTTATGCACCGGAGGGTCTCGGAAAAGATACAGAAGCTGAAGAAATTTGGAAAACTCATTTGCCCGAATCTCATATAATCGATGGAAATAAACACGACAATTTCTGGGAAATGGGTGATACTGGACCCTGCGGACCTTGCTCGGAAATCCATATAGATCTCAGAAGTGACGAAGAAAGAGCTAAAATCGACGGAGCTTCTCTTGTTAATAAAGATAATCCACAGGTTATAGAGATATGGAACCTTGTTTTCATGCAATACAACCGTAAGGCTGATGGATCACTTGAACCCCTGCCGGCGAAAGTGATCGATACCGGTATGGGCTTTGAACGTCTGTGTATGGCAATTCAAGGGAAAAAATCCAATTATGATACGGATGTTTTCACACCATTAATTCAGGAAATATCCAAAATCACTGGCTTAAAATATGGAGAAAATCCTAAAGTAGATGTAGCTATGAGAGTAGTGGCCGATCATGTTCGTACCATTGCTTTTTCTATTGCTGATTCACAGCTTCCGGGTAATGCAAAAGCAGGATATGTAATTCGCAGAATACTCCGAAGAGCTGTTAGGTATGCTTATACTTTTCTCAACAGAAAAGATCCAACCCTGCATCTGTTAATCAACCGACTGGTAAATGAGATGGGTGAAGCTTATCCTGAACTTAAACATCAGGAGGAACTCATTAAAAAGGTAGTGAAAGAAGAGGAAGATACTTTCTTGCGAACACTTGATAATGGAATTAAACTATTGGATTCCTTAATAGGTCAAGCTAAAGAGAAAGGTAAAAGTCAAATTTCAGGTAAAGACGCCTTCACTCTCTATGATACCTATGGTTTTCCATTAGATCTTACACAGTTAATTCTTCGTGAAAACAAAATGACTCTTGATCAAAAGGAATTTGATGAAGAAATGGCCAAACAAAAGGAAAGAGCCAGAAATGCTGCATCAATGGATACCGGAGACTGGATAATTGTAAATCCCGGTGATCAGGAATTTGTAGGTTACGATTATATTTCTTCTCCAACAAAGATACTACGATATCGAAAGGTAAAGCAGAAAGGAAAAGAATTTTATCAAGTGATTCTTTCTCAAACTCCTTTCTATGCAGAAATGGGTGGTCAGGTTGGAGACAGTGGTAAGCTGGTGGCTGAAAATGGTGAAACGATAGAAGTGATTGACACAAAGAGAGAGAATAACATTGGAGTGCATATTCTGCCGAAAATGCCCTCCGATCCCTCTGCGCAATTCATTGCTTATGTGGATGAAAATGCCAGAAAGGCTACCTCTGCAAATCACTCGGCTACTCACCTACTCCATGAAGTGTTAAGAGAAGTTTTAGGAGAGCATGTAGAACAGAAAGGATCTTTCGTTTCTCCGGAAGTGTTAAGATTTGATTTTTCTCACTATCAGAAACTTACTCCTGAAGAGATACGTGAAGTGGAACATCGTGTAAACGAAAGAATAAGAAAGGCCATGCCTCTGGAAGAAGAGAGGGAATTACCCATTGAAGATGCAAGAAAAATGGGAGCTATCGCCCTTTTCGGTGAAAAATATGGTGATAAGGTACGTGTGGTAAAATATGGGTCATCGGTAGAATTCTGCGGTGGAACCCATGTACAGAACTCAGGGAATATAGGTATGGTAAGAATTCTATCTGAAAGTTCAATTGCTGCCGGTATAAGAAGAATAGAGGCTGTTTCTGCTGCAGGTGTTGAAAATGTTTTGGATTCTTTACAAGACACAATGAGACAATTATCCGCTTTCTTTGGAAATGCCTCTAACCTAAAAGTAGCTGTGGAAAAAGCTATAAAAGAAAACGCCGATCTAAAAAAACAGGTAGATGATTTTGTTCTTGAAAGAGTTAAAACCCTCACAAAGGAAGTTATAGAAACAGCTAAAGAGATTAACGGAATTAAGGTTTGCACCCTTAGGGGTGAACGTTTGCCGGAAGTTGTAAAAGATATAGCTTTTAACATAAGGAAAGAATCACCAGAGCATAGTGTATTTATTGGAGCAACTAAACAAGGAGATAAGCCATTACTTACTCTATCAATTAGTGATGATATGGTTAAATCCGGATTAAATGCCTCTAATATTATTAGAGAAGCTGCCAAACTTATTAAAGGTGGAGGCGGGGGTCAGCCATTCTTTGCTCAGGCCGGCGGTAAAGATATTGAAGGTCTATCAGCCGCTTTCGATAAAATTTTAGAATCAGTTACCAAATAAATTATAATACTGTTATTTATGAAAAAAATCCTCTCCTTTTTACTCTTCATGGCTATCTCCTCGGTGGTCTATGCACAAAATTATATAGCCATTTCTAAAAATGGGAATGTCTATGATGAAGCAAATGCAAAATATATCACCGTAAATCAGAATAACGATGACGTAGCGGTTATTCCAGGAATGGTATTTGCAACTTCCCAACGCACTCCGGGCTGGTATAAAGTAGAATATTCTCCCGGATTACATGCATTTATTCCAGAACAGATAGCTGCCACGGATTTTAAAGTGATTCAACCTGGGAAATATGAAATTTCCAATTATCCGGGACATCAACTTACTGTAGACAAGAAAGGCGATGAATGGCAAGCAACATCTGATGGCAAAACCTTTAAAGGCCAGAAATATCAAGATATACTGGTATTCCTGGATGATAATAAGAAGGTGGCTTTTTCTTTAGTAGATATAGGTAACGGCCCGGTTGCCATTACTTATGACAATTCCGTAACGAAATTTTTTTAAGAGGAAACAAGTATTGACCTTTTTTCTGAGTTTCCTTACCATATTCCACAGCATGTACCGGACATACATGGTAACAACCCAGGCAGGAACAACAACGGTTGCCCCATTTAGGGTGACCGTTTTCCATTTTTACATTGATTAAAGGACAAATATTAGCACATTTACCACAACTAATGCATGAGTCTGAATAATGCCAATTTTTAGGGAATATACCCCATTTCTTAAATAATGGAAAAACAATACGAGATTTTAGCCATGCTATCTTTCCCCGAGTAACGTCTATTCTTTTTTCTCCACGATTTAAAGCTTGAGCTATCTCTAATATTCTACCTTCACAAGCAGCAAGTTTACTTTTTTCCACTTCTATGGGATCAACATCAAACCCTGGCAACAGGACGTAATTATTGGGCATGATTACACTCCAGATAGATGTAAGTTCAATTCCTTGGTTCCATAAGTCTTTTGTTATCATTTCAGGTGCCAATGCTACTTCATCTCCACAAGTCATGACACAGTCCACGCTTAAATCTTTGGCTTTTACTTTTTCCCAAAAATCTTTTCCTAAATCCTTTATAAACTTGGAAACCAAAGGTGGAACTCCCCAAGAATACACAGGGAAAACTATCAAAATTCTTTCAGAAGGAATATCTAAAGTGGAAATTTCAGTTTCTGGAATAAACCGGAGCGGAATATTTAAGAAGTTAGATAATGTTGTGGCAACAAAAGTAGTATTACCGGTACCTGAAAAATAAAAAACCATATTAACGTAAAGTAAAAATCTTAAAAATAAGATCTTTTAATAATTCATATTCATTTTGATTTGAGCCAACACCTTTACTCATCACATCATAATTCCGAATGGCATGGAGAATTGCATCTATTGTGCCTGCTTTATAATTTCTTAACCCATTTTTATAATCTGAAAGTGCATAAACAGTCTTTAAATCCAATTCTGCCATGAGATTCATATCACTTTTATCACGACATACTGCGGCAATAAAAAGTTTGGAAAAATAATTAAACAATGTAGCAGCCACAACTATGCCGGGATTCTGCTTGGGATTTCTTGAGAAATGAGTTATAATTTTCATAGCCTGAAGATAATCCCTTATGGATATGGCTTTAGTTAATTCAAAGCTGTTGTATTCCTTAGATATTCCTATTATGTCTTCTATCAGATCCGGTGTAATCTTTCGTCCTGAGCCCGCAGATACTCCAAGTTTGTCAACTTCTCCGAAAAGTTTCGATAAAGGCGAACCTATATATTCACAAAGTAAATTCAGACTTTTTTCATCTATTTCAAGATTTTTCTCCTTACAATAGTCACTTAAGGGACCCATCAGTTGATAATCTTTTAAACGGTCGCTTCTAAACACTATTCCCCCCGATTTCTCAATAGATTTTACCAGTTGAGAAGAAGTTCCTAAACTTTCGTTCTTATAGGTTATAACTAAAACGGTAGTGGGATTAATATGATTTACATAGGAGACGAGCTTCTCAAGCTCCCTTTTTGCATTTTGCATTGCTTGAGCCTCTTTCAGATACACAACCTGTCTTTCACACATTAAGGGTAGTTGCTGGGCTCGTGAAATCACTTGTCTTATTTCTGTATCAGCTCCATAATAAGTTGCAGAATTAAAGTCTTTCTCTTCCTCTTTTAATATATTTTCTTCAATTGCTTCTGTCAACTTGTCGATATAATAATCTTCATCTCCCATAAGGAGATATATAGGATGAAATTTCCCTTTTCTAATGGTATCAATCACCTCTCTGTAGACACCGGAAGCTGACTTCTTTGCCATCCCTTCTCTTCTTCTTTAGAAGTTTTAAATAATATATCTCTTAGGTAGATAAAAAATAATATTGTCAAAATTAAGCTGATGCAGGCAGAAACTGACCCATTCAAAAATGTAGGCATTTCGTTCAATTCGAGTATACTATCTTCCGAATTTCCAGTAAGGTATGAACTTATTACCACAATGCTGTTATTTAATATATGGGCGAATGCAGGGACCCAGATGCTTCGAGTCCAAAGTAAAAGGTATCCGAAAAAAGCACCCATAAGCAAGCGCGGTAAGAAACCGAAAAATTGAAAATGCATTAAACTGAAAATCATAGCAGCCATCCATACCGCTGCATTTTTATTTATCGCACTTCTTGTAAAAATACCTTGCAATCCTCCCCTAAAAAATAATTCTTCTGAGAAACCGGTTAATATTCCAATTACACATACCCCAACTAAAACTGATAACCATCCATGAGAGTCAAGGAGCATTTGGGTGGTTGATTCTGCAGATTCCTCCCAAGCCCTTAATTGGGATTCGATTCCAGACATTGATTCAGGTAAATGCAAACTCGAATTCCATTCAATCAACCATTCCATTGCGGGAAGTGAAATAATATATAAAACTATAATTCCCAGAAAGGATTTTATCTTTGGTTTTCTGTCGATTTCAAGCCATTTTATCCAATCATTGTTTGAAAATTTTGCCACTAACACAGCCGGTAAACAAAAAGCAAGGATACATTGAAGTGAAGACATTATCAATAAATGACTACGTTCACTCCCTGGAGCATTATTAATTAAATAACCGGCCACGGAACAAAACAATAGGAATACAAAAAATGATCCGAATAATATTGCAATCCGGATTCCTGTGGATTCTCTTAAATTCTTTATTATGGGATTAGGTTCAGTCATTAAACTTCTTTCTTCTGAAAACGAAATTTCTACCAAGATATTTTTCTCTTACTACCGGATTTTCAGCCAATTCTTCACTAGTGCCTTGAAACAGAATTTTACCTTCAAAAAGAAGATAAGCTCTATCTGTTATACTCAATGTTTCCGGAGCATTATGGTCAGTTATTAAAATTCCAATATTTTTTTCCTTTAGCCGATAAACCACTTCCTGAATATCTTCCACTGCTATCGGGTCTACACCTGCAAATGGCTCATCTAACATTATAAACCTTGGATTTATAGCGAGACAACGTGCTATTTCAGTCCTTCTTCTTTCCCCTCCTGAAAGGCGGTCGCCATAATTTTTCCTCACCTCCTGTAGTCTGAATTCTTTTATTAGACTTTCCAGTTTTAATTTCTGATATTCTTTTGTAGTGGGAGTCATTTCCAAGACTGCCCGTATATTATCTTCAACTGTAAGTTTTCTAAAAACTGAAGCCTCCTGAGCAAGATACCCAATGCCTAATTGAGCCCTTTTATATACCGGGAAACTTGTTATATCTTTAGTATTAAGAAAAATTTTTCCTTCGTTTGGTGTGATCAGACCGGTGGTCATATAAAAAGTTGTGGTTTTACCTGCCCCATTGGGTCCGAGAAGGCCCACAATTTCTCCTTGTTTCACATTGATAGATACATGGTTTACAACTGTCCTTTTACCATAACGTTTCACAAGTCCTTCGGTCCTTAATACACCTCTTTCGGGAACCTCTATATTTTCCTGTATTTTTATTTGTTCCCTATCTCCTTTTTCTTCTATATCTTCCCTGATATCTAAAACCTGCATATCAGGCAAAGGGGAATCTGCCATTTTCCTTTCAATATTTTCAGCCTCCCTATGTGTAAGTAAATTTTCTTCCCTCTTTCTGAATAATCTTTTGAGATTCATCTCTTCACTTTAATATGATTTACCCCATTGCTTAGAAGTGATCTTATATAATCTGTAAGCAACATGATTGCAACATTATTATTCCCTCCTTGAGGAACGATTAAATCAGCATATCTTTTGGAAGGTTCTATATATAATTCGTGCATTGGTTTAAGGGTCTCTCTGTATCGATCTATTACCATTTGAGGGGTTCTTCCTCTTTCAATACAGTCGCGTTCTATCACCCGGATTAATCTTTCATCGGCATCAGCATCTACAAACACCTTAACATCCATCATATCCCTTAAAGGCTTGTCGCATAAAACCAATATTCCTTCTACTACCACTACATCTCTTGGTGCCAGTTTAACTCTTTCCGGTAACCGTGAACAGGTGAGAAAATCATAACTCGGGCGATCAATGCTTTTGCCTGATTTCAGCTGCATCAGATGTTGGCATAGTAAAGTCCATTCAATTGAGGCCGGTTCATCATAATTCATTTTTAATCGTTCCTCCAAAGGAATGTCTCCGTTATCATTATAATAACAATCTTGTGGAATTACGGTAACCTCATCTTTGGGCAAAGATTCTATTATCTTTTTCACAACTGTGGTTTTCCCCGAACCCGTTCCTCCCGCTATTCCGATTATCAGCATAATTCTTCTTTTACGCAAATTTAGCCAAATTTTTATTAACTTTGCCTCCCGGATGATCGCTTTTTATTTTTTATCCGTAAGATAATGTTTATTAATTCAATAGCCTCTTTCGGTAAATACTGCATTTTCATCGCTCAGGTTTTCAGAGCTCCTGATAAATGGAAAGAATTTTTTAAGCGTCTGGTTTTTGAAATTAACAAATTAGGCGTTGATTCCATTCCTCTGGTAATTATTATTTCGCTTTTCATTGGCGCGGTAATTACCATACAAATGACCATTAACATAGTATCTCCTCTTATCCCTTCATACTCCACAGGTTTGGCTACTCGAGAAATTCTACTTCTGGAATTCTCTTCTACAATGATGTGCCTTATACTTGCTGGTAAAGTAGGTAGTAATATAGCATCAGAAATTGGAACTATGAGAGTCACTGAACAAATTGATGCTCTGGATATTATGGGTATTAATTCAGCTAATTTCGTAGTTTTGCCTAAAATCATAGGTTTTGTTTTCTTCGTACCGGTATTATGTATTCTTTCAATGTTTGTGGGTCTTGTAGGAGGATGGATTATTGCTGAATTCACCACTATGATCTCGGTTGAAGATTATGTCTTTGGAATTCAGAGTTTTTTCAACGAATGGTATGTATGGTATGGTATAATCAAAACTGTGATTTTTGCATATATTATTGCCAGTGTTTCTGCCTTCTACGGATATTTCGTTAAAGGAGGTGCATTAGAAGTAGGCCAGGCAAGTACCAAAGCAGTAGTTTCCAGTTCTATTCTTATTCTTTTTTTCGACGTAATCCTTACTAAACTACTGCTTCAATAATTTCACCTTATGATAGAGGCAAAGAATATTTCAAAATGGTTTGACGGGCAAAGGGTATTGTATGATATTTCAGCAACTTTTGAGACCGGCAAAACAAATCTTATTATAGGTCAAAGTGGATCGGGTAAGACAGTTTTTATGAAATGTCTGATTGGTTTACTTACTCCTGAAGAAGGTTCTATTCTTTACGATGGCCGACGTTTCCGTTCTATGAGTGCCCAGGAAAAAAGAAAATTGAGAATGGAAATCGGTGTTTTATTTCAGGGATCGGCTCTTTTTGACAATGAAACAGTGTTAGGAAACGTTATGTTTCCCTTGAAAATGTTCAGTCCGCTTTCTCATGAAGAACAACTTGATAGAGCACAGTTCTGTATTCACCGTGTTGGCCTTTCTAATGCTGATAATAAATTCCCTTCTGAAATTTCAGGAGGTATGCAGAAACGTGTAGCTATAGCCAGAGCAATAGCTCTTAACCCAAAATACCTTTTCTGTGATGAACCTAACTCAGGTCTTGATCCCAAAACTTCTATTTTAATTGATGAACTTCTTAGTGATATCACACATGAGTATCAGATCACAACAATCATAAATACTCATGATATGAATTCAGTGCTCGGTATAGGAGAAAAAATTATCTTTATTAATAAAGGCCATTGTGACTGGGTAGGAAATGATAAAAATATTTTTAGAAGTAAAAGTCAGTCATTAAATGATTTCGTTTTCGCTTCCCAGCTTTTCCGTGAAGTCAAGAATTTTCTCGAACGGGAATATGAGGCTGAAGAAGATATGTAAGAAATCATTCTTAATTCTTTTAATATTAAATTCCTTTCCCGTTTCTTCCTTTATAGATGTAACACCCTTGTCTTGAAAACCACAGGGATTTATCAATGAAAAGCCTTGTAAGTCGGTATTAACATTTAAGGCAAGTCCATGCATTGTGCAATATCTTGAGCACTTGATGCCCATGGCACATATTTTCCTTTCATTATGAGTCCCTTTCCCTATCCACACTCCTGTGGCACCTTCTATGCGGCTTCCTTCTATGCTGTAATATTTAAGTAATTGTATCACACATTCTTCCAATAAGTAGATATAATCCTTTACTCCTAATTTATGCCGATCCAGGTCAATAATAGGATAGACAATCAATTGTCCAGGTGCATGATACGTTACATCACCTCCTCTGCCTATATGAAAAACCTCTATACCAAACTTATTTAAGCTATCCGGAGAAACCAGGATATTGGATTCTTGTGCCTTTCTTCCTAAAGTGATGACAGATGGATGCTCTCCTAACAACAAATATTCGTCTTCTGTAAAACCTTCTTTTTTACCTTGCACAAGTTTTTCAAAGCACCTCTCCTGTAATTTCAAAACTTCTTTATAATCTTGGATTCCGAAATCCAAAACCCTTATATTTTTCATTTTTGTAAGGGAGGTTTATTCAGTTAACATGTCTTTCTGCATGATAGCTTGATCTTACCAAAGGATGGCTCTCGATATGTTTGAACCCTTTTTTACGTCCTATTTCACCATATTCCGCAAATATATCCGGATGTATATATTCCTTTACGGCATAATGCTGTCTTGAAGGTTGTAGATATTGACCTATGGTCATGACCTCACAACCATTTTTCAACAAATCGTCCATAGTTTCAAGCACCTCTTCACGTGTTTCTCCTAAACCTAACATTATCCCCGATTTTGATCTGATTCCTTTATCTGAAATATGTCTGATTATTTTCAGCGACGTATCATAAGTTGCTACACTTCTCACTTCTGGGGTCAGACGCCTCACAGTTTCCATATTATGGGATATGACTTCTGGCTTACATTCGATTATTCCTTCAAGAAGATCAGTTCTTCCTCTGAAATCAGGAACTAATAGTTCCATACTCACACCGGGACATTCTTTCTTTACAGCATGAGCCATATTTATCCAATGAGAAGCTCCAAAATCATCTAAGTCATCCCTATCTACAGAAGTTATTACTACATGCTTCAGTTTTAATTCTTGAATACTTTTTATAATATTCTGAATCTCTTTCGAATCTATGGGAAGAGGTTTCCCGCTTTTAACATTACAAAACTTACAGTTACGGGTACAGATTTGTCCTCCTATCATAAAAGTTGCTGTGCCATTACTCCAGCACTCTCCTTTATTAGGACACATCCCACTACTACATATAGTATTTAAATTTCTCTCATTTAAACATCCTAATACTTGTGTAGCCTTAAAACCACGTGGCAATTTCACTTTAAGCCATTCAGGTTTTCGTATTATTTTTTCCTCCATTATCAATTCTTAAACAATTGCTGCCTCAGTTTTATCTGACGGATAAAATCTGTTGATTATAAGAGATAAAGCTCCATCCCCCGTAACATTACAAGCTGTGCCGAAACTATCCATTGCTATATATAATGCTATCATCAATCCACAATCACTATCAGAAAACCCTAATATAGAAGTCAATAATCCCAACGCTGCCATAATTGAACCGCCTGGTACACCGGGTGCTGCAACCAAGGCTATACCCATCATTGACACAAAATAAGCAAATAAACCAAAATCATAAGGTATATCTTTCAACATCATTAATGCTATCGAACAAGCAACTATTTTCAATGCACTTCCTGAAAGATCAATAGTGGCACACAACGGTACGGTAAAACCCGCTATATCTTTATCTACACCCATTTTTATAGTTTGTCTGAGGGTCACAGGTATAGTGGCGGCTGAGGAGGAGGTGCCTAATGCAGTAAAATATGCCGGCAACATCGTTCCTAATAATTTAAATGGATTTTTTTCTCCTTTAGAAAAAAGTGCACCAATGGAATATAAAAACAATAACCAAAATAAATGTAATGCGAAAATCACCAGTATTACTTTAGAAAACGCCAGCAATATAGAATTAACTTCACCTGTGAAAGACATCTTTACAAAAATACCGAAGATATAAATCGGTAAAAGAGGCACAATAATTTTTGCGATTATTAAGGAAATTATTTCCCGGAACTCTTCTGTGGCCCTCTTTATAGTACTAGTAGAAGATTTTATCTGAGTAAGACCAATACATACAACAAAAGATAAAACCAATGCAGACATGATATCTATCACTGCCGGCATATTGATAGTGAAATAAGGAGGGAGTTCCTTTGCCATTTCAGTGTCAGAAATTAAGTTCTGGCCCTCCAATAAGGTCGGGAAAAAAGTATCGCTAACAAAATAACTTAAGAAACCGGCTCCCAAAGTTGCGGCATAGGCTAAAGTTACTGTGACTAATAATAACTTTCCTGCTTTCGATCCTAATTCTGAAATCGCCGGTGTTACAAAACCTATAATTATAAGAGGGATACAAAAGCCTAAAAAATTGCTGAATATGCTATTGAAGGTTATAAAAATCCGTGTTAAGCTCTCGTTGAAAAACCATCCGCATAATGTTCCTGATAAAATAGCTAAAATTATTAATACTAATAGATTAGGTTTCTTAAATTTCATAAAAGTATTATAATAAACCAGTTTATTTAATTAGGTTTTATGATCTATTCCAATATTTGGGAAAAATATATATCCTTGCTTTTACAAAAATACTTAAAATTCCCCAATTAATGGAAACTTGCCAAGATGCTTTTGTGGTAATAATGATTTTTTGTTATCTTTGCATAAAATTAGAGGGATGACAACAAATTGTCAACGTCACCATTTCCTGCAAGGATCTTGCTTACAGGCAGCCGAAAACGGAATTTCATTCCGTGACGTTACAATTTTTTCAATTTTTTAAGGCAACTCATTTTTAGAGTTGCTTTTTTGTTTTTTGAATTATGACTGATTTGAAATCTTTCTGGCTCTTGAATGCAAAAATATTTTGCAACAATGATTTTGTTGAGAAAAATATTTTTATATCCGAAGGAATAATTAAAATCCTTTCAGATTCAAAGCCTAAAGCTGATTCTTATCCATCTTATGATTTAACAGGGAAAATTGTAATCCCCTCTTTGGTGGATATGCATGTGCATCTCAGGGAACCAGGTTTCTCATATAAAGAAACCATTAATGCAGGTTCTTTAGCTGCGGCTGCCGGCGGTTTTTCCACTGTTTGTACTATGCCAAATCTAAATCCCACTCCGGATTCAATTGAAAATCTAAAAATTCAGTTGGATATAATCAGGCGGGATGCTCATGTTCAAGTAATTCCCTTCGCCGCTATTACTAAAGGACGTATGGGAAAAGAATTAGTGGATTACGAGGCTCTGGCTCCTTTTGTTGCAGGCTTTTCTGATGATGGTTCGGGCGTGCAGAACCTGGATATAATGAAGAAAGCCATGGAAAGAATTTCTAAAACAGGAAAAATCCTGGCTGCACATTGTGAAGTAGAATCTTTACTGGAAGGAGGTTATATCCATAAAGGCACTTACGCAAAAAAATATGGTCACCCCGGCATTTCATCGGAATCAGAATGGAAAGAAGTTGAAAGAGATATTATTCTCGCGGAAGAAACCGGATGCCGTCTGCATATTTGTCATATCTCAACCAAAGAAAGTGTAGAATTGGTAAGACAAGCAAAAAAGAATGGTATTGACGTGACTTGTGAAACCGGGCCTCACTATCTCACCTTCAGCGATCAGGACCTTAAAGATGAAGGCAGATTTAAAATGAACCCACCTATCCGCGGTATTGAAGACCGTGAGGCTTTACGTGAGGGATTGATTGACGGAACAATTGATGTAATTGCAACTGATCATGCACCCCATTCAATGAAAGAAAAGAGCCGTGGACTACAAAAAAGCGCTATGGGTGTAGTAGGACTTGAAACAGCTTTCCCGGCTGTTTACACTACCATGGTGTCTTCAGGATTAATGTCTTTGCAACATTTAATCAAAGTTATGGCTTTGAATCCGAGAAAAATTCTGCATCTTCCTCAAGATACTATTGAGACTGGTAATGAGGCCAATATTACCGTGATAGATATCAATGATTCTTTCATTGTAGATCCTGAGAATTTCAAATCTTTAGGTAAAGCCACTCCCTATGAGGGTCTCGAATTGAAAAGTAAGATTCTAATGACGATATATAACGGCAAACCCGTTTTTAACGCACTACTATGAATAACGTCCCTAAAAAACTTGTGCTTGAAGATGGACGCGAATTCCGTGGTATCGGTTTCGCTTCTAACGAAGAAAGAGTTGGAGAACTCGTGTTTAATACTTCGATGGTAGGTTATCAGGAGATATTATCTGATCCGTCTTATGCCGATCAGATTATTGTAATGACATATCCTTTGATAGGTAATTACGGAATTACCGACGAGGATTATGAAACAAAGTTTCCTTCTATAGGTGGTATGATTGTTAAAGAAAACAACGATTCACCCTCAAACTTCAGATACACTAAAACCTTGGCAGAAGTATTGGAAGAAAATGAGATTCCGGGTATCAGCGGTATCGATACTCGCATGTTAACTCGAATTCTTCGTGATGCAAACGGCATGAGAGCAATTATCACAAACGAAGATACACCTGTTGAAGAAGCTGTTGCTAAAATTAAAGCTCAGCCAAGACCTAAAGATCTCGTAAGTAAAGTTAGTTGTAGAAAAAGATGGTTCGCCAGAACCACCAATTGCAAATACGATATAGTTGCAATTGATTGTGGCATGAAGCTGAATATGGTCAGAAACTTAAATCATCATGGTTGTAATGTCACGGTGGTGCCCTGGAACACTACAGCAGAACAGATTCTTGATTTTAAGCCTGACGGAGTTCTCATTTCAAATGGTCCCGGGTCTCCGGAAGATGTGCCAGAGGTGATTGAAACTCTAAAAAAACTTCGTGGGAAAGTGCCAATGTTTGGTATTTGTCTTGGTCATCAACTGCTTGCCCTTGCTTATGGAGCCAAGATATGTGAGATTAATCCCGGACATAGAGGTGGAAACCATCCGGTTAAAGAACTGAAAACAGGGAAAGTATTAATTACAGCTCAAAACCATGGTTATGCTGTTGATAAAGAATCTGTAGATCAGACACCTTTATCAGTTACTCATATAAATCTTCTTGATGGCACCGTGGAAGGTCTGGAATGTGAAAAAGAAAAGGTTATTTCAGTCCAATTCCATCCTGAAAGTGCTCCAGGACCTCAAGACACCATTTATCTCTTCGACCGTTTTATTAACATGATTCCTAATACTGAGAAACAAATCTGAGATATGCCAAAAAGAAAAGATATAAAAAAGATAATGGTGATCGGTTCCGGTCCTATCGTTGTGGGACAAGCAGCTGAATTTGATTACGCCGGAACACAGGCTTGTGCAGCTCTTAAAGAGGAAGGTTATGAAGTGGTGCTGGTTAATTCTAATCCAGCTACCATAATGACAGATCCTGAAATTGCTCACAAGGTATATATGGAGCCCCTTACTCTGGAATATGTGGCAAAAATCGTAAGATATGAACGGCCCGATGCTATTGTTCCCGGTCTTGGTGGCCAAACCGGTCTTAACCTCGCAGTACAATTAGCAAAAAAAGGCATACTTGAAGAATGTGGGGTAGAAATTTTAGGTACTTCTTTCGATTCTATTGAAATGGCTGAAGACCGGGAAAAATTTAAAGAGTTATGTGAATCTATAAATGAACCGGTTTTACCCAGCGATGTGGCAGACTCGATAGAAAAAGGAGTGGAAATTGCATCAAAGATCGGCTACCCTGTTATTTTACGTCCTGCATTCACACTCGGAGGAACGGGAGGAGGATTCGCCGATAATGAAGAGGAATTAAGAGATTTAATGAGGACTGCTCTCGATCTGTCTCCGGTGAACCAGGTGCTCGTAGAGAAAAGTATCAAAGGGTTTAAGGAAATTGAATTTGAAGTGATGAGGGATGCAAATGATACTGTAATCGCCATCTGTTCAATGGAAAATTTTGATCCCGTTGGTGTCCATACCGGCGACTCTATTGTGGTAGCTCCCTCTCAAACCCTTTCTAATAAGGAATACCAGTTATTGAGAGACAGCGCTTTAAAGCTGATCAGGGCCTTAAAGATTGAAGGTGGATGCAATGTGCAGTTTGCATTGGATCCTCTTTCTTTTGATTATTATCTTATTGAGGTGAATCCGAGAGTATCCAGATCTTCGGCTTTGGCATCGAAAGCATCCGGTTACCCAATTGCAAGAGTAAGTGCAAAAATTGCTGTTGGACTACATCTGGATGAAATTAATCTTGGACACATTCCGGCAAGTTTTGAACCAACTTTGGATTATGTCGTCACTAAAATTGCAAGATTCCCATTCGATAAATTTGCTGATGCTTCCAATCAACTCGGAACTCAAATGAAGGCTACCGGTGAAGTTATGAGTATTGGAAGAAACTTCGAAGAATCCTTGCTGAAAGCAGTAAGATCTCTCGAAACCGGAGTTTGCCATTTATATTTGCCTAAATTCGATTCTTTTTCAACAGAAGAATTGCTTGATTATATAAAGACTCCGACAGACGACCGTCTATATGCATTGGCTGAACTACTTTGGAGAGATGTAGATGCCGGGCATATTTATAATCGTACCAAAATTGACATGTTCTTCCTCGATAAAATAAAGAACATTCTGGATATAGAAAAGAAAGTAAAGGCTAACCCTAATGATATTGATATACTAAAAACAGCTAAGTCTTATGGTTTTTCCGATAAGTTTATCTCACAATGTTGGAAAATATCTGAAGATGAGGTAAGAAAAATCAGAATTAAAAATAATATCAAGCCTGTTTATAAAATGATTGACTCTTGTGGTGCGGAATTCCATTCCACCACAGATTATTTCTATTCCACCTACGATTCTGAAAACGAATCTATACCCTCCAAAAAGAAAAAAATCGTGGTATTGGGTTCGGGACCTATACGTATAGGTCAGGGAGTAGAATTTGATTATTCTACTGTTCACGCCATATGGTCTATTAGAAATGCCGGATACGAAGCTATTGTAATAAATAATAATCCTGAAACTGTTTCAACAGACCATACCACCAGCGATAAGTTGTATTTTGAACCTTTGACGGTGGAAGACGTTATGAACGTGCTTGATCATGAGAAACCGGATGGAGTCATTGTAACTTTAGGAGGCCAGACGGCAATAAATCTCGCTGAAAGGCTCGCGGAACTCGGGGCACCAATTATTGGAACTGATATCGATGCAATACGTAATGCTGAAGATAGAGGTTGTTTTGAAGCTATAATGGAAAAGCTTGGTATACCCCGACCTAAGGGTATGGCCGTAACAACAATAGAACAAGGGGTAGAAGCAGCTAATAAAATAGGTTACCCTGTATTAGTGCGTCCCAGTTTTGTTCTTGGAGGAAGAGCTATGCAAATAGTGAGTCATGAAGATCAACTCAGAAAGTATCTCCAGGAAGCTGTGGAAATCAACGATGAACACCCTGTCTTAGTTGACAGGTATATTATGGGTAAAGAACTCGAGGTAGATGCAGTCTGTGATGGTGAAGATGTTTTTGTTCCCGGGATTATGGAACATGTGGAACACACCGGAGTGCATTCCGGGGATTCCATGAGTGTATATCCTACTTTCAGTGTCTCTCAAAAAGTAAAAGATACCATCTTGGATTATACGGTGAAACTCGGAAAGGAAATAGGAATAAAAGGTCTTTACAATATTCAGTTTATTGTGGATCCCAATGATGAAGTATTCGTGATTGAAGTGAATCCAAGATCTTCCCGCACCGTGCCATTTATTTCTAAAGCTACAGGGAAACCACTTGCTCCTATTGCTACCCGGGTAATGTTGGGAGAAAGCCTTAAACAACAAGGTATAACACAACTCTATCCCGAAGAGAAGAAACGTTGGTTTGTTAAGACTCCGGCTTTTTCTTTTTCAAAATTGAGAGGAATGGATTCTTATCTTTCTCCGGAAATGAAATCAACAGGAGAAGCAATTGGTTATGACCGATCTCTAAAACGTGCTCTTTATAAATCATTGCAAGCCTCCGGAATGACAGTATCTAATTACGGCACAGTCTTTGTAACCATAGGCGATAATGATAAACAAAGAGCTCTTCCACTCATTAAACGTTTTTATGGTCTTGGCTTTAATATTGAAGCTACAAGAGGTACCGCTGAATTTTTACGTAAAAACGGTGTCAGAACCCGACTGATGAAAAAACTCAGTGAAGGCTCTGATGATATTATGAAATCTCTGCGACAAGGCCATGTAAGTTACGTTATTAACACTATGGAACTGGGGGCTGACCATTCTCATAAGGATGGTTATCATATTCGTCGGGCTGCCGTGGATAATAATATAACAGTATTTACTTCTCTGGAAACCGTGGAAGTATTGTTGGATGTTCTTGAAGATATCACAATGAAAGTATCCACCATCGACGAAGATTAATATGAAGGATATAAATAAAATTTTTCTTATTGAAGAAAACCGTCAGGTTGGACCAAGAACATGGTTTCTTCGACTCAAAGGGGAAGTAGCTTTAATCACGGCTCCCGGACAGTTTGTAAATATATCTATTCCAGGCAAATTTCTAAGAAGGCCTATTTCCGTTTCCCGATATTTCACAAGAGAAAAAGGGTTACATCTATTATACAATGTAGTGGGAGAAGGTACATTTATCTTATCTAAAATGAAACCGGGAGAGGAACTTAATATTCTGGTAGGCCTAGGGAATGGATTCTCCATTCCTTCGGATATTAAAAAACCCATTCTCCTTGGTGGAGGAATAGGTGCGGCTCCTCTTTTGCAACTGGCTTACGACCTCATTGAGAACGGACTCAGACCCCAGGTAGTTTTAGGGTATAATACAGCTAAAGATTCATGGGGAATGGAAAAAGATATGAGAGACATGGGACTTGTCACTTATATAGCCACGTTGGATGGTACTACCGGCACAAAAGGTTTCGTTACAGATGTAATTAAGGAGAAAGAACTTAAATATGATTATTTTTATGCCTGTGGTCCCCTACCCATGTTAAAAAGTCTTTCCATGCTACCTACTGAAGGACAAATGAGTCTCGAGTGTAGAATGGGCTGCGGTTTCGGGGCTTGTATGTGTTGCTCTTTGGAAACCATTAAGGGATCGAAAAGAATATGTAAAGAAGGACCTGTATTCAAAAAAAGTGAGCTTATATGGAAATAAATAGAATGGATCTAAGTATGGATCTTTGCGGGGTTACACTCCAGAATCCCGTAATTCCTGCTTCAGGATGTTTTGGATATGGGTATGAAATGAATCAATACTATCCTATTGATATCTTAGGCTCAATTTCCTTTAAAGGCACCACTCTTAATGCAAGATTCGGGAATCCTTTACCTCGGGTAGCTGAATGTTATTCCGGAATGATCAATTGCGTAGGCCTTCAAAACCCCGGAGTGGATGCGGTGATTGCACGTGAATTACCTAAACTTCGCGAAGTTTTCCACCAACCCATTATTGCCAATATAAGCGGTTTCTCAGTGGAGGAATACGTTAAATGTTGTACTAAAATCACAAATGAACCTCAAGTTGGATTTATTGAACTGAATGTCAGTTGCCCCAATGTACATGGCGGAGGAATATCTTTCGGAACTGATCCGGGAATTCTTGGAGAACTTGTTAAAGAAGTTAAAAAAGTTTGTACAATTCCACTGTTTGTAAAACTTACTCCTAACGTCACCGATATTGTGGCTATGGCTGAAGCTGCCGTTCATAACGGAGCTGACGGGTTATGCCTGATAAACACTCTATTAGGTATGAGATTTGATATAAAGACTCGAAAACCAATAATAGCCAATCTTATGGGTGGTTTTTCGGGACCTGCAGTTTTCCCGATAGCCCTAAGAATGATATATCAGGTGCATCAGGCATTCCCGGATATTCCAATAATAGGATGTGGAGGCGTTTCTACGGCAGAAGATGTAGTTGAAATGATAATAGCTGGTGCCAGTGTCGTTGAAGTAGGCACAGCTAACCTCATAAACCCATACGCATGTATGGAAATTATTTATGAACTACCTTCCCTGATGCGAAGGCTTGGAATCTCTTCATTAAAAATTTTAAGACAGCCATGAAAAAAGATGTGATTATTGCTTGTGATTTTTCTTCTGCTGAGGAATGTTATAAATTTTTAGACAAGTTCAAAGAAGTTGAGCCTAAGCCATTCTTGAAAATTGGAATGGAGCTTTTCTATGCTGCTGGACCTGAAATTGTAAGAGAACTTAAAAAAAGAGGGTTTAAAATTTTTCTGGATCTTAAATTACACGACATTCCTAATACAGTTAAGAAAGCTATGAAAGTACTTTCTAACCTTGATGTAGACATGGTGAATGTACATGCAGCCGGCACTATAGAAATGATGATGGCAGCCAAAGAAGGTCTTACTCGACCTGATGGATCTGCTCCATTGCTTATTGCTGTAACACAACTTACCTCAACATCTGAAGAGGCCATGAAATCTCAGCTTCTAATTGATAATCCTATAGATGAAACGATCGCTCATTATGCAACAAATGCAATGAAAGCAGGATTAGATGGAGTAGTATGCTCACCTTTGGAAGTAGCCAAAGTTAAACAGGCATGCGGACCTCAATTTCTCACAGTGACTCCCGGAATAAGATTCAAAGACTCAGCTGTGGATGATCAGAAAAGAATAACGGATCCTGCAATGGCAAGAGTTTTAGGTTCTGATTTTATTGTTGTGGGACGTCCTATTACTGCTGCCAGTGATCCTCTGGAAGCATATAATAAATGTGTATCTGATTTCCTTGCTCCTGAGGAATTTAATTACAATCCTTCAAATTTTATTTAATATTTTGATTCTTCTAATAATATGAATGATACTGAAATTGCCAAACAACTGCTTAGAATAAAAGCTGTTTTCCTTCGTCCTGGAAATCCTTTCACTTGGGCAAGTGGAATCAAGAGCCCCATATATTGTGACAATCGCTTGATCCTCTCTGATCCTGAGGCTCGAAAAATTGTAGAAGAGAGCATTGCCTCTACTGTTAAAGAAAAATTTCCGGAGGTAGAAGTTCTGATGGGTACAAGTACAGCAGGTATTGCACACGCTGCAATTGCAGCCTGGATATTAAATCTCCCTATGGGATATGTCAGAGGTGGAAATAAGGATCATGGAAGAGGAAACCGAATCGAGGGAAAACTTGAAAAAGGTCAGAAGGTAGTGGTTATTGAAGATTTAATTTCTACAGCAGGCAGTTGTATAGAAGTTGTAGAGGCACTTCGAGAGGCCGGTGCTATTGTTCTCGGTGTAGTCAGTATCTTCACCTATGGAATGGAAAAAGGTTTGCAAAGATTAAAAGAAGCTGAAGTTACCAATTATTCGCTCACAAACTTTGATACACTTTGTAATGTAGCGGTTGCTGAAAAGTATATTTCCACAGAAGAAGAAAATAAATTAAAAAAATTCATGTCTAATCCCTCAGATCCGTCATGGCAAAACATTTAATAGACCCTACTGATCTTTCTAAAGAAGAATTGGAAGATATTTTAGCTCTCGGCCAGGATATAATAGAAAACCGGGAGAAATATAGTGAAGTATGCAAAGGGAAAAAACTTGCCACTCTGTTTTATGAACCATCAACTCGTACTCGGTTAAGCTTTACAGCGGCAATGATGGAACTTGGAGGTAATGTTCTGGGATTTGCCGATGCAAAAAGTTCTTCAGTCAGTAAAGGAGAAACTTGTGCTGATACCACAAAGGTTATAAACTGTTTTGCCGATATTATAGCCATGAGGCATTTTGAAGAAGGAGCAGCTACAGTGGCAGCCTTAAATTCTAAAATACCTGTTATTAATGCAGGGGATGGAAGCCATAGTCATCCTACACAAACTCTCACCGACCTTCTCACAATTAAACGTGAACTTGGAAGAATCGACAATATTACAATTGGTTTCTGTGGTGATCTGAAATTTGGCAGAACGGTTCATTCCCTTATTAAAGCTTTATCAAGATACGAAGGTATCAAGGTTGTTTTGATTGCACCGGAGCAATTGCGTCTACCCGATTATATGAAACAGGAAGTGTGTGACATGAATGGTGTGCCATATGTGGAAGTAGATTCTATAGATCCTGTAATCGGAGACCTCGACGTCTTGTATATGACTCGGGTACAGAAAGAAAGATTTCTTGATGAAGATGAATATGATAGAGTTAAAGATTTCTTTGTACTAGATGCAGAAAAGCTAAAGAAAGCAAAACCTGATATGTGTATACTCCATCCTCTTCCCAGAGTTAATGAAATAAGCACTGACGTAGATTCAGATCCAAGAGCCGCTTATTTCCGTCAGGTAGAAAATGGGAAATTCGTAAGAATGGCTCTTATTTCTAAATTACTGGAATGGGCTAAAGATCCTCAAAAGAATTCAGATTTAATTCCGAAAGATGCTGTGAAGGGTAAATTCATTTGCCGTAACAAACGTTGTATTTCAAATATGGAAACAGGCGTTGAAAGTATTTTCCGTCCGGCTCACGACAAGCCTGATGAATGGAGATGCCTGTATTGTGAATCCAAACCACTTAAATAAATCCTTAATCTTTTTCATGTCAATTCTTTATGGAGCTCACCTATACTAAAGCAATGCAGGAGCTTGAAGCTATTGTGGCTAAAATGCAAAGTGATAATTGTGATATAGATGCTCTTGCGGATTATACTAAAAGAGCTGCGGAACTTATAAAATATTGCAAGGAGAAACTTTTCTCTACTGATGAAGAAGTAAAGAAGTGTATTGAAACTTTGGGTAATATTCAATAAAGATTTTTATTCCCGGTAATAAATCCTCTTTACTCGGGGTGATACCCAGGTTAAGATTTCATAAGGGATTGTATCAAGGCTATCTGCCAAAGATTGCAGACTTACTTTTTCTCCAAAAATCTCAACCGGATCCCCTTCTTTACATTCAATTCCGGTGACATCTATCATTGTGGCATCCATACAAATATTTCCAATTGTGGGTGCCATTTTTCCATTTATCCAAACCTTTAAAGAACCATTCCCCAATCTCCTGTTCAAACCGTCGGCATAACCGATTGGGATTGTGGCCACACGGGTTTTCCCGGTTATCTGTCCTTTTCTTGCGTATCCAACTGCATCGTCTCCTTCTATTTCACGTATGCAGATTATAACACTACGGAGGGTAGAAACCACAGCCAATGGTTTCTCAATAAAGGAAGGTAATGTGTTAGCCCCGTATAAGCCTATTCCTAACCTAACATAATCATAATGATATTCCGGAAAACGAAGAATTCCCGCACTATTTAAAATATGTAGTTTGAGCTTATATCTCAATCCTTCCTTAAGGTAATCGGTCATTTTTTCAAACCTCTCTAACTGCCTATGGGTATAGGCATCCATGTCTAAACAATCGGCAGTGGCTAAATGTGAGAATACAGATGCCACTCTTACTTTGGTATTGCCCGAAAGTCTTTTCACAAGTTCAGGAATGTCTTTTTCTTCAAATCCCATCCTATGCATTCCGGTATCAAGTTTCAAATGTACCGGATATTCCTCGTCACCGTATTTTTCGGCCTCTTCTATCAAAATATCTAACATAGAAAAAGAATAAACCACGGGCTCAAGGTTGTGACGGAACAAAGCTCTGTAATTAGCAGCTTTGGGATTCATTATCATTATTGGCATCACTATCCCCTTTCTCCGTAACTCTAATCCTTCGTCAAGGGCCGCAACCGCCAGGTAAGCTGCTCCCGCATCCTGCAGAGTTTTGGCAATTTCATAACTCCCGGCCCCATATCCTGAAGCTTTTACCATTGCTATCATGCCTGTTTGGGGTGGCACCTTGCTTCGAAAATAATTGTAGTTAGATAGAATTGAATCAAGGTTTACCTCAAGCACTGTTTCATGGGTCTTTATTTCAAGTTGACGGTCAATTAATTCAAAATTATATCCCGGTGATCCCTTAAGCAAAATTATCTCTTCGTTAAAATCAGATAAAGAAAACTTTTCCAGGAAGGTTTTAGTGTCTTTAAAAAATTGCGAACCCAAAGGAAATAAACTTTTATTTTTAGTCATCATCTCTCCAATTCCTATAAATTTGTTTATTCCGGTATCCTCTACCAAAGCTGCAATTTCTTTATACATCTTTTTCTCGTCTTTCACTTCATGTTGAAGATCACTTAATATTAAGGTAAGACTTTGAGAAGGCATTTTTCTTCTTTTCATGAAATCAATGGCAGGAAGCAAGGAACTTAGGTCACTTGTATATGAATCCAGTATCACTGAACATCCATTAATTCCATCAGATACATTCAGGCGCGTACTAATATCTTGAAGTCTGGCAAACTGATGTTCTATTTCTTCAATATTCAAACCCTCTTCAATAATAAGAGCCAAGGCAGCTGCCACATTCTCCAAACTATAATCATGACTGAGATTAGTTACAAAATTCCCTTCTATATTTCTGTATTTATAAAATATTTTCCTTTTACTTTCAGAATTTATTCTAATTGATTTAATATAAAGATCGGCTTCGGGATTTGTCTCGGACCAACCTATCAATTGTTTACTTCCTCTTAAAAAAGATATTTCATCAGAAATTAACTTATTGTCATATGGGAAAATGATAGTTTTCACTGTTTCATATTGCGCCAGTTTACTCTTTTCCCTCGCTTTTTCTTTCATAGAGGAAAACCCTTGAGAATGAGCATCTCCTATATTATTGAAAATCACAATATCAGGACCTATTAATTCTGCCATTCTCTGCATTTGGCCTCTCCCTGAAATACCCGCTTCTATAACCGCAAGATCAGTATCTGCAGAGATTTGCCATAAAGACAGAGGGACTCCTATTCTTGAATTAAAACTTCGAGGCGATCTGGATATCTTTCTGTAAGGTTCTAGCAATTGAAAAATTATCTCTTTCAAGGTTGTCTTCCCTCTACTTCCCGTTAAAGCCACTATTTTTTTGGCCCTGTTTCGGTGGATTTTTCCTACTTCGGTCAATGCTTCTATAGTGTCAGGGACTACAATAAAATTTACGCCTTCAAATGGAATTTCTTCAGGTAGTTTTTCTACTATAAAATTTCTTACACCCCTCTTATATAAGTCGGCAATATACTTATGCCCATCATTACCACCCTCGGTTTTTATCGCAAAAAACAACGTAGAGTCGGGTTTGAAATGGTTTCTTGAGTCAGTTAGTAAAATATCAATTTCAGCTTCCTCATTATTTATTTTCAAAAGGAGTTTATTACTAAATTTTACTCCTAAAATCTTTATTAGATCTTTAATTTTCACGAAAGTAGAGTATAAAGACACAAAATTAACAAATATTACAATAATTAAGACTTAGAGTCTCTTTTTATTTCGATCTAAAATGTACCTCTTTTATCCTTTCTCTTCTGAATAAAATTTTTATTCATCTTAATATTTGTTTCCATTACCTAATAGATGAAAAATGAATTTATTATTAATTTTGCAATATGAAAATATTTAGCTCAGAACTCATCAGAGAAATAGATAAAGCCACATGTGAGAGCCAAGGTATCACATCCCTTGAACTAATGGAAAGGGCTGCTTCAGCTGTTTGTTGCGAATTAGTATCTAAGTTTCATCCTACCCAGAGATTTGTTATTTTTGCAGGGCCGGGCAATAATGGTGGAGATGCCCTTGCTGTGGCTCGCCTTCTCTTCGAACAAGGTTACAAAAAAATTGAAGTTTTCCTATTTAATGTTATGGGTAAACTTAGTCATGATTGTAATGAAGAAAGAAAGCTCTTGTCTGATATAGAAGGTATTAACTTTATAGAAGTAACCAAAGATTTTACTCCGCCTGAATTAAGTGAAAAAGATGTTGTAATTGACGGTCTCTTCGGTAGTGGCCTTAAGGGCCCGTTGCAAAAAGGATTTCTTACATTAGTTAACTATATCAATGATTCTGAAGCTTATATTGTAGCTATTGATGTGCCCACGGGGCTCTCCGGGGAATGGAATGATAATGTGAGTCGCCGTGACATGGTTCATGCCGATCTTACTCTTACTTTTCAGTTCCCGCGTCTTTCTTTCTTTTTCGAGGAAAACCAGGATGTCATTGGTGAATGGAAGTTGCTTGATATTGAACTGGATGAGACTAAAATTAAAGGAATTCCGGTAGACTTTATGTTGGTGGAACAACGCACTGTTCGACCTCTTATTAAACAACGTGCTAATTTTACCGGGAAACGTGACTATGGTTCTGCCTTAATTTTTGCGGGGAGTATTGGGATGACCGGAGCAGCTGTTTTGGCAGCTAAAGGAGCACTGAGAAGTGGAGTAGGTTTGGTAACAGTACACAGCGCCAGGATTTCACTCCCTATTATCCAGACCTGCGTGCCTGAAGCTCTTTTCGAACCGGATAGAAATGAAAATTTCATTTCAGACATGACTGTTCATCATAACCATCAAGCAATTGCAGTAGGTCCGGGATTGGGAGTTAATGATAGGACTGTAGATGCTTTGGAAAATTTATTTAAAAGTTATAAAAGCCCGATTATCGTTGATGCCGATGCTTTGAATTGTATAGCTAAAAGACCTCATTTATTAAGCCTTCTCCCAGCTAATTCAATTATAACTCCTCATATCGGTGAATTCGATAGAATTTTCGGTGATCATACAGGTAATGAAGACCGTCTTAGAAAAGCTATTGAAATGGCCAAATATTATAATATCATAATAGTGCTGAAAGGGCATTTCACAGCAACTATCAGGCCAACAGGACGTGTATATTTTAATTCAACAGGAAATCCCGGAATGGCTACTGCCGGAGCCGGCGATGTATTGACAGGTGTGATTTCCGCCTTTATGGCTCAAGGACTTAGACCTGAACAAGCTGCCACAGTAGGCGTGTTCGTGCATGGACTGGCAGGTGACCTTGCTGCTGAAAAGTGGGGGGAATATGGTGTCTTGGCATCTGAAATCGCAGATTATTGTGCTCTTGCTATTAAAAACTTAACTTCAAGAAAATAATTATTCGTTATGAAATCTTTCTTTTTTTCATTGATATTTCTAGGTTCTTTCTTGGGCATACAAGCCCAACAGACAAAACTTCTCACAGCCGAGAAACATAACGAATATGGTTTAGTATATTCTTTACCTCTCACGGGGTTTAAAATCGATGTGGTTGCGGTTAAAAAAACTGAAGTGGCTGCACCATTTTTTAAATATTCAAAAATTTTCACCTCCGATTCCAACGTAATTTCAGAAAACTCTACGGAATGGGATATAGAGACTGTGAAAATTACTCCTTTCGGAGCACCTGATGATCAGAATCGGTTTCTCATGCAACTAAAACCCGGTGCGACCACATTTATAGGAGTAGCCGAAGATGGTATGCTGCTTTCGATTAACAAGGAACCCTTGGAAATATCGGAAGAAGAAATATCAGTAATTGCTATTGAAGGAAACAGGACCACCGGTAAAGAGTACCTTGAATTTATGAATGAGGATTTTATATCAGCTCAATCTTCTTATAAACAGGCTCAATTATTGGCTGAGGAACTTACAGAAATTAGGGAGGCTAAAATTTCATTAACAAGAGGAACCGCAGAAACTATGCCAACTGATGGAAGACAGCTGGAAATTATGCTGGAGAATTTAGATAAACAGGAACAGGCCTTGACAAATGCTTTTAAAGGATCTTCCTGGAAAGAAAGAACTGTGAAATCTTTCTATATCATTCCCGAAGAGGAAGGCAAAAGTGTGGTTTGCAGATTAAGTCTTTCCGACGGCCTGGTAAATGCTGATGATTATTCCGGCGATCCTTTATATCTCTCCTTAAAAGTTGTTGAAGAACCTACCGTCCCTGTAGATGCTAAAGGTGAAGAAAAAAAATTACCTAAAGATGCAGTTATGTACTGTATTCCGGGATTAGCCGAAGTTTCTCTTTCTTTTGGAGGGAAAGAATTGTTTCAGCAAGTTTTTCCCATGAGTCAGTTTGGATTTTTGTTTGGATTGAATCCAACTCTTTTCACCGATAAAAAGGAGCCATCCTATGCTCTCTTTGACCCCACGACTGGGGCATTGGTGGAATTAGGTACTCAAAAATAATTTTATGACTCGAAATCTATTTGATAATACGAATGATTTCCCTTTAGGAATTCCTTTGAGCAAATTTACAGCTGCTATCACAAATACCGTGGCGTCGTCTCCGGATTTAGCAGGCGTATGGATCACCGCAGAACTAAGCGATGTTAGAGTGGCAGGTGGCCATTGCTATATGGAATTAATAGAAAAAAATGAAAACGGTCAGACTATAGCAAAATTAAGGGCTAATATATGGCGCAATTCTTTTATCCAACTTCGACAGAAATTTTTAGCTGCTACACAACGCGAAATTTCCAATGGGATAAAAGCTTTGATAAAAGGAAGTGCGACACATCATTCTATATATGGCCTCTCTTTTAATATAATTGATATTGATCCCTCCTACACAATGGGGGATATGGAAAGAATTCGTAGGGAAATTCTTTTTCGTCTTAAAAAAGAAGGAATTGCTGAACATAACAAATCCCTACTTTTCCCACAAGCACCTCAGCGTATAGCAGTGATTTCGGCTCAAGGAGCGGCTGGTTACGGTGATTTCATCAATCATCTTCTTGGAAATTCTGAAGGTTTTGTGTTTTATCCGGTACTCTTCCCTTGTGTTATGCAGGGAGAAAATGTATCTGTATCAATCAGACATGCTTTAAATAAAATTTATTCTTCACTGACACAATGGGATTGCGTGGCTATCGTAAGAGGTGGAGGAGCTACAACTGATTTAAACGGATTTGATGATTATGAACTGGCCAGAGCAGTAGCTACTTTCCCATTACCTGTGGTTGTTGGAATTGGCCATGAAAGAGACCGTAATGTGTTAGATGAAATTGCTAACATAAGTTTGAAGACTCCTACTGCTGTTGCGGGTTTCTTTATAGATCAATTAAGATTTGCCTTTGATAGGATTATATCAATTGCCGATCGATTAAGGATATATTCTACTGAAGCCATCCGAGGTGAAGAAAGAAGATTAAGTTCAATTCATACCTTAATACCTCAATTGGTGTTAAGAAGAATGGCTTTCAATGAAAATAAACTTAAAAATATTTCCATGAAATTGCCCTTAGTGACACAGGCAAGGATCGAAAAAGAAATTATGCGGTTCGATAATTATAAAACATTATTATTTAATGCAATTTCATCGGTAATTGAAAAAAATAATCAAAAGATTTATAATTTAGAATCTTTAGTTAAGATTCTTGATCCCAAAAATACTTTACTAAGAGGTTATTCTATCACACGAATCAATGGTAAAGCAATAAAATCTGTCAGAAATATAAAGCCCGGAGATATAGTTAAAACCACTTTACCTGACGGTGAATTTGAAAGTTCTTGTCATTAAACATAACATTTCCAGGCTAAAATGAGAAAAAAACAACATTTTTTTCAAAATTAATAAGTACTTTTGCGCTGAAATTCGTTATATTGTAAAAGGGAGTTATTAAATCTTCCAAAAATTTAGAAAAAAGAAAAGTTAAACTAATAAATTTTAAGGTAATGAACATTGAATCAATAGGTACTTGGGCTGGTGAAGTATACCAGGCACTGGAAAAGTCAGACACTCATATCCTTGGTCTGAAAGAATTGAAAAAAGCCACTAAGCTCAAAAAAGATGAAATTATGGCTGCGCTTGGTTGGCTCGGTAGAGAAGGTAAAATTGTCATCGCGATGAACGATGAGGAAATAGCTGTTTCTCTGGTTTAACAATTATAAGAGAAATCTCTCATCCTTATAAAAGTAAAAAGAGCAAAATTGCTCTTTTTACTTTTTTATTCTTTCCCTCTTTTTCAACTAATTTATAAGATAAGGTTGAGATTAATTATCTGAAACGTTTTATCACACTGCTCACTACTCCCCACACTATTAGTTCATCTCCTTCATGCAAATAAATCGGCTCATACTTGTCATTATCCGGCCTCAGGCAGATAATACCTTTATCTTTTTTACTTAAATCGATATATTTCAAAGTAAATTCACCATTTAAACAGGCCACTACAATGTCTCCGTTTCGTGGTTCCAAAGCCCTGTCTACTACTATAATATCTCCGGTATCTATCCCGGCACCCTCCATGGATTGTCCTACTACTTTTGCATAAAAAGTGGCTGCCGGATGACGGATAATCTCCCGATTAAAATCCAAAGTGCGATCCATATAATCCTGCGCCGGACTCGGGAAGCCGGCAAAGATACCTGCATCAGCATATTGTAAAGGGAGTATAGTGCTATAATCTCCACTATATATTTCTAACTCTTTCATTCCTCAGGTTTCGATTGATTGTTGAGTTAAATTAAAACGTAGCCAAATAAAAAAAATTATTTCTCCGGTGGATAATTAATCTCTTTAATTGATCCGTCATAAATTATTTCCCCTTTATCTAATATGATGGCTCTTTCACATAATTCTTTCGCTAATTCTATATCATGAGTGGAAATAATATAACTTTGTTCAAAGCTTCTCACTATATCTTTAAAATTTTCTGTAGCCTCATAATCCAATCCGGAGGTGGGCTCATCCATAACAATCAATTCCGGACTCATGGATAAAATTGTGGCTATTGAAACTGATTTCTTTTGACCTCCGGATAAATCTAAAGGTGAAGAATTAGCAAGATCAAAAGTATTGGTAGCTTTTAAGGCATTTTCTACCCTGAGAGAGACCTCTTCTTCACGGATATTCATATTACGAGGCCCGAAAGCAACATCATCCTTTACCGTAGGCATAAATAATTGATCGTCGGGATTCTGAAATACTATTCCTACCCCTTTCCTGATTTCTATGATATTTTTATCACGGGTATCGATGTTTTTAAATTTCACTTCCCCCTTTGAAGGTAGAAGTATGCCGTTCATATGTAGCATCAATGTAGATTTTCCGGAGCCGTTTAATCCAAGAAGTGCTATCTTTTCACCATCCTTTACTTCAAAAGATATATTCTTCAATACATCTTTTTTTGAATCATAGGAAAAAAATACATTTTTAAAACTTAGTAGCATTAAGAATTAAATAAACTTCGAAAACATTATAGAAGAGATATCAAAGCTTCTCAAAAGGATAAAAACCAGGCACCACCCAAATAAAAATAATGTGTCTAAGCTGCTCCAGTTACGCATCTCTCCCATTGGAAGAAATCCTTGAAATCCACGAGACAACATAGAATTATGTATTCTTTTCGAGCGTTCATAAGTCCTTATCAGCATCGAGCCTATAATAGTGGCCCATATTTTTACAGAATAGGATTTTTTTCCATAACCTCTTGACTCAACAGAACGCCGGATATTTATGCCTTCTGCTATGAACAACCCTATATACCTGTAAAGCATTAAAAGCTGACAAGTGATTATCTTCGGACACCTAAGTTTATATAAAGAATTGCATATTTCAATAAAACCTGTAGACTTTATGAGTATTATCAAGGCTTGCATTGAAAGAAGGCCTCTGATAATTAGTGAAAAAAATATTACCCAGCCTTTGGATATTTTATAAGTGCCGATTCTAAAAGCCTCACTTGTATCATAGATAGGATTAAAAATTCCTATCAGAATTATAAAAGGGAGGATATATAGGGAGTTAATAAAAATTTTTTGATAAGGCTGTGAAATAAGAGGCGACATGACAATGGGATATAACGCAAACCATATCAACTCCGAAGGACGACCTAATGGAAGGGATAAAAGAAATAAAAGATAAAGTATCGTCACCAATAGCATTGACCTGGAAGTAATCCTGGATGTAAAAACGGATTCTTCCCGAGCACTTTGATTGCTGTGTAATAAAATTAATGCCTTTTCTAATTTCATCTTTCTTTAACAGGTTTTCTAAATCTGTTTAAGAGCAAAGAAGAAATTCCCCATAAGAATATCATGACGATAATAGAACCGATTATACCGGCAAAATTGGAATCATAATCGGGCATAATGGCCATGGCCGGGGTTTCTGCCTCCATCATAGCATCTCCCGTTACTTTCATTATGGCCCACTCAAGACCATCAGGAAATTCAGAAGCTAGAATTGAAAAAGCGCCCCCTAATATTAATGCAAAGATTCCGAAAACTAATAATACCATTTTGAGGCTTCCTTTATTTTCCTTCGTTTCTTTTTCAATATGGGATTGAAGCATACTTTTGCGATAACGGAAAATAAAAAGAATTAAGGCTGATGTCACTATACCCTCAATCGCACCTATCACAAAATGTATGGGGAGCATGAAAGTAAGGAATTTTGAAAATGGCAGAAGAGTCACTCCTGAAAGTTCAGTTTCTAGAGTTACGCCGAAAGCTCCAAGTTCTAATGCAAAAATCGATGAAATTATTGCCGCAGCAACTATTCTGCCCGGTTTCTGGCTTTTTCCTGCTATGGGTTTATATAACAAAGGATAGGCTATGAGACATGAGGTTGCTGCCATATTAAGTATATTACAACCTAAGGCCATTAATCCTCCGTCAGCAAATATCAGACACTGGATTATGAGGATAGAACATAGTGTGATAAATCCACACCAGGGACCCATTAGAGCCGACAAGAGGATGCCTCCTATTAAGTGACCACTTGAACCGGTTCCCGGTATAGTAAAATTAATCATTTGGGCAGCAAATACAAATGCTCCCATTACGCCCATTAAAGGCACAATATCTTGACGATGTTCAGATTTAATCTTATTTGAAGAAACTCCAATAAGCACTGCAGATACCACTCCCGCTATTGAAGCTACCATCGGAGACATTAATGCGTCAGATGCATGCATATTTCTTAATTATTTTTGCAAATATAAGTAAAAATAATTACAATATTACTTTTATTTCAGTGATATAAAATTGGAAATCTATTAATAATTTTAATATTTAAATTTCAACGCGAACCTTCTGCAAGTTTGAATAATGAACCGGTAGGACATACAAAACGGCAATATGGACGGTTAATAAAAAATGACAATAATAAAAATCCTCCCGCTATTCCCAACACAACAGCTGACGCATCTGTAAAAAAGAACGCCGCAAAGGGTTCATAACCCATCCAGTCAAACCACAAACCTGTCCATAACAACCACATTAGAATAAACCAAAGACAATCTCGGAAATATCCTAAATATTTGATGAGTTTAGGATTGAGTTTTATCTTGATTTTAACACATTTTCCAGCCAGTTCCTGAATAGATCCGTAAGGACACATCCAAAGACAATAATAATTGTTTTTACCAAACCAAGGATATATAAAAGCTGCTATCAACATGAGGGCAACTGGAATCAAGGCCACTTGCGTTATACCATTTGACAAAAAAGAAGTCATTTGAGAATACGAAATAAAAGTCCCACCCCAAAACCCTAACAATAATATATTTAATATCAACTGTAGGGTTCTATATCGTTTATCTTTATAAAATAAAGGAATAATTCCTCCTGCCAAAATTACTATTATGGTGATATAAAATTTAAGGGTAATCTTTTCCTGGGCAACCGTTATTTTTGCGATTTCGCCCTCTTCGTTCAATCCATATTGTAAGCCTACTCGAATATTGTTTATAATTGCATCAGAAGTATAGGTTGCACCACTTACTCCGTCTAACGGATAGACTATGGCTTCGGATAATGTTAATCCCATTAATCTGTCTAAAAGATCACTGTTTTTAACCGCCCCCAAAAATTCAGGTGTTTCTTGATTAGGTAATATTTTTATTTTTTCAATTTTATCATCTTTAAGAATTATTTCTATAGGTGTCTGACCTCCGTAACCTATGTATTCTTTTCCTATCTCTGTTGTATTTATTATTAAACCGTCTTCTGTTTTTGTTAATGTGGCCGGAATCTCTTCTCTATCATTAAGCCCCAGATCTATACCTATGATCCTATGGTCGCGCCAAATGGGCACTACCAACATCAACATCAGGCAGGCTAAAAAACTTATAAATTGTCTTATCTTTAAATTCCTGTCTATCTTCTCCTTTTTCATTCATGCAAAATTAATCTAAAATGACATTAAACGTCTGGAAGTTTGAGCATTTTAAATTTTTTTTATCAAAAATTTGAAGACAACTATCTAACAAACAATAAAAAATAGCAACGAATTATTTTAGATTCAAATACCCTTATAATTACAGTAAGGGTCGTACTTAAAATTTATACTATTTATACTATTTCTAAAATAAAAACCCAGTACAAAAAAATAAGCGCCTGAAATTCAGGCGCTTATTCTGTGATTCCTACAGGATTCAAACCTGTAACCTTCTGATCCGTAGTCAGATGCTCTATTCAGTTGAGCTAAGGAACCATGTATGAGGTTTTCCCTCTTTTGCGTGTGCAAAGTTAATGAGAATTTTTCACCTATTCAAAATATTTTGAGAATATTTTTATAAGGATTAAAATTCTAAAACTACAGAGGCGCTTCCCAACATCCCCGGAATCGGAGGATGAACTTTTTCGATCTCTATCTTTCCTCCTTCTACCTCTTTAAACCTTTCCTTTATTTTATTTACAATATCGTAAGCAACTCTTTCCAATAAATTGCGGCTTTCTTGCATTGATTCATTAATTATTTCATATAATGAAACATAAGAAAGAGTGTTGCTGATGTTATCAGTTTCTATTGTGGAGCTACATGGAATAGCAACGGTAGCTGAAACTCTAAATTCATTACCAATCCGTTTCTCTTCTTCCATTACACCATGATAGGCATAAAAACGAAGATCTTTCAGTTTGATCTCATATTTCATCCCATAACTTCTCCTTCCACAGAAATATTCAAAGGAATTTTTTTTACACGCCTTGCATGCCTGCCTCCTTCAAAAGTGGAGTTCAAATATGTTTCAACTATAATCTGAGCTTCTTCTTTAGTGATAAATCGAGCGGGAAGAACAAGGAAATTAGCATCATTATGTTCTTTGGCTAATTTTGCTAATTCAGGAAGCCAACACAAGGCTGCTCTAACTCCTTGATGTTTATTCAAAGTAATTTGCATTCCATTACCTGAACCACACATACCAATTCCCAGGTTCACTTTACCCTCCTCTAAAGCTGTGGCTGCCGGATGAGCAAAATCCGGATAATCACATGATTCCGGAGAATAAGTGCCGAAGTCTACTACTTCATATCCCAATTTTTCGATAAAAGGTTTGAGATATTCCTTTAATTCATATCCGGCGTGATCCGATACAATGGCTATTTTTGACATATTTCTTTATTTATACTCTCAATATAATCAAGGAGATCTTCTTTCCCCCTTTTATCTTCCGAAGAAGTGATGAAGACGGGAGGCAATTCCTCCCAGTCTTTCATCAAAAACTTCTTGTATTCTTCCACTTTATTTTGAGCAGCTACAGGTCCTATTTTATCAGCCTTGGTAAACACAATTGCAAAAGGAACACTATTTTCTCCGAGCCATTTAAGAAACTCCACATCAATTTTTTGCGGATCATGCCGGATATCAAGAAGCACAAATAGAAGAGTCATTTGTTGTCGATTAAGAATATAATCCTTAATCATCGTTGCAAAAGCATCTCTTTGTTCCTTACCCCTTGAAGCATAACCATATCCCGGTAAATCCACTATATAGAATTCTCCGTTGTTAATCTCATAATGATTTATGAGCATGGTTTTACCCGGTTTTTGAGAGGTCTTAGCCAATCCTTTTTTGGTCAATAAATTAATCAAAGAAGATTTACCTACATTCGACCTTCCAATAAAGGCATATTCCGGAACATTAGTTTCAGGACATTGCCTTGCTGTCGGACTGCTGATCTTATAAGTGGCGTTTCGAATCTGCATTATTTATTCACCTGGTATTTATTCCAACCGTCGCGTAGATATGCAATAGCTTGTTCTGCTGCAGCTACACCCGCATTAAAATTGGCTTCAGCTGTCTGAGCTCCCATTTTTTTCGGTGTAAAAAATACTCTGTCTGCACAAAGTTTTTCAAACTCCTCAGCATTTGCAGGCTTGATATCGGAGACATATCTAAGATCCGGACGTTCCAAAAGTGCCTTCAATAATCCGGCCTCGTCTATCACTTCCTTTCTTGCTGTATTAACCAAAACACCATTCTTTGGCATGCTTACAACTAAATCATAACCTATGGAATTGCGTGTCTCCGGAGTTGCCGGAATATGTAAAGAAACAAAATCATTCTGAGAAAAAAGTTCCTTTACATCATGCACAGGGGTTACTCCTTGCTCTATCATTACCTCATCAGGCACAAAAACATCTAAAGCTTTGATTTCCATACCAAAACCTGCTGCAATTCGAGCTACATTCCTTCCTACCTGACCGAAAGCGTAGATACCTAAAGATTTTCCTTTAAGCTCGCAGCCAGAGGTGCCGTTATATTTGTTACGGCACATCATTACAATCATTCCGAATACCAATTCAGCCACGGCATTTGAATTTTGACCCGGAGTATTCATTACACAGATTCCATGGTTTGTAGCTGCCTGAAGATCTATATTGTCATAACCTGCGCCCGCTCTTACTATTACTCTTAAATTCGGGGCATGGTTTATTACATCAGCGTCAACTATATCACTTCTCACGATCAAACCATCGGCTTCCTTTACTGATTTTAGCAAATCTTCCTTAGTTCCCTTTTCAACAAGTATCATATCAGCTCCGGCTGCATCAATCACATTTTGAATGGCTTTCACGGCAGCAGGTGCAAACGGTTTCTCAGTAAAAACAAGAATTTTCATAGCTCTTTCTGATTAATGTTTAGATTCGAATTCCTTCATTACGTCAACAAGAGCCTTCACACTTTCCATAGGAAGCGCATTATAGAGAGAAGCTCGGAAACCTCCAACATCCCGATGTCCCTTGATTCCCATCATTCCTCTTTCTGTGGCAAAGTCTATGAAGTCTTTTTCAAGATCTTTGTATTCAGGTTTCATAACAAAGCATACGTTCATGATGGAACGGTCTTCATGATTAGGAACTGTTGCTACAAACATCTTGCTGGAATCTATTGCATTATATAGTACTTCAGCTTTATCCATATCCATCTTCTCTATCACCTTCACGCCACCAAGTTGTTTATAATATTTCAAGGTCTGTAAAGCAGAGAATATGGGTAATACAGGAGGCGTGTTAAACATAGAGCCCTTCTTTACATGGGTTTCATAGTTCAACATTGTAGGTATAACTCTGTCAGCTTTCCCTAAAGTATCATCTTTAACGATAACAAAAGTTACTCCTGCAGGTGCAAGATTTTTCTGTGCCCCTCCGTAAATAAGATCGTATTTAGCCACGTCTACAGGACGGCTGAAAATGTCTGAGCTCATATCAGCAATCATTCTTACTCCCACTTCCGGATCTTTGCGGATCTCAGTACCATAAATGGTATTATTTGAAGTATAATGGAAATAATCTACATCCTTTGGAACTGTGTAATCTCTCGGTATATAGTTGTAGTTTCTGTCTTTTGATGAGGCTACAACATCCACTTCACCAAAAAGTTTGGCCTCCTTTATAGCTTTGCTGGCCCATACGCCTGTATCAAGATAAGCAGCTTTATGAATGAGCATATTCATCGGAACCATAGCAAACTGCAAGCTGGCACCTCCACCAAGGAACAATACACTGTAGCCTTCAGGAATTTCAAGAAGCTCTTTGAATAAGGCAACAGTTTCATCCATTACTGCCTGAAATTGTTTACTTCTGTGAGATATCTCAAGAATCGACAGACCCATATCAGCAAAATCTTTCACTGCCTTGGCAGTCTCTTCAATTGTGAATTGACTCATTATGCTCGGGCCGGCATAAAAATTGTGTTTTTTCATAATATTACGTTTATTTGATTTTTAGGTTTTATTTTTAGCAAATTTAAATTATTTATTGAGATTTTCAAATTATGAAGAGCATGTTCATTTCCGATTATTTCTTACCTCTCTTTCTTTTATATCCTGATTCTTCTTCTGATCAGATTTATGAACTGAATCCAGATTTAATAAAGGATCCTGGATATTTACTACTGCCGGAGTGACAGGATGACTTACCGGAGTCTCTATAACCTTATTATAGGATAATTGGAAAAATATCAGAACTCCCGCTCCAAGTAATAATTGTCCTATCAATCCCCAGGCAAATTTATATAAATGCTGCGCGAAAGCATGTATTAATCTTATAATCGAGATAATACATATCAGAAAAAATAACAGCCATGCTATCCATAAGGAAAATAAATGACAAGCCGTACAAATATCAATTAATAAGGGAATGGTCAATACGGCGGAGGCTATAAACCAAGCTTTGGAATATTTGAAAACAGGGGTCTGCATAATTTTTTATCGACTGTTGTTGCAACGGTTGCAAACTCCCGTTATTACATAATTAATATCCTTTATCTTATAACCTTCAGGAATCTTTACCCGCGGCACTCGCACAGTAGGGAGACATATGGTTAACCCACATTGTTCGCACCTGAAATGAACATGTTCATCATCATGGAATTCATCACTGCACTTACAAAGTTCATATTTCACTGAACCTGACCCATCATTAAAAGAATGTATAAGATGATGATTCTTAAATAAATTAAGTGTCCTGGAAATAGTAGACTTGTCCACCGTGTCTAAGGCTATTTCAATATCAGTCAGAGATATCGGTGTGACAGACTCTCGTAAGCAACGATACACAAGAATTCTAATCGGAGTAGGAGAAATATCTGAAACTTTTAATATTTTATTTATCTCTTCCATGGGCATGCATTCTTTTTATTCTTGCAAACAATAATGCCTGGCCCGTTGATTCATCCGAAAGTTGGAAAGATGACAACAAGGGATCTTCATCGGAGTCAGATCTTAATAAAACAGTAGACATTCCATAGCAAGCCTCATGTAAAAAAGAGAGTTCCATCCGACAAACCCTGGTTTCATCATGCTCTTTAAGAGTGAACTGATTCAATAATAAAGACACATACCGAATCGTATTTACATGTCTATAGAAATCAAGATCACAATACCTGAATATATAATTAAACGCAGGGTGATTGGCTCGAATAGTCTTCGTTCTGTCTTCTTCCGAATTTTGATCCAATATAGGAAAATGTTTTTCCTGAAGGGGTATCGGAGCTTTCTCTCCCAATATGGTTTCCTGCGGCAGTGAGAAATGAGAAAGGCCAAGATTTTTATGGCTTTCAGCATCTATCACCAGCCATATTGTGCGACAATAACCATAAATTTTATCATCCTCTCCTCTTATACTGAAACATCGGGCTGAATAATGACGATTGAAATCTTCTATCCAAGTCTTCAATATGTAGGTTGTATTAACTTTAGGAGTGGATTGCATATCTATCGTGATCCGAGACAAGATCCATCCGGCATTCATATCTTTCATGGCAGGATTGCCAATGCCAAGTGTATTGGCATGTTCAGTCGCTATATCTATTATATTGGCGGTCAATGATGTAAGAGACAGCTCTCCTTCCGCATTGGCATCACTTGCCGATAAAAAATATTTCTTTTCTAAATATGCTTGCATGCTGATCCTTTTGATGAGATGCCCTAGGGTGTGTCGGTGTAAAGTTACTAAAAATTTACTAAATTTGCTTACTTGAAAATCACGTAAAATCTCTTGAATTTTCACCGTTTATATATCCTTTTATTTTTTTCCTTTTTGCTTTTGCTTCTCTTAGGGGCCTGCAACAGTGCTAAGCATGTGCAGCAAGGAGATTATCTCCTTGATAAAGTGAATATAGAGGTTAATGATTCTCTGAAACGTGTGAATGTTTCAGAATTAAATGCTTATGTAAGACAAACTCCTAATCATAAGATGCTTTGGAGCATCAAATTTAGGCTTGGAATTTATAATCTTAGTGGTAATGATTCCACTAACTGGTGGAATAAATGGGTGAGAAAATTGGGAGAACCTCCTGTGGTATATGATTCCTTGCTAATGGAAGCAAGTATTGACCAACTTGAGAAAGCTATGGTAAATAAAGGATTTCTTTATGCCAAAGCTAATGCCGATACTGTCAGAAACGATAAGAAAAGAAAAATTAGAGTCAATTATATTGTGGAACCCGGTATACAATATATGGTTGATTCTATTGACTTCGAATTCCCTAATGAAGAATTCAGAAACCTGGTTATGGCTGATTCCAATCAATTTATTGTAAGACCGGGAATACCTTTGGACAGAAGTGTTCTTGAAACACAACGCGAGCGTATCGCCAGCATATTTAAAAATCAAGGTTTCTATGGATTTAGCAAAGACTTTGTTACTTACAATGCCGACACCACTTCAGGATCAAATAAAGTGAATCTTACACTAAAGATTAATCCTCCTTATAGTCAGAATAATTCCACTGTGCTCACACATGAGAGATATTATATAAATTCTATTAGAGTTATCACAGATTTTGATCCTTCTAAAGGTGAATCAGCTTTTGAAATAATAAAAACCGAACCCTATGAAGTTTATAAGGATCTTGAAATCTACAGTTCTAAAAAATCTTATCTCCGACCAAGTGTATTATTTGAGAATTGTTTCATTCGTATTGACTCACCTTATAATCAAAACAACGTAGATCGCACTTATAGTTCCTTATCCCGATTAAGCATTCTAAAATTTATAAATATAGTCTTTGTGCCAACAGGAAACCTGGATGGCAAAAATTATCTTGACACCTATATACTTTTGACTCCGGCCAAAAGTCAGTCAGTGTCTTTTGAAGTAGAAGGAACTAATTCGGAAGGGGATTTAGGGGTAGCAGCCTCTGTTACCTATACTCATAGAAATATTGGCAAAGGTTCGGAAACTCTTACCACTAAACTCAGAGGGGCATATGAATCTCTGAGTGGAAATCTGGAAGGCCTTATTCATGACCGATATATGGAATATTCTTTAGATCTCGGCCTTACATTCCCTAAGTTCAAAGCACCTTTCCTTAAGGATTCTTTTAAGAGAAAAGTAAATGCTACGTCAGAGCTCTCCTTCAGTATGTCTTATCAGGAACGTCCAGAATATACCCGGATTATCTCTACTGCCGGTTGGTCTTACAGATGGGTTCACAGAAGAAATAAGAATGTTTATCTCTTCACTCCAATAGATATAAATTATGTATATCTTCCAGAGAGCACCATTGATTTCATTAACAATATTGCACCGGACAATCCACTGTTGAAATATAGTTATGAAGACCATTTCATAATGAGGATGGGGTTTACTTTTTATCACACCAACAAAAAAGAAATAACACCTTGGGATGTGACTTTCCAAAAAAACATTTATACGATAAGGGCAAATTTTGAAACGGCAGGCAATCTGCTTTATCTTCTGAATATGTTGTTTCGTCCACGCTCCCATGTGAGTCAGGATCCCTATAAACTTTTTGGAATTTATTATTCACAGTATTTTAAGATAAATACTGATTATGCATTCCTTCATATTTTCGACAATAGAAATTCTCTGGCTTTTCACGCCGGATTTGGACTCGGATTTCCTTATGGCAATTCTACTATTCTTCCCTTTGAAAAACGTTTTTATGGCGGAGGAGCTAATGGTGTGAGAGGATGGGATGTAAGAACATTAGGCCCCGGAAATTTCCCCGGGAATAATTCTGTGAGCGACTTTATTAATCAATGCGGTGATATACGCTTGATTCTGAGTACAGAAATGCGAACCAAACTTTTTTGGGTGATCGAATTTGCAGCTTTTATTGATGCCGGAAATATTTGGACCATACATGATTACCCTAATCAACCTGGAGGCATGTTTAAATTCAACAAATTTTATAAACAACTTGCGGCAGCATATGGTGTAGGTTTAAGATTTGATTTCTCTTATTTCCTGGTGCGATTCGACATGGGAATGAAAGCTCATAATCCGGCACGAGGACAACAACCCTGGCCTTTGATTCATCCGAATTGGCACCGGGATTCCTCTTTCCATTTTTCAATTGGTTATCCTTTTTAATATGAAAAAACTGGCTATTTTTGATCTTGACGGTACTTTACTTAATACTATTAGCGATTTAGGGAAAGCTTGTAATTATGCACTTGAAAAAATGGGCTTTGCCACACATCCTATTCAGGCGTATGCATATATGGTAGGTAACGGTGTGCGTAACCTGATGAAAAGGGCACAACAAGATGCTGATGAAGAAACGATCGATAAAATGCTCGAGTATTTTAAAAGCTACTACAACGAACATTGTCTTGACACAACAAAACCTTATCCGGGAATTCTTGAACTTCTTGAAAATCTCAAAAATCAAGGTGTGGCTCTTGCAGTTGCTTCAAACAAATATCAGGAAGCAACCGATAAAATAATTTCAGGATGCTTCCCTCAGTTTGATTTCGTAGCTGTGGAAGGTCAAAAAGAAGGTCGACATCGTAAACCCGACCCTTCAATTATTTTTTCTATCCTCGAAAAATATCCGGTAGCAAAAAAAGAAGTTCTCTATATTGGAGATTCCGGTGTAGATATTGAATGCGCTAAACGTGCTTGTGTTGAATCTATAGGAGTTTCCTGGGGATTCAGGTCTGCGGCTGAATTAAGAATGGCTAACGCTGATTTTGTTGTGACACGACCGGCTGAAATTCTTGACCATCTACAAGATCCGTTTTAAATTCTTTGATTTCTTTACTCTTCTTTCCAAAGGTTGGATCTATTTTTACAAAGGCACAAACCAGAAAAGTAAGAGTTGAGGTCAAAACCACAAGCCAGAAAAAATTAATATAACCTTGATTAATACCCGTAGCAAAAAATTCATATTTGTCTATCGCTTCTATTATGTCACCGGCAAACATACCTGGAACCATCATGCCGATAGCCATAAAAGCTGTGCAGAAAGCATAATGACTTGTGGCACTTTCTCCTTTACTAAAATATAAAAGATACATCATATAAGCTGAGAAACCGAATCCGTAGCCAAACTGTTCTATAAAAACAGCTGTGGAGATAAAATGCAGCCCTATGGGTTGAAACATTGCAAGCAGACAATAAAAAATACAGGGTAAAGTTAAGGATGCAGCCATTGGAAATAAAAGTTTCTTTAAACCGCTGCGTGATATCGCCACACCTCCTGCTATTCCACCGAGTAAAAGTCCTATTACTCCTATGGTACCGTTTACAAAACCAGCCTCTGCAGTAGTTAGTCCCAGTCCTCCGGTATCTCTAGATGCTAACAGAAAAGGTTGGATTATTTTTATGCATAGGGCCTCAGGAAATCTGTATAACAGAATGAATGTCAAGGCAACCAGTATATCTTTCTTTTGAAAAAAGGTACCAAAAGTCTTAAAGAAATCTTTTATTACAGTGTGTCGGGTTACACCTTTTATAGAAGTATCGGAATCTGTTCTCGGCAGTGTAAAAAAATGATAGACCGACAACAATAGAAAGAAAAAAGATAAGATACCGAATATATAAGCCCAGGCTCCCGGTATATCACCCAGCTTAGTTTCCAGTAATCCGGCAAGTAATACTAAACCGCCTTGACCTGCTATACTTGCAATTCTGTAAAAGGTAGATCTAACCCCAACAAAAGAAGCCTGTTGGTGGGAATCCAGAGCCAATAAATATAATCCGTCGGCACTAACATCATGAGTGGCAGAAAAAAAGGCTGTAAGCCAGAAAAAAATCAAAGTCATTGTAAAAAAGTGACTTCCCGGCAAAAAGAGTGCCACTCCTGCCATTCCTAAAGCCATTAGAAATTGCATTGAAAGTATCCACCACCGCTTTGTCTTAAATAAATCTATAAAAGGGCTCCAAAAGGGTTTTATAACCCATGGAAGATAAAGCCACCCTGTAAAAAAAGCCATGTCTGAAAGTCCTACTCCCATATTGGTGTACATTATAACAGTAAGGGTATTGACAGCAAAATATGGTAACCCTTCCGCTATATATAGAGTGGGTATCCAAAACCATGGTGTCTTTTGAGTCCTTGTAATTTTATTCATTCGGAAAACCTACTTCCCTTAAAATTTCCTCGATTTCCTCTTCCTGCAATAACTTAAAATCTTCCTCCATAGGAGTTACTATAATTCCTGCCATATCTAAAGCGCCGGGACTTACCGCTCTACGCATAGGAGGGTCCATAAAAAAAGACTTAGGTCGGTGAGCCCTGCGTGGTATAGCGAAACACAATATTTCATCATCTTCAGATTTCCAAAAATAAGCATTTAAACTTACCTGCGTTTGAATTTCTTGTATTTTTTTTGAATCAGTAAGTATCCGGTAAGGTAAGGCGATATTTACTCCACGCTTTAAATGATAAGAAATCTTTTTAATCAATGGCAACTCTTCAATAGGGACACACTGAAAATGCTTGTGGTCAGGGGCAGAAGCACCTGCTCCTGTCCCATTGTAAAATACTAACATTCCCGGCAGGTTTTCTGCTAAAGAAAGTGCAACTGATATTTCCAATTTTTGGGTTTCATGTTTTAGACCGGCAATAGTGAAATGATATGGCAGTATGGGATAAGGATTAACTAATAGTTCATGATCTGGAATAATCTCTATGCTTTTTTGTTCCCGGGTGCGGTTTTCCTTACATAGAAAACATGGGCGGTTTAATATAGAAGATTTATCGGTTTTAGCTAATGTCGAGCCTGCTCTATGAGGATTAAAATGTACAAATCCATCAATATCACCGATTCTAATCTTTTTTTTCTTTACTTCCTTCAGGGATTCGTAGTTTTGTCTGGCGAGAGGCCACTCTTCCAACTGGGCTTTATGAAATTCCGATAGAAAATCAGGTATCAATCTCTCCCCCCTTTCTCCATGTTGGCTCTTATCCTGGCTATTAGTTCTACCGATCTTACGAAATCTTTATATTCATTATGTTTGTTGGTTAATTCTATCGACAAATCAGCATCACTGTTGCCGCTCCAACGTCTGCAATAATAAATTGGTTCATAAATTCTTCCCAAAGTATAATCTCTGCTAATCCTAAGTGCCACTGCATAATCTTCCCCGTAACTCACATTAGGGAAAAGTACATTTCTGAGTATAGGGGTATAAAAGGCTCTTGGAGCTCCGAACCCATTTATACGCAACGCGTTGTTAGCTCCGTTCAAATCAGTCCATTCCTTATGGTCTATTACTCCCGGTGGAATCGGATTTAGTTCAAAATCCGTCAACATATAAGAACCAACAACCATCCCACATTCTTCATTGTGAAATTTGCTTATTATTTTATCAAGCGTATGAGTGTCAGAATAAACATCGTCAGAATCCAGTTGCACCGCATATTTCCCACATAAATCCGATAACACTGCTTTATTCCAGCAGCCTCCTATTCCCAGATTTTCCTTTTCATCCACCTTTATGAGTATCAGCTTCGGATCTTCAATTGATTCAAGAAGTTCACGGGTACCATCCGTGCTTTGATTATCTACTACGATGACATTGAAACTATAAGGTGTGTTTTGGGATAATGCTGATTTAACTGCATCTCCCACAGTATTAACCCTGTTTCTCACCGGAATAATGATAGATGCCTCCACCGGGAAAGAAGGATCTTCTTTGGCAGTATATATGGTAGAAGGATTTACCATCCCTCCCGAAGCAATCAGAAAATCAGTAAATACCCTTTCCATATGAGCTTGATACATCACATTCCTGGGATTTACATAATCGTGTTGCTTCTCACCACTTTTCCTGAAGTCTCTTTTTTTTACGGTGTAAAGATACTCGGGAATGGCAGCTATAGTACGACCAACAGACATTCTTAATCTTAATTCATACCAACCACCGTCTATTTGGTAATCTGTCGTTTCTATCATTTCTTCAGATGCTGCCAGTGCATCCGCAATATTAAGCATCACTAAGGGTCCGAAATCAAAATCGTCCCTAACTGATCCAAATTGATAATCTATAACCGGATGAAGTGTGATCTTCCCGTCATGCTCTTCTCGGTAATGACAGTAAGTAATTGATGAATCGGCATCTGAAGCCACTTCCTCCATCCTATGAAAATAATTGTCATCTAAAGTAATTTCCCGGTCATCAAGTTGTATAACTACAAATTGTTCCAGTCCGCTACCTAAGATTTCATCTCTTAAACCAATTATATCTTTAAATCTTATTATTTTCATTTTTATAGATTGTCGAGAAAATCTTTCATTAACTTATCTCTGTAAGACTCATTTATACTTTCAAAAGGTATGGCACTTACTATTACGCTGCTTTTACCGTTTTTCTTTATTGTGCCCGCAGGTAACGAGGTATCTGAATACCTGAATATAACTTCTCCATTACCGGAGACTGAAAGAATGTCCGGATTTTCTACAATATAATTCTTTTCATTAAGTGAATTGGAATAATACAAATTGTTTGTCTTGAAAGAATTCGATGATATTTTTACCGACCCGGTTTCCGTACGAGGTCCGTCACTCTTCTCAATTCCCAAAACTTCCCGAGCAAATGCCTTGCTTCCTGACGGAGCTCTGTCATCAAATAAATCGCTGGCTATATAGGTTCCACTAACAAGAAGGTCTCCACCATCCTTCACAAATTCCCGCAATTTATTTTGTAGGACCGTTGGAAATGCTGTGTATTTTAAGCCCGAACTTCCAAATCCGGTGGAAGACATCTTCTGCTTACCTAAAATCAAGTCTATAACTTTAAAGTCTTTTAAATTGACAGTTCCATTTTCCACAGCTCCAACGCTTGAGGAAATGAATCCCTTTCCGGCAGAAGAAATCGATTTTCCATGTATATAAGGGAAATCAAAAGTATTTCCCGCAATAACCTGAGAGGCATAATCACCGTTACTTCTTCCGAAATTTTCTCCTGCGCTTCTTCTGTATTCAGTTTGATATCCTATAAAGGAAATATCTCTGATATGAGGGACACCGAAATCATTTATGGCATAAAATCCTGCTTCATCGCCATAACTTGCACTTGCAGGCGCACTTACCCTTGTAAAACCGTTTATTATTAATACAGGGTTATCTCCGCCTTCCTTTAAAGCCAGAATTTCAGATGGAAATGATAAACCACCATCATTAGCGGCTATAATCTTAAAAGAGTGAATTTGATTATCATTCACTTTCACTGTATAATGCCTTGCATTAGTTTCTCCCACCTTATGAAAACCAAGTTCATCACCGCTCCTTTCCATTATAATGTATTTTTCCGGTTCTGCAGTGGGTTCAAGTTTATCATGGGTGATCTGCCAGGATAGTTTGTAGGTGCCTTTCTTAACTCTTTCTATTGAAAAATCCTTTACAGGCAAAGGCTGCACCACAAATTTTCTGTCTTTCCTTTCAGCAATAAATCTTCCGATAGCTTTATAAATGGATCGGCTAACAGTAAAACGGAAAGCCGGATCCAATGCATATTTCATATCGGCATAATTTTGATGGCTCATAAATTCCACCAGGGAAGTAGGCACTTCAGGGACTCTTGCTTCTACATATGTCTTGTCCCACATGGCTCTTCTTGTCCACTCCGGCTCCCATGTCTGTCTTATGTCCATTGTAATCTGTCGCAAAAGCATATCCGTTAGAGCCCGGGAATTGGTGCGTGGAGTGCCGTCTTTGTAGTAATCTCCATTATTGGTGAAATAAATTCCCAAGGTTCCTATAAATGAATCATCTGCTTTTTTCCCGGCGTCTGAATGAAGTGCCATTGCAACGTCTATAGGTATATTAAGTCCTTTACTGTCAGGTAAGACCCGAGAACCTCCGGCAAGATAATTCACCCATAAACCGCGTGATGTATAATCATCCTTATAATCATCAGTTCCATGATAAGGAGAATAAACCTCTTCCGGGAAACCGGCCCATTGTAGCCAATATCTTGCACCTTCAAGATATCTTGGTAATCCCGAGGTTGAAAAATAGGGTTTATACCCGTTTTCAGCCGCTTTTTTGGCACCTTGTAATTTAGTATTAAATTCAGCAAGTGCTTCCAATGATTCTTCAGAACCATCTTCCTCTATTCCTGAAAGGTAACTGATGTCATATTCTTCCGGAGTAGATGGATCTATAAAAATGTCTGTACGACTGTCGCTTCTGGCAATATTACCCATTCCACCCCCTATTTTTACTGCATCTGCAGTAACAATGTTACCTGCTTTTGATGACAGATTGCTCAACACTACCACCGGTTCTTCATCGGAATAACCGGCCTCTAAGGGAAAGGTTCCTAAATAGATCCAGGTGCCTCCTCCCATTTTTTGATTTACACGGAATTCTTTCGAGCCTCCTGAAAAATTCACAAGATAACGGGCATCCTCCGTGGAGTTGGGTAAAGTTTTATAGCTTACATATATTGCATATTCTCCATCTTCAGGTATGTCGGCATACCAGGCAGCTAAAGATTCTTTTCCACCTGTGATGGTTGTGGTTTGACGATAGGTGCCGTTCTCAAAAGGATTTTCCGTATCTCTGAAATCCGGAAGATCATATATAAATCCTTCTTCATCTCCCGTCTCCCATTTTTCCTTGCCGGTTTTCTCCTTATAATAAGGTTGAGAGTAAATTTCTCCTTCCGGATTAGTGTCGTTATCTACTATAACCTCATTTTTATTTATATTTCTTTCCCGTGGGAGAAGTACATATCCACCGGCGTTTTCAATCATGGGTACAACATAGGGAAGCACATAACTCATAGTATGAGTGTCTTCTGTGACCTGAAATAATTGAGGTCTTTGCCAATACCAGGCACTTGATCCCGGTTTGAAGTAACGTCCATGGCTGGCCCACATTGCGATTATATCTCCGGTCATTCCGTCTTTTGCTTTGGCTAAAGGCTCAGCTTCTATTACAAAAGGTGGATTCTTTCGGTATTCTGCCGGGAGTTTGTCTATTGTGGTAATAAAGTAAGATAATGGTTTGTCTCCTACATACAAAGATAATTGATAACCGGATAGAGAATCGGGCATCAGTTTTTCAGATTCTTCCGTTAGATCTTTTATCAGATCTTTTGTTACCGGAAGATAAGTAAAATTCTCATTCAAAAATATCTTGGCACTTCGTGATCCTTTATCTGCCTTGACACTATTGACCCGCAAGCCACCCGGATTCATAGCCTCAGGTATCCATTCCAAAATTCCTGAATTTATCCTAAGCGTAAGGGAATCATTTTGTGGTATCTCCTCAGGTTTCTTAGTTTCTGCTTTAGCAGTCGTTTTTTTCTTTGTAGTATTCTTCTTTCTTGTAGTCTTTTTTGTTGTTTTTCTCTTAGAACTACCTGTAGTTTTCTTTTTTGTTGTCGCCGTGGTTTTTGCTTTTGTTTTTTTAGTGGCAGCATAATTATCTGCTACCCCAAATGTAAGCATTGTAATTAATATAGCTGTAAATACAAATAGAAATTTTCTGTTTATTTTCATATTCTAAAGTTAGGGAAAGCAAAATTACCTCTTTTCAATTTATAAGAACATATTATTTTTTCAATTTAATTTTTTTTAATAAGTAATTATCTCATTTGAAATGTTATATATTTAAGTTTAACTTATTAATAATTATTGCTATGAACCCTACGGAATTTGCAGAAGCCATAAAAAAACCGGGTGTTTATCTTTTGGATGTTCGCCCTTTGGCTGACTTTGAAAAAACTCATATTGAAGGAGCAAATCATCTTGATGTCACTGATCCGGATTTTGATAAAGAAGCTGAAAAACAGCTGCCGAAAAACGAAACCATCGCTGTTTATTGTAACACAGGAAAACGAAGCGCAATGGCTGCTCAAAAGCTTACAGATTTGGGGTATAAAGTGATTAATCTTGATAACGGAATCACTTCCTGGATTGCTGCCGGTTTGCCAACCGTTTAAGAATTTTTACTATATCAGACTGGTAAAAATACTATCACTCACGAGAATACCTTTCTCAGTGAGACTTATAAAATCATTATCCTTCTTCATATCTCCGGAGTTTTCAAACATTAGAGATTTTTGAAGAAGGTTTTTTAATTCATCCTCTCCGAATTTTTCCCCGAATTCTATAATTGAAATTCCTTTGGAGGTCCGCAATCTTGTTAGGATATATTCCTCTCTTTCTTCCTTTTCAGAGAGATCTTCTTCTTCAAAAAAAACTTTTTCACTTTTTCCGGGGTTTAATAATGCCTTTTCTTTATAAAACCTGATATATCCTTTTAAGTCATTTGGATTCCATCTCCTTATTGAGGATCCGTCATATGAATGGGCTCCCGGCCCCAGCCCGAGGTAAGGTTTCCCTTCCCAATAAGAAAGATTATGTCGGGATTCCATGCCCGGCAATGAATAATTGGAAATTTCATAATGTATATAACCTTGTTCTTTCAAAATTTTTGAAGTCATTTCCATTAATTTCAGACTCAAATCTTCGTCCGGTAATTTGATATTCCCTCTATCTACCAAATGAGTCATTGCAGTATTTTCTTCAAGCATCAATGTATAAGAGGAAATGTGTTGGGGTTTTATCTTTATAATCTCATTTAGAGTGTCTATATAACTTTTTTCTGTCTGTCCCGGCAATCCTGACATTATATCAATTGAAATGTTGCCAAAATTTTCTTGTAGTTTTATTAAAGCGTTTCGGGCTTCATCTCCGGTATGTTTTCTCCCTATTACTTTAAGTTCTTTGTCATTCAAACTTTGCACTCCTACACTAACCCTGGTTACACCACTTTTTTTCCAAGAAATTATTTTTTCCGGGGTTACATCTTCAGGATTTACTTCTATGGTAAATTCTAACCAAGAACTTACATTAAGTACCTTGTTAATTTCATGGATCAGAAACTCAAATTGTTTTTCCGGAATTAATGATGGTGTTCCTCCTCCTAAATAAATAGTTGTCCAAAGTCCAGGATTTTCATCTTTTCTTATATTAAGTTCATTTATTATGGATTTTAAATATACCTCCCATTCTGCAATTCTTTCACCACCCGTATAAAAATCACAATACAGGCATTTATGTCTGCAATAGGGAATATGAATGTATAATCCTTTGGAAAAAGTCATAAAAGTTTATTCTGTTAATGACAGGAAAGAAGAATAAGACTCTTTTTTCAATAATTAACCAATTAAATGATGATTCCAAACTCAATATTAAGTAAATTTGCGCGAAATTCCATAAAAATGTGAATGATGAAAAAATTTATACTTTCTTTAGGACTCGTTGCCCTGACATTTACTTGTTATGCCGATATTAATGGCAGTGGTTATTATCGGGTTAAAAATTATGGCTCTTCAAGATGGGCCGCATTAGTGGATAATAAGGGAAGTGTTGACTTTGTAGCCGGTTCGGCCGATCTCCATGCACTTTACCTCACTAACAATACTGAAGAGATTCTTTCCGACCCGGCTTCTATAGTCTATATCACTCCAATTTCAGGAGCTCAATGCGATATTTCCGCTCAAGGCACCACCTTAAGCAAACTCGTGGATACTCCTATCAATATTGGTGCAGATGGAAGTGCTAACGGACAATCGCTTTATAGAATTTGGGGTACTTATCAGAATATCACTAAATATATAGGTGATGGTAATCTTTTGACGGATCAGGAGACAGGAGATGCTACTATTCAAGACCTTAAGAAATATCCTAATTTCATGAAATGGTTCTTTATTCCTGTGAATGTAAATTCTGATAATTTCTTTGGAGCAGCTCCTACTGTAGAAGCAGATGGCCAACTTTATTCTTCGGTTTATGCTTCTTTTGCCTATACTCCCTATTCTGAAAATGTCAAAGCATATTATGCAGCAAGAGTAGGATTTGGCATGGTGGAACTGGTGGAAATTACAGACGGCGTTCCGGCTTCTGCTCCTGTTGTTATTCAATGTGCTGGTAAAAGCACTTCTGATAATAAAATGCAGATAATTCAAAGTGCTAAGGAATTACCTGGTAATGTCTTAAAAGGTGTTTACTTTGACTATAAATTTAACAATGTCTCAAATCAGGTTGCATATGATCCGCAAACCATGAGAGTACTTGGTAATTGTGCCGACGGTTCCTTAGGCTTTGTTACTGCTGATATAAAATATATTCCTGCAAACACTGCTTATTTGCTTGTGCCGGCCGGCTCATCTCCGGAATTCAAATGCGTGACTTCTGAAGAATTTGAAGCAAATATACCTGATGCTCCCGAGCAATTATATATTTCTGATGAATTAGTATTGACACCACAAGGTGATTATACTTATTCCGGAAATTTTAACCTTCCTGAAGTGGAATCTTCTAATTTTACTTTCCATATTTATTCTTCAGGTACAGAAGATTTGGTTTTAGGAGCTTACTCTCCAACAGGCAATAATGTAGTGGTGTATCCCGGTATTTCCCCGCAAGTACCTTTCGTTTATGGAAGTGAAGCAGATTGGGTTATTCCAAACTGGACAGGAGGTGACCTTGCAGTCTCCGTTAATCTCCTATATGGCTACGTAAGCCTTTATTCAAAGAATGCAGGTATAGATTCTATAGAAGCTGATAATGGAGGTTTATTGGTTCAAGGAAATCTTGTATTAGTTAATAATCCATCCCAAATTCAGGTATATGATTTGAATGGAAAGAAATTGGCACAACATTACGGAACAACTTTGGACATATCCTCTCTTCCAAAAGGTGTTTTAATTATTAAAGCCGGAAATCAATCAATAAAAATTATACATTGAGATTATTAATCATCTTTATATCTTTGCTCGGTTTTCTGGGTGTTTTTGCCCAGGATACCGGGCAAAAAATTTTTAAACCTAACGTAAGATCACTTAAGGTTTACAATCCCAATAATTTTATGGCTCCTGATATTATCAGGAACGCTACAAGTGACAGACTAATCATTAACTTCGATATAATCGGGGAAGATCCTTTATTTCTTCGTTACAGGCTGATTCATTGTAATTCAGACTGGAAACCTTCACGGTTGATGGAAAGCGAATATATTGATGGTTTTAATGAGGTCATGATCGAAGATTATGCCTACTCTAACAATACCTATATTCACTATGTCAATTATAACATCGAATTACCTGATCCTCAATTACCGGTTCTGGCTTCCGGGAATTATCTTTTGCAGGTTTTTTCCGAAGAAGATCCCGATGATATCCTGTTGCAAACAAGATTTTCTCTTTCTGAAGAATTAAGTTTTGTAGCCGGTGGCATCACTACTAAAACCGATAAAGGTGTTAATTCCGATTTTCAACAGTTGTTTCTTAATATAGATCTCTCAAATCTACCTAATATTAATCCTTATCAGGATCTTATTGTAACGGTTATGCAAAACAACAGGCCCGAAACAACAAAAACGTTATCACACCCTTTGAGGGTACAGGCAGGGCATGCGATATTTGAACATAATCCTGATATGATTTTTGAAGCCGGCAATGAATACAGAAGGTTTGAAACTGTACGGACCGATTACCCCGGAATGAATGTGGATTCCGTTAAATTCATAAACGGAATATGGAATGCCTGGATCAAAAATGATTTCTCAAGAAAACATCGTGAATATAACTTCGATAGTACACAGCACGGACGCTTTAAAATAGATGAATATAATTCTACTGACCCGGATCTTTCGGCTGACTATGTTATGGTTCACTTTTCTTTAGATCCCGGAGAACGTCAGTTTGGTAAAATCTATGTCGACGGAGATTTTACTAACCACAGATTTGATAAGTCCAACCTTCTGGAATATGATTGGGAAGATGGTTTATACCATGCTTCCATTCCATTGAAACAAGGTAGTTATAATTATCAATATGTAGTTATTCCGGAAAATGGTAAAACACCATCAGTCAGCGCAATCGAAGGAAATAAATATGAAACACGTAATGAATACCTGATAAAGGTTTTCCTTCGCACTCCCGGGTCTAGAGGTGACCGCTTAATCGGTACTGCACAGATTTTTTAGGATAGATTATAGATTAACTATAAAAACCTTATCTCACCAATTTATAGGAGTTTTTCCATGCTCAATCAGATAGTCGTTTGTCTTGCTGAAATGATGATTGCCGAAAAATCCTTTATGTGCGGATAAGGGTGAAGGATGGGGTGATGTTAAGACTAAATGTTTTTTTCGATCTATTTTCTCTCCTTTTTTTATGGCATGACTGCCCCAAAGGATAAATACTAAATTATCTTTTTCCCTATTCAATTTTTCCACCACAGCATCAGTAAAGTCTTTCCACCCTATTTCTGAATGAGAGGCAGCCATTCCTTCTCTAACCGTTAATGAAGAGTTCAATAATAACACCCCTTGTTTTGCCCATCTGCTTAGATCTCCGTCTTGTGGGATGGGGGCTCCGGTATCTTCATTTATCTCTTTAAAAATATTCACCAGCGAAGGTGGAATTTTTATACCGGATGGTACGGAAAAGCATAAACCGTTAGCTTGCCCTTTACCATGATAGGGATCCTGTCCTATTATAACCACCTTTACATCTTCATATGGACATTCATCGAAGGCCGCAAAAATTTTTCCTCCCGGTGGATATATATTATAATTAGGATTTTTATACTCTTCTCTTACTTTTTCAGTCAAAATATTAAAATAGGGTTTCTGGAACTCATCCTGTAAAGCCCCTTTCCAGCCTTCTTCAATCTTTATATCTTTCACTGAATCTTTTATTTAAAGGAATCCGGCAAATCGTTTTCGTATAATAATATATCACCGTTCTGCAACATTGGAGTCACTAATTTCTGGGCTTCATCGAAGGTATCGGTTTCATAAAGCTTCCCTTTAAATTCTCCTTTCCTGATACCTGAGGTTATTGCCTCCCGATTATAGTGCCCAACTATTATGGCTATATCACAATTAACCGCAATATACTCTCCAAATTTTTCATTCAACTCGTATTGACGTCTGCCGAGTTCTATCATTCCCGGTGTGATTACAATACGTTTCCCTCCTTTGAAAGCGCCTAAAACCTCCAGAGCCATTTTTGAACCGTCAGGGTTAGAATTAAAGGCATCATCTAATATTGTAACTCCTCCCGGGGTATGTTTAATGCTTAACCTATGTTCAACGGGCTCAATTGATACCACTCCCCTTCTGATTTCGTCTTCCGAAAGACCCATATATTTTGCCACAATCACTGCAGCCAATAAATTTGAAATATTACATTCACCAAGAAGCCGGGTAGTGAGTTTCATTTCAGAACCATCCTTACCTTTTACGGTAAATTCTGTGCCTTGCGGACTGAATTTGATATCTTCCGCCCAGAAATTCACCTTCCCTATATGGTCTTGCTTTGTGGAATATCTTTCACATTTCACATTTTCCACTTCTCGGTTTCTACAGAATTCGAAATCATCGTTAATCACTGCAAGTCCGTCAGATGGCAGTGAGTCTATCAATTCAAACTTTGTGGATTGTACGTTTTCTATACTTTTGAAAGTTTCAAGGTGCATAGGCCCAACCGCTGTAACTATGCCGATCTTTGGACTTACAAGTTTGCATATTTCATTAATATCACCTTTCTGTTTGGCCCCCATTTCACAAATAAATATATTATTATAGGGTTTAAGTATTTCCCTTACGGTTCTTATTACACCCATGGTAGTATTGTAAGAACCGGGAGTAATGGCCACATCAAACCTTTCGCTTAAGATTCTCTCTAAAAAATGCTTGGTACTCGTTTTTCCATAAGAACCCGTTATTCCTATCACCGTAAGTCCGGGCATATTCTCCAAAATTGTTTTTGCCTCTTTCCAGTATCTTTGGTTTATTATTTTTTCTATAGGCATTAGAATCACTACCGCCACTATCACAATAAACCATGAAAAGATAGTCATTAACAATAATATGCTAACAGTCAGAGTCGGTCCCGTATAATAACTCCATGCTTCGGGTTCAAATCCCAAAATAAATATAGCCCATAAAAAGAGGCCGGTTCCGATACAGGTCGCTACAGAATAAATCCTCCATACTCTTTTGGTAAAAACAAGTGGTTTTTTATATTTCTTTCTAAATATAGAACCTATCTTATATAGAGAAAGTAAAGCCACTAAAAAAACCACCAACCGAAAGTCCAGCAGTCTTGACATAGCGAGAAAAATCATGGCTACATCCGTTAGACGCCATGCACTGCTCAGATCATTTTGTGATAGATATCTCCAATAGCGAGGTATACGGTAGCTGTTTTGTTGAAGCATGTGGATATCATGCTTAAAATTCAAAACCATATATATTCCACAAATGGAATAGATTACTATAAGATACGCTGTCATCTTTATTTTTTATCGGTAAGTTCAGGCTTGAAAAATTCTTGAATCACAGCTCTGAATCCAATAGGATTGTCTAAAAAACTATAATGTCCACAGTTGGGGAAATTCACAAGTCCAGCATCGGGTATCAGTTTCTCCATTTTCCGGGCATCTTTCAAAGGCGTGGCTGTATCATTTTCTCCCCATATCAACAGGGTTGGAGCTTTTATTGCGGGCATTATCTTTTGAAGATCTTCATTGACACAACGGCTCATTATGGCACGCATTTTTGGTGTTGAACTATTGTAATCTGATGAACCTCTCTTTTGTAACTGTTTTTCCAGCTTTACACGTCCCCTCTTTTCCCCATATAGACTTAAAATAAGTCTCTTTATCATCTTGTAGGAATAAACCTTATAATAATATCTAATTGTTCTTACAGGTGTTATTCCGGCTGAATCAACCAGTACAAGTTTTTTTACCGGATATCTTGAAGCAATGCTTATGGACGTTCTTCCTCCGAATGAATGTCCTATGAAAGAGGGATTTTTTAAATTAAGATTTTCTACCATACTCCACACCAGGTCAGCATAATCTTCAGTGCCCCATACTTCTTCCGGTTCATCGGATTTTCCGAAACCGGGTAAATCAATGCTTATCACCCGCATCCCTGAATCTAAGATTTTTGAGATGCTACGGACTGTGGTGTGGTCACAACCCCAGCCATGCAAAATTACAACCGGATCTCCCGAAACTTCATTGTCTGAATAATGAATTTTCTGTTTCCCTATCTTTATATCCCGTTCCAATTTATTCCGAAAAACTACTGTCTACCTTTTAATGCAAAAATAATTAATTTTGGTTAACTCTTCAAAAGTCCATATTTCAACTCGTTTAAAAATATTAACTTTGTAGAGTGAAAAAAGTACTTATTAAATATTGGTTATTAATAATATACGGGATTTTATTTTACCAATTTCGTCTTTACGCTCAATTACCTTCCGACTCAATTGAATGGAGTGAACTTGAAGATTTTGTATTGGTAAAAAAGAAGGCCGGAACAACCAAACTTTCAGGACCGGAAATAGGATTTAGAATAAATCAGACTGAACTCTTCAGAGCTGCATGTTGTAATTTAGGAGAAAGTTTCACCACAAATCCTTCGGTTGATGTCAGCTATAATGATGCGTCTACAGGATCCAAGCAGATAAAACTTCTGGGCCTTTCGGGAAATTATGTACAGCTCCTTACCGAAACTATGCCCAACTTCCGTGGGGCCGCAAGGCCTTTCGCACTCAGATATGTACCTGGTCCCTGGATGAAAAGTATCAGTGTCTCTAAAGGCAGTTCTACAGTAAAAAATGGATTCGAATCGATGTCCGGACAAATAGATGTGGAATACCTCAAACCTCAGGATCCCGAAGGATTGGTGCTAAATGCTTATTTTGATTCCAACGTAAAGCTTGAAGCAAACGCGGATGCTAATTTCCATGTTTCGCCTACACTTAACACTGAAGTCTTGGGCCATTTTGAAGACCGTTTCTATAATCATGACGCTAATCATGATGGTTTTACAGATATGCCTGATATCAGGCAGTTTAATTTCCAGAACCGATGGAATCTTTTCACTCCTTCCTATATCATGCACGCCGGAATAGGTTTGATTAATGAAAAAAGTCTTGCCGGTCAGCTTGAAAGCCATCATGTTAATGAGGATCTTTATAAAATCACAATGAAGACCCAGCGTTACGAGGCTTATATGAAACATGCCTTTATAATCGATAAAGAAAAAAATTCCAATATAGCTTGGATGACTAATGGCTCTTATCACTACCTCGACGCACTTTATGGATTAAGGGGATACGATGTTAAAGAATGGAATGCCTATTCTCAGCTGATGTTTGAAACTGATTTTAATGAACAAAACAATTTCTCATCGGGAATTTCATATAATTATGACTTTCTTGGTCAAAACGTCTTATCGGATCCCTCAATTATTTCACCCAATAAAATTCATGACAGAGAAAATACCTTTGGGGCATATTTGCAGTATACCTGGAAACTACAGGAAAAATTAACACTGATGGGTGGGATAAGAGCGGATTGGAGTAGTCTGTATAAATGGTTTGTCACACCCCGATTCAACATCCGCTATACTCCCATTCAGTTTTTAAATATAAGGGCGTCAGTTGGGAAAGGTTATCGCACTGTTTTCCCTTGGGCCGAATATAATTATCTCTTAGCTTCTTCCCGGGCTTTGGTTGTGGAAAACCTTAATCAGGAAGCTTCATGGAATTATGGTTTCAATGTAGACTATACCATCCCTATTAATGCCGAGTCAATAAAACTCTCAGCTGAATATTATTACACTCATTTCGATAGACAGGTAATCGTTGATTATGAGACGCCGTATATACTTACAATCGGCAATCTTAAGGGCAAATCTTTTTCCCACACTTTCCAGGTGGAAATAAATTATGAATCATCTTTTGGTCTAAGTGCAACAGCTGCATGGCGTCTTAACGATGTGAAAACCACTTATCAAGGGAAACTTCTTGAAAAACCCCTCACCTCAAAATGGAAAGGTTTGTTCACAGTTTCTTATTCCACCCCTATGGATATATGGCAATTTGATTTAACTTTGCAGTTAAACGGTAAAGGTAGAATGCCTGCACCTTACCTTATGGAAAATGGAGAGTGGTCGTGGGATAAGAATTTCCCCACCTACCCAATTCTTAATTTTCAAGCCACAAGATGGTTTCGCCATTTTTCCATTTATGTTGGAGCAGAAAATATAACCAACTATCGTCAAAAAAATCCTATCATAGGATCTGCCGATCCCTGGGGCCCGGATTTCGATTCCACACTAGTGTGGGGTCCTATTGACGGAATCATGGTATATGCCGGAGTCAGATTCAATTTTGGTAAACTCTAATTTATTTTGAAAATGAAAAAATTATTAATAGTCGCTTTAACGTTATTTTTCTCAGCATCGGTTTTTGCTAAGGATATGCAGGAACTTGTCGTCACCACCAACCCTCCTATGTCTTGTCAGAATTGTGAGAATAAGATCAAAGGCAATCTACGGTTTGAAAAAGGTGTGAAGAAAATTGAGACAAATATACCCGAGCAAAGAGTAGTCATAGAATACGATGCTGATAAAACCACGCCTGAAAAAATAGAAAGTGCTTTTCAAAAAATCGGGTATCAGGTGGAAGTTATCTCCTCTGAAGATAAATCTTCTGAAACAACAGATTAATATTCCCTCTAATCCCTCTGATTTATGAGGTTACTGAAAGGAACAAAATTTCTTTTTCTCGTTCTTTTCTTTTGTGTTTTCTGTGGATCCTTTTTTATGGAGGCGCAAAATAATGCTCGCCATACCAAGGATTTCTCAGACAACACCCCACAGGCTACGGCTAAAAAAGATTCTATTAAAGAAGGATCAGCCTGGACTCTAACTTTCCCATTAGGCGACCATATTGAATCTAAAATTGATACAGCTACCTATAATTACCAACGTAAATCTATTCCTTCTCAACAGTCGGATGCTTATGTCACAACAGGTAACCTCGGGTCTGAAGGTATTAACATGATATTCTTTGAGAGGCAGCCGCGTTATACTTTCTTCTTCCGGGATGCCCTCGATGTTTGGTTGCCCTCTTTCTCTAAACAGAAATTCTACAACGTTTACGTACCATCCACTATCTTGCAATATGATTTTGCCGGGAGTAAGGAAACCCATCAGGATCTTCTCAATGTAGACCTAATGGGAAATGTAAACCGTAGAATCGGGGTGGCGGGTAAAGTCCAATACCTCCACTCCCGTGGTGTTTATGAAAATCAGGCTGTAAAAAATTTCTCCTGGGGTCTCTCTTTCTATTATCTGGGCGACCGGTATGAAGCTCAAGCATTCTATAATAATTATTTCTCTGTTCTAAAAGAAAACGGGGGCATAACCAATGATCTTTATATCACAGATCCGGCTCAGGTACAAGCAGGAGTTACTTCTATAAATTCCAAAAGCATTCCTACAAGGTTAAACATGGCACAGTCACGTATGACGGGCGATGAATTCTATATGGATCATGCTTACAAGATGGGTTATTGGAAAACTGTGGCTGTAAATGATACCCTCACAAGAGAAGAATATGTACCTCTGGCTAAAATAATATATTCCTTCGACCTTCAGCACAATCGGCATGGTTTTAATAATTATAATCTTACTGAAGGCGAAGAATTCTGGGCACACCGATTTCTGAATCCTACCGGAACAAATGATAACACCTATATGAACATGATGACTAATTCTATAGGTATCGAACTAATAGAAGGGTTCAGAAAATGGGTAAAATTCGGATTGTCGGCCTATGTTTCTTACCAGGTTCAAAAATATCATCAAACAACTTTCTATAATCCTATTGATCCGGAAACGGCTGATCAACTCGATCCCCTCCCGGAAGGAGTTTATGTTCCGGAGTCTGCAACTAAAAATTTTCTTTGGGTTGGTGGCAGATTACAAAAAGACAAAGGAAACATACTCCGTTATTCGGCTGATGTGAAATTCGGCCTTATTGGGGACGGAGCAGCCGACCTCGAACTTAACGGTCAGGTTTCTACCATGATTCCTGTGAGAAAGGACTCAATTAAAATTTCAGCTGAAGGACATTTCTGGAATTTATCACAACCTTACCTTCTTCAACAATATATTTCTAATCATTTTGTATGGAATAATGATTTCGGTAAGACCAGAAGTTATAAAGTTGCAGGCAATCTCTTTATTCCCTGGACCAAGACAACACTCTCTGTAGGAGTGGAAAATCTCCAGAACTATGTTTACTTCAATTATGCTTCATTGCCACAACAATATGGAGGGAATGTTCAGGTTTTCTCGGCAAGTCTTAACCAGGAACTAAAGGTAGGGATCCTTCATTGGAACAATACGATCTATTATCAGAAAACTTCTAATAGCGACATATTGCCTTTGCCTGAACTAACGATTTATAGCAACCTCTTTCTTAAATTTATAGCTTTCAAAGTTTTGAAAGTGCAATTTGGTGTGGATTGCGATTATTATACAGCTTATAAATCATTGAACTATCAGCCGGCCACAATGAGCTTCCACGTGCAAGGGAACCGTCCTCAATATGTTGGCAATTATCCTTTTATAAGTGTTTATGCTAATGTAAGGCTTTACAAAACAAGGTTTTTCTTGCAATACAGCCATCTGAATCAAGGATGGTTCTCTAACAACAGTTTCCTGATGCCACATTATCCGATGAACTCAAGACGTCTTGAACTCGGGTTATCGATTGATTTCACAAACTGATGTCTACGTCTTCTAAATATGTAAGAATGGCTGCCTACGTAATGTTGGCATTGATTTTTATTTTCGTTATTGGAATAACTAAAGACTGTGGTCGAATTCCCTATCAGAGAGTAGAAGGCTATTCAAAAGGTGATACCTTGGATATAGCAATCTTATATGGCCCTGCGAGCTATTATCTCTATGATGATTCAATTTCCGGAATTAATCATGATATAGCTGAGGAATTCTCGTTGGAAACTGGTACCCCGATAAAAATTTGGCCTGTCACTCAGCCTTCCGACGGCCTTTCAAAACTTTCAGATGGAGCTTTTGATATCGTGGCTTCCCTTCCTTTAGACAATAACCTGAGAAAGAATTATAAGACATCCGAAAGCATCTTCCTTGACCGCCTAGTGTTGGTTCAATTAACAGATTCAGTATCCGGAAATGCTGCTGTGAATTCTTCTCTAGATCTTAATGGGAAAACGGTGTATGTGGCTGAAGGAAGTTCTGCCCTCCAACGTCTCAGAAATCTTTCGGAAGAGATCGGCGGAGAGATAAATATTGTTGAAGATCCCGAACTTTCTGATGAACTTCTTTGTCTTAAAGTCTCATCAGGTGATATACCTTTTGCGGTTGTAAATGAAAAAGTGGCAAAAGATTTAGCATTAAAAAATCCAAGAATACATTATGACAGTTCGGTTAGTTTCACACAATTTCAGGTGTGGATCTTCAATAGTTCGGATTCTGTTTCCTATAAAAAATTCTCTGATTGGTTTGATTCTTTCCGGCTCACAGACGATTACCGAAAAATTGTAGATAATTTCTGAAGTGAAGGTTTGGCTATCTGGCCAGGGAAACATTTACCGCAATACCGTAATTAGAGTTTGTGGTGGGATAAGAGCTGTTTGAAACTAAAGGATTGTTAATCTGATGGTCAAAGAAAGCCGAAAGGGTTATTCGTCTGCTCAACTGATAGCTTGCCATAAAGTTAATCGAGAAAGTCTCGGTGCCTGTTGTTGCCTGTGTGTAAGCGGTTTCAATTTTTCTTATCAAGGCCTGGTTGTTGCTCATTGAAAAATCAAGATTCAGCGATAAGTCATTGCTTATTCCCGTTTGTTTTCCTCCTATCTTGAGCACCTTGTTGAATTCAGCAATCTTCCAGCCCGCTCCTATGGTTATCTGCCGGCTTGTAGTTTCCACTACCTGACCTGCAGCAGAATTTAGATTAAGGGTCCGGGAGTCACGATATTCTGCATTGAGGCTTATATCATTGAAGAATGTCATGTTCACTCCAATCAGTGGAGCAAACCTTTCTGTAATTGCTACCGATGAAATATTATAAGGTGAGGATGGCACTGGCTGCTGTGTCAGTTCATCCATCAGGAAACCCATTTCTGGGTTTAGTCCGACCCAGTTTAGATAACTTGAATATCCTCCCACAGAATATGTGCACTGATATGCATGGCTCACAGTGAAAGCCTTGAAATATTTACTCATATTTCCCATCTGCAGAAATCCGTCGTAGGTTATTCTCCAGTTTGGTCTCATGGATTCCAGGCCGGCGAAATGCTTCAAGGTGACCTTGTGGGGATTATAACCGCTGTAAGCCGCTATGAACGCCGGAATAAGAACATCGGAACTGGTTTCCAATACGCTTCCCTGAGCCGGATTATATGGCGTACCTGCTAAGGGACTATCCTGCATAAAGCCGGTTGAAGGATAGAAAGTATGTGAATATTGAGCCTCTACCCTGTCTCTTATAATAGGTATGTAACTTAAAAATTTATTGAAGGCCTCAGAATTATATCCGTCGGAAGCTTTGGAGTTACGCAGTGAGGTTAGTAAGGACACATGGGTGCGAGTATAAGAACCACTCAGACTCTTAGGCATGTTGTCATACATAAATTGTACTTGTTGTGTCCGGTTATCGGTAAGGTTGCTCGTAAGAATAATCTTTAGACCTCTTATAGGTTCAAGAGTGAGTTCAAAATTGAATTCTTTTCCTTTATTCCAGATAGCCGGTGAAGTAAGGTCGTTGCCGGTTAGAAGCCAGTCACGTTCCAGGGCTCTTTCTACGTAACTTTCGTCATAGAAACCAAAGGCAAAATCTAATCCTGGTGCCAGGCCGTCACCATATCTCGTGCTCTGACCGAATATATCCCCTATATTCGGAGAGAACTGAGGCAACATCAGGGAATGAGAACTTCTCCATCTGAAAGATAGATTTCGTGGCATCATTAAAAAGCGTAGCAGGTGTTCTCCAAGATCTCTGGTAAAAGATTTCTTGGGTTCCTTCTTATCTTCCCTCACTATCAATTTGATAGAGGCATTACCTTTAGTCAGTATCTCTACCGTGTTTTCATCTACCGGTCTTGTCTCTATTTTCATTGCCTTACCGTCTTTGATAGCAGTCACCCTTATCTCCTTGGTTCCCAGGTTATGATTAAACATGGTTGTAGTGTCCGGTGATAACGTCACTGCTTTTTCCACTCTCTTGGAAGTAGGTCCACGGGTATTTCGCCCCCCTTTGTTTATGCTTTTATTAGAAGACTTCGAGAACCGTTGGTTTACATCCCTCAGATAATTACTCTTATTATATAAAGTCTCAAAATTCAATCTGGCATCTGCATTCCATGAAGTCTGATTCTGGATTGAATTCCCCATATAGAGATCTTCTACAGTAGCGCCTTTGTCCCATTGGTAAGTAGAGGAATAAGTCACACTACCCGTTAAATAGTCAAGGAACGGTATCTTGTTGAAAGGTGCCTTATAAGACCCGGTGAAGGTCTGATTGTAATTCCAGGGGGTTCCGAAACTTTTTATAGATGACCATACTGTGTCTCTCCATTCTTTATATTTATCCGGGAAAAGTTTTCTGTTCACCGCCCCTAATGTTTCTTCAATCCTTGCAGTAGTATTGCTAGCAAAGGTAAAATTCAATGATGGAATGAGATTCCAGGTAAGGTTCAATTGTCGGTTCCAATAGAAATTCTTGCTCACTTGTACGGGTAACTGGAAATTAACGTCAACCTCACTCCTCGTCTGTTCCTCGTAATAATAACGGGTCATATTGGTGTAGAAAGTCAGATTGTTAAACATCCAGTTGATACCCCATTCACGGATAAACTTCGCAGATTTACTCTTTCCGGATACAAAAGCAAAGGGTTTCCATGGTTTTATATAAGGGCTGTAACTGTATTGAAAACTTCCACGGTAATCAAAGGTATTTTCATATTCCGTTGTAGGATCAAGGTTTTTTTGTTTATTAAATGAGAAAGATAATTGGAAATTGGCCGGATCCCAAGGCATCGGATTCTTACTCTGGATATCAAACCTGAAATTAGACACAGAGAAACTTTCCACAGTAGATTTTGTCAATGCAAAAGATTTGATTGAATCCTTTTCATGTTTTGTAGTGGCTGCCTTGAGAGCATCTTTTAAGAGTATATCCTGATCAAGGGGATTATATCGTGGTGTAGTGGTTTCATTGCTCTTTGAATAATACACCGGCGCATTTAATTTCACCTTTTCCGGCAAAAGTTTTCCAACGTCTCCCTGTACTGCTACAGTATATTGGTCATAATCATCAAGTCTACGGCTTGTGAGCCCTTGGTCAACTCCTCCAAAACCCGAAGTTTCCTTATGCATTGTGAAATTCACCATACCCAAATCACTCAAAGTGAGGTTGGCATTCACATTAGCTGCCCAGCCACCGTATTCATTGAAATCGGTCACTCTAAGTTCATTAACCCATATCACCCCGTCTTTCACGCTGTTACTCTTGTTTCTGATACCGATAACCATTGTCCTGATATCGCTAAGAGTTGGGTTTCCCAATACACTGACTGTATTCTTCTCATTATTGGGATCCGGGCCTGAATATAAAATACCGTAGCCTGTATTTTCCTGGTGAGAACTCATAGCATGATTTCGAGCAACCTTCATATTCGTCAGGACCTCAAACGGAAAGTCAAGGAAATTGGAGATCGGCCATACCTTCTGCCTGTCGGAATAATTATAATTGTTGTAATATCCCGGTGGAGTTATCTCCAGTGGCACTTCATATTCATAATAGTTGTTTTTGATATCAGAACCTAACCGGATAAATATAGCAAGGTCATTATCCTGAAGATTTGTTACATCGTTTACTAATGCTTCCGCGTGTACCCACATTTGCATCCTCCTGTAAACACGTAGATCGAGCTGCGTGTTTTTATAAGCACCCAGGGCATCTCCGGGTTGAAGACCCGTAACTTTCATCTGGAGGGATTGCTCGTTAAGTTGTGTGGCCTGTGTGGAACCCGGATCCTGCTGGCGACTCACATCCGGCGGTAATACATAGTTTATGGGATCACGTCCTGCATTCTCCTCAATATTTACTATCGACATATCCAGAACTCCCTCTGCCGGACTTTCGTTTCTGCTGGTAAGGCTGTATTCATAGTTTCTCCATTCACCCCTTACAAGTTCTAAAGTGGCGAACCTGAGATGTGTCACTTCCTTAAATCCGGTCATGAAAATTCTGGCAAACCTTATTGTAGTGAAATCATTGATATCTCCCACCACTTTGTCCGGTTGCTTCAAAGGAATTTTAAATTGATACCATACGGTGGTAGCAGGGCCCTCTCTTGTGGTAACCACTTTCTCTCTTCTGTCAGTGACATAATTTTGACCTACAACAAGATCCTCCGGACGGATAGATATCTTATATTCGAAATATCTCTCATATTCGTTCAAGGTATTATCCTGATTGATATCCTCCACATCGGGTACACTTCTTGAAGACTGATAGTAAGGATTATCACTCTGATCCGGAGAAAGAGAGTTCATTTCCACTCCGTTATATCTTTTATAACGGTCAAGAATGCCGGCTTTCACATCATCATAGTAATTACTTCTATAGAAATGATAATTATCACCTGCCGGGTCATTCATTGGTGAGAATGGATCCTCCTCCATGTCCGCTATTGTAGTAGCCGGAAGTTTGTTTTTAAGTTTTTCAAGATATTCCGCATAAGAGCTGAATGTATATTCATCTACGTTTGGAAGACCGTCGAGTCCCACATCCTGAAGCACACGGGCATTCTCGGAATTCTCGAAAGCATAGGTAAGAGATGTCTGCGTTGATACCCGCCCCCAATTAGTCTCCTTGATGAAATTATAATTACCGTCTACCGGAATACCGTTCTCATAACTTTTCATTCCATCTTTCAGGATATCCTCGCTGATCTCGCCGAAATTGAAATACAGATCGCCCCCCTCTTCATTCGGATTCTCCGGATCAAGGAAAGGATCCAGGAGCCAGAACTGAAGATATTCCACATTATTCTGCTCAAAGTTAGGATTATCCATTTTACGCATGATGCCACCCCATCTTTTCTGTGGATTGAGAAGATTACCCAGATCATCGATATTTTCGGCATCAAGGTTATATGGACCCCTCTCCTTTGGATAAAAGGAAAGGTTCAAGGTCTGTACATAATTGGATTCTCCGTAAAGCACGTCACGGCCCGGATAAATTTCATCTACCCTTACTTCCCTCACATAAGGATTGGAAAGCTGTTTCAAGTCATTTCGTAGATAACCTGGTATAAGGTCGGAATTTTTCTGGGTCCAGAATCTGTCGATATAATTCCAGGCCAGCAGTGCTCTATTTTTTCCATAATCCACATTATTAGAAAGACCCGCTTCCGGGAACAGAGCATCAGGCCCCGGATCATACGGAGTGGAGGCTAAAGTCCATGAATAAGGATTCCTTAGGTCTACTCCTGTCTGGCTACCTTCGAAATCATCAATATAGGATGAGCCTTTAGTTGTGCCGGATTTCTGTTTCTGAGGAAGAAGTGTTGCGAATTCGGCGTTTACTCTGAATGCTGAAGGAGAAACAGCATTGATAGTCGGAACTTTGTTCAATAGATTTGTGAGCCACATAAACTCTTTATTGTAGCTCAGGTTAAAGCCCAGCATGGTATTGTTTACAAGCTCCTCACCAATTCCCACTTTCTCAGTAAGTGCCTTTTCGGAGAAATGCATTATCGTTCCGCCGAGAGTTAGATCTTTGTTGAACTTATATTGTGCGTCAAGCCCCATCAAGGTCTTTCTCTGCATGCTGTAAAGTGACTGGTTCTCTAAAGTCACGCTCACATTAGTTCCTGAATCTATGATACTCTGATTGGTGATAGTCACTATACCCATACTGTAATCAACCGTATAGTCACTGTTTTCAGTAAGAACAACTCCACCGGCCATAACTACAACCGAACCCCTGGGAACATTCATGGCATTCAGCCGTATTGTGGCTCCGTTGGATGCTTGATATTCTCCGCTTAGCGAGAACTTGTTTTTATCAGCAAACTGCCTGGCTACCGTAAGGGTTGAGTCATATAGTTCTTTATAGACATATTCCTGGGCAATTGCAGGAGAACCTATCTTTCTTTCAAGATGTGATCCGAATGGCTCTGCTACAGGAAATATTATCTTACCGTTTGTGCTCTGCACCGTGTAACCTTCAATAAAATCAAAAAAACCGTCAGGATTAGATTCCTGATTGGAATCTATACGGTCAAGGTTCATTACCTGAAGCAAAGACTGATTTGCCAAGTCACCTACCGGCAGATAGTTTATCTCAACTCCTGTAGTGTCGCTCAGAAACTTTATATTGAGTTTGAAATTCTTTCTTTGCAGCTGATATGCTCCTAAAGAATACACATTTTTCATCATCAGTTTCCAGGCCGGTAGCTTTGGAGATACTGTGGTACCCTTAAGCATCTTTAGATAAAGACAATCGGAAGTAGTCGTGATATCGCTCGAAAATTCACCTACCTGAAATACCTGGCCGTTGTATGTGTATTCATATGCTACAGCCAGAACCTCATCATTTCCTATGGCCGACTTTAGTGAGATATAACCTAAGGTGCTGTTTAAAGAATATTCTGAAGATTTCAATAATCTTGCACTCTCCACCTTTTCAAAATCCCTTCCTCCGGTGATACCGTAAGTCTGCAACGGTTCCAATGCCTGAGTAACGCTATTGATATTTCTGGCTCCGGGATATTCACTTTTTATTACATCCAGAAGATTGTTTGATCTGTTGGAAGGATTGTTGAAGCTGTAGTTAGGGATCCAGTAATCGCTGGCAAGACGGGTGTTCTCTCCAATATCCATAAAGCCCACGAAGTTTCGGGCTTCATCATAGTATCCGCTCTTGTTTGTTACCCAAACTTCCACCCTTGTTATATTGATCCCTGATGATACGTGGGGAAGTTTGGAAGCAAATTCATCATAATTGTCGTAAAAATATTGAGCCAGGAAGAAATGCCTGTTCTCGTCATAATCGTCGGCTTTAATCGAGTACTTGGTGGTCTGTACACCTCCCTGGGTGTTCACTGTTTTGGATTCACTGTTCTGTTGACTGACAAGGCCGGTTAAAGTTAACTTTCCGAATTGAAGCTTGGCCTTCATACCAAATAGAGAAGTACCACCTCGAATGAGGCTTGATCCCGTAGTCATACTTACATTACCGGCTTCTATGCTTTTTATGATTTCATCTTCTTTACCTTCATAATTGAGCTTAAGGTTTTTTGAATCGAAATCAAAGGTTGCATCAGTATTATAGGTCATATCGAATTTCAGTTTATCACCCACACTGGCTCCTATTGTGGCCTGGATTTTCTGGTCAAAACTGAAATAAGTTTTACGCCTTGATTTCAATGAAAGGGAGGGATTGTCGGTCTTGTTGCTTTTGATACCCATCGAAAGTTGAACCGATCCTTGTGTTGTAAGTCTTACTCCTCCGGGACCGAAAATCTTTTCCAGTGGTCCGATGGAGAAATTCATGTCAAGCACATTGAAAGGCTGCCGTTCAGGTTTTTCGAAGATTTCTGAATTTCTTTGCTGGAAATAACCGAACATTTCGTTACGGTTCACCATATTGTTGTATTCAGAGGGGGTCATCATGAACGGAGTAATGATATCGAGACCTCCAACACGACTATGCATTATATACATCCCTGTCTCCGGATCATAAATGGGTTCCATTGTTACATTTGCCGGGGTAGATAGGTCTGCCGCATACTCTCCGCTCATATAATCGGAATACTCCATGGGAATGGTAGTCTGCACCGGTAAGGGCAGAAAAACACTGTCAGGAATTTCTGAATCGTCTAAATATTCTGGGATATAAGCCGGGGGTGGGGCAAGTTCGCTCTTAAGATACTGTGCATACATGAAGATACCGGCAGCCGACAGAGCGGTCACCGTAAAAAGCAATTTTAGAAGATAGGTTTTTCCGTTTCTTCGGCCTGCCATCTTAGAGCATCTTGAGCGCAAGCTTTATAGCTTGCTCTGTGCTCAATGTCGGCTCTTTACTGAATATTCTTGACAATACTTTCTGACTCTGTTGCATAGTGAAACCTAACATCACCAATGCAGCTGCAGCATCATCATAAGCAGCTCCGGACACTGGCACACTTAAATTTAACGATGTGCCCGTGCCCTTTATTTTATCTTTCAAATCTACTATGATTCTTTGCGCAGTCTTCCCACCTATTCCTTTCACGGCCTTTAGGGGGAGCTCGTTACCTCCTGATATGGCGCCTTGTAGTTGGTCTACTGTCAGTGACGACAAAATCAGACGTGCAGTGTTTGGACCAACACCACTCACCCCTATCAGCATTCTGAAAGCTTCGCGCTCACTTTTGTCACGGAAACCATACAAATCGTGGGAATCTTCTCTTATTGACTCATGGATAAACATCTTTACTCCCCCCTGATTCTGCAAGTCTTTTAAAGCATCATAATCGAGGAGAGTTATATTCATTCCGTACCCTACTCCACCGCTTTCTATTACACAATAAGTCGGTGAAAGTTCCGTAAGTTCTCCCTTTATATATTCTATCATTTTTTCTTTACCTTATTTTATCTACAAAAATAGCAATCATAACCTTATATTTCAAAAGTTAATATAACTTTGCAGTATGGAAACGAGATTCAACTCTCAACTGTTGGAAAGGGCCGTGTCAGAGTTATCGAAGCTTCCCGGAATAGGAAGGAAGACTGCCTTACGACTTGCACTTCATTTATTGAGACGAGAACCCGGAGAGGCTAAAGAACTCGGACAGGCAATTATCGATATGAGGGAGAAAATATCTTATTGCCATAGATGTCATAATATTTCTGAAGAAACTACATGCCCTATTTGCAATGATTCCCGACGCGATCAGTCTATTGTATGCGTTGTGGAAAATGTAAAAGACGTAATAACAATAGAGGCCACCCGTCAGCACCACGGGCTTTACCATGTGCTGGGGGGTCTGATCTCTCCTCTGGATGGAATCGCTCCTTCCGATATAGAAATTGAAAGTCTTATAGAACGAGTGAGAACGGAGGATATAAAAGAAGTGATTCTGGCCTTAAGTCCTACAATAGAAGGAGATACCACCAACTTCTATATATTTCGCAAACTACAGGATTCTCCTGTGAAGGTCACTATGCTTGCAAGAGGTCTCAGTGTGGGAAACGAACTGGAATACACCGATGAGCTGACACTTGGCAAATCTATTCAAAACCGTATTCCATTCAGTTAAAATCTAAGGTTTAAAGTTTAAGACAAAACTTCAACAATTATCGATTAACGAACAAACAAAATTAAACATGCTTCATTCAAACCGCCTTCATCTTCGAGCGCTGGAACCTTCAGATGCCGACTTCATGTATGAAGTGGAAAACGATGCCCAGGCATGGCGCTATAGCGATACTATCGCTCCCCTTTCAAGAAAGATTCTCAGGGATTATGCACTCAATTATGACGCCGATCCTTTTACTGCCGGCCAGTTAAGACTGATTATCACTGAAGAGGGGAGTAATCAACCGGTCGGTATTGTGGATCTTTATGAAGTTTCTCAACGTCATCAGAGAGCTTTCATTGGTATTTATATTTGCAAAGAATTCCGGGGAAAAGGATATGCTGACGAAACTATACAACTGATTGAAGATTATGCTCATAATAATCTTCATCTACATCAACTCGGGGCAAAGGTGGAAGACTCCCATGTCACAGCGGAAAAACTTTTCCTTAATCGAGGGTATCAGTTGAAAGGCAACCTTGATGAATGGTTGAGCACTCCCGACGGCAAATTTGCCACAATGAAGATCTTCACAAAAAAACTGACCCCTGAAGAGTGTTAATTAAACGAAGGGTTTGGAGGAACTACTAACCAACTCCGGTAGTCTTCACCAAGATCCTTTACTTCACGGCTCCAGTATTCAAGGCCTTCACCTTTCAGGAGATTTTCGCATTGCGGAAGGGAATTTACGCCCCAGGTCTTCCCGTTAAGTTCGGCCGACAACTGTCCCGGTGACCATCCGCAATACCCTAAAAAGAAGCGGATCTTGCCATCAACCTCTCCTCCATTGTCTATGTAGTCGATTATCTTGTCTAAATCGGCTCCGACGTAAATTCCGGGCAAGACTTCCGTGTTGGATCCGAGCCGCTCACCTAAAGTATGAAGCAAAAACATCCTCTGGAGATCTACCGGCCCTCCGCAGAAAACAGGAACACGCTTGCCGTCTTCCCATTCCGGCATCAAATCGTTAAGAGTCATCTCTGTGGGCTTATTGAGAATCAATCCGAAATGACCTCCCTCTTCCGGTTCGTCTAATACGAGGATGGCTGAGCGTGAAAAATATTTATCGTCCATCAGGGGCTCGGCTATAAGCAGCGACCCCATATGTGGATCGGCTGCAGGTAAACTTGAAAATAGCAAATCCTTTATATCCATCTTATTCTGTATCTTTACAATTATAACAATCAACACTCCTCGAAATATTAAATAAGATAATATTTTATGAAAGTATTGAAATTTGGCGGCACTTCCGTAGGTACTGTAGAAAGTCTCAGAAACGTTAAAAATATCGTTGAAAGTATACCGGGAAAGGCAATCGTGGTGGTTTCCGCTCTCGGAGGATTGACCGACCGTCTTATTGCCACGGCAAACATGGCGGCAAAAGGAGATGGAGCATGGATTTCAGAGATGAACGATATGGCACGCCGTCATTTTCATATCATAGAGGAGTTGGTACCGGAAGATAAAAAAACTTCGGTGGTAGAGAGAGTATCGAGCCAGCTTAAAGGACTACGTAGAAATTATGAAGGTGTGTTTCTGTTACGCAAACTGCACCAGAACACCCTCGACCTTATAGTAAGTTTCGGGGAACGAATGTCGTCTGTAATAGTGGCTGCTATTGTAGATAATGGTCAAAGATATTATTCACCGGATTTCATCAAGACTGAAAAATGGTATGGTAAAAATATTGCCGACCGTAAACTGACAGACCGGCTCATTAAGGATACTTTTGCCGGTATGAGAAAAAATGAAAAAGCTATTGTGCCCGGCTTTATATCCACAGATTCCACTACCGGAGAGATCACTAATTTAGGACGTGGGGGAAGTGACTATACAGGAGCTCTTATTGCTGCCGCACTTAATGCAAAAATCCTGGAAATATGGACCGATGTCGATGGTTTTATGACAGCAGATCCACGAATCGTTAAGGATGCCCTGATTATAGATCATCTCACATTTAATGAGAGTATGGAACTATGTAACTTTGGTGCCAAGGTGATATATCCTCCAACCATATATCCGGTATTCCATAACAATATTCCTATAAAGATTCTAAACACATTTAATCCGGGTGCTCCCGGCACCCTTATAACCGACCAGACTCTTCCTGAAGATATGGAAGTAAAGGGTGTAACGGCCCTTAAAGACGTGGCTCTTATAACTATCCGTATAAAAGAGGGACAAGAAATTATTAATCTGAGTCAAAGAGCTTTCAATTCCTTATCAAAACAGGCCGTAAGGATTATTCCTGTTGCCAATCCTGATCCTGCTTCCGAACTTAATTTTGCCGTGACAGCTGCCGATGCTACGGAGTCAATTGAAATGCTGAAAAAAGAATTCGCACCGGAAATATCTCAAGGTCTTATTTTTCTAAACCCGATTAAAGACCAATTGGCCGCTGTGGCCTTAGTAGGAAAAGATATGAGGGGGAAAAGCCGTCTCGCTGCACGTATCGGCCATTCTTTACGTCGTGACGGTATCAATGTTGAAGCATATTCGGGAGGTAATTCCGACACTACACTTCTCTATATAATAAATCAGGGGAAGTGCGCTGAGGCTCTTCCCCTGATACATTCAATTTTATTTCACTGATTTCTCAGCTACTTTTTCTTAATTGTTGATCATCACTTTGGATACTTTGTCTCCTTGTCTGATGATGTAGATTCCCTTTGAAGGATTATTTACTCTGCGACCCTGGAGGTCATAGATAACCTTTTCTCCTGACAACACTTCGCTGCCGATTGAATCGATTGCTGTTGTGCCGGGAACTGCTGAACCAAGAGTTACAACGGTGTTCTTGTACTCATTGATGAATGACAACTTACCGTCAACCTCAGTTGCTTCTCCCCAAGTTGCGATATTGAGGATAGTCTTGTTGTTAACCTTGTCATTTTCAATTGTACCGGTGAGCATGAGTTCCTCTGTTTCAACACTTGCATAGTAGTATGTAGTTGAATAGCCTTCTGCATCTTCTACTACTGATGAAGGAGTTTCTTCTTCTGAAGCAATACCACCCGTTGAGAGATCGTATGAGAACTTAACTGCATCGAGACCTGCGAAGTTATAGATAGTTACGCTGTCGTCTGCAAATTCTGCTGTTACATTCCATGTAGCAGTTTCACCATTTGCCAAAGTAGCTGTCATAACACCTGAAACTTCTCCCTCTTCCGGTGATGATGAAGTCTTAACTGCTGATACGAAGTCGTATGCATCCATCCATTCATCCAGTTCCATTGTTTCATTAGCGAAATAGCCATATCTCAAACCGCTGTTAGCCGGGAAGGTGATAGTTCCTGCAGATGGATCAAATGTAGCTGTGAATGATTCCATTGTAAGAGCTGTCATATCATCAGTACCTGTTGTATTAACGTATGGGCTCTGATATAATGAATAATAAGAAGCTGTGTTATCGCCAACAACTACCTGATTGAAAGTCAAGGTATTTTCAGCTGTGAATTCAGCTACGATATTATATTCACTCATAGGACTTTCAAATGTAACTGTGTTACCGTTGAGAGTCGCTTTCATTGTTTCTGTGAACTTACCTTTTGATTCATCACCAAGATATGCACCGTCAAGTGTGATATCCCAGTCGCCTACGATAGCTTCATTTGCGAAGTTGTTATTCTCAGCCTTTGTTGCTGTTACAAAGTCAAATGCATCAAGCCAAGTATTTACCAATTCTCCTTGTGCGTTGAAGTTACCATATCTCAAACCGGTGTCTTCCATGAACTTGATTGTTCCCTCTTCCGGATTATATTCTGCGATGAATACTTGTTCGGTCAACTTGCTGATATCAGTAAGTCCATCAACATTTACATAAGGAGATTGCCACAATGGGTTCTGGATAGGAATAATATCACCGTCATCTTCGATTTCTGAAGGACCAACCTGAACTTTCTTGAATGACAATACTGTAGGTGATGTGAACTCAGCTACGATATTATACGGACTCAGAGTGCTTTCGAATGTAACTGTGTTACCGTCGAGAGTAGCATTCAGTGTCTCAGTGAATTCACCCTTCGGTTCAGAGGCATAGATATCATTCAATGTGAAGTCCCATTCACCAACGATGTTGGGATCCGCATATATTTGTTCTTCAGGAGCTGTTGTCATGGCAGCTGACAATACATCGAACGCGTCTTCCCAATCTCCGTATAATCCTGTCTCGGTATCAAGATATCTGTAAGCGATACCTACATTTTCACCATTGATTGTGATTGAGTTGTCTGAAGGATTGTATGTAGCGCCGAATGAAGTAAAGTCAAGTTCTGTGATAACATCAGTTCCGTCAACATTTACATACGGGAATTGCCATAATACCTTTTCAACCGGATCTCCAAATTCAGTAACAGAAGGCATAACTGCACACGCTTTGAAGCTCAGATTGGTTGCTGAAGTGAATTCAGCTACAATATTGAACTGGCTGTCAAGTGAAGTGAAAGTAACGGTGTTGCCATCAAGAGTTGCATCGTATTCACTGTTAAATTCGCCTATGCTGTCATCACCATTGTAGTGGCCGTCCAATTTGAAGTTCCAGTTTCCTTCGATTGATTGGTCACCGTAAACGGGTTCTTCAACGGGAGCACCTTTAGCTGAAACCAAATCAAAAGCATCGTCCCAATAGCTTAAAACCCCTGAACTATTAAATAATCCATATAATAAGCCTGCCTTTGCCGGGAAAGTGATAGTGCCTGCTGTAGGATTGTAAGTAGCATTAAATGATTCTACTACATCAGCTTCCAAATCCTCAACATCATCAGTTCCTGAATTATTAATATAAGGAACCTGATATGTGCTACTCAAAGCTTCCACAACTGCCACTTTCTTAAATGTAAGAATGTTCTGAGCTGTAAATTCAGCTACGATGTTATACTGGCTTTCAGTGCTTTCGAATGTAACTACATCACCATCCAAAGTAGCGTTGAAAACTTCAGAAAATTCACCTGCTGACCACTCGCCAATGTAATGTCCATTCAATGTGATTGTCCATTCACCTACAATGTTAGGATTGGCATACTGTCCAACATTAGGAGTTGATGATGCTGACAATACCTCGAAACCTAAATAAAGATCTGCGGGGTTAAAGGAATCATCACTATCACTTAACCACCAAGCAATACCAGCATACTCAGGGAATGTAAATCCACTATTTACATCAAAAGTGGCTGAATAAGTGGGTTGAGGTTCAAATGGAATAGATTCAGTTAAGTCAAGAACTGCAGCTGATGACCAGATATAAGGAAATTCAAGGTCTTCAGTTTCAGCCGTTTGACCATAATATTCAGCTTTAAATTCAGCCATTTTTGAAGCTTCATTGTAAGTGAAAGGAATAGTCAATCCTTTGAAATAGTTTCCACCATCAGCTTCACTGATAGAGTAAGATCCGTCTTCGTTTTCGTAAACGTTTACGCTTGCTGTAACAGCTGATCCAACATTTTGACCCGCAATATTCACTTGCTGAAGATTCAAATCATATGTGCCGACTAATGTCTGGGCACTCATTGAAACCCCTGCCATGCATGTTGCGAGCATTAAGAAATAAAATTTTTTCATCCGATAAAATTTTAGTTAATAATTTGGGTTAGTTATTCTCATGTTTAATGTGAAACTGAGAAATACCTCTTTTAAAGGCATTCCTCAGTCATTCTTTTTCTATTTAACGTTTGTTTGTTTTAAATACTGTCTTATTTCCGTCAGGGCCGTTAGCCATGATGATATAAACACCGTTTGTAAGATTGTTCAGAGATACCTCGTTATTGCCATTAGCCACACGAAGACCTGTCGATGTGAATACCTCGATCTTGCAACCGGGAGCTGAAACTACATTTCCTGAAAGAGTAACCTTGATATTATCATTTTCAATGAAATCAACAGCAGTGTTGGGGTCATCCTCGGAAGCACCTACAAATGGCAATGCATACATATCCAGATTATATCCGTCAAAACCGTCGTATGCCATCAAGAGGTAATTTGTTTCACCGGGAACTATAGTAAAGATTCTGGGATCTCCTTTGCCATCATCTTCAGAGAAGTGAGCATACCATTTACCGTTATCATCTACCACAATAAATTCATCACGTGTGGCCGGACCATTGATTCTCTTAACCAATACAGCATATTCCATGGCATCGTCATCGTCATAAAGATACGGATTCAGACATTCTCCAAAGATATTTACAGAACCGGCCATCACATCCTTACCCATATTGATCGGGTCGATTCGGTCTAAGGTTCCGTCTTCATTATACCATGCCACACGGATATATTCGTTACCTTCTTCATCTTCATCATAATAAGTCATAACGAATACATACTTGTAATTTCCGTCTTTATCTTTTACACGATTAGTAGAAGCTGATAAAGAATCTCCATTATTGTACTGATCGATGCTCAGCAAATGAGTGCCGGAATAAAGTCCGTAAACGTTAAACCAGTATGTACCCTCTTCCATAGTAACGAACAAGGCAACCGGTTCCTTATTTTCTTCAGTCTCATATAGTACGATGCCATCAGTACCGTTTGCTACTTCTTTAATAAGTTTTCCGTCGTTACCATAAATTGAGTAATCTGATATTAGTTCTTCATATGTGGCAGCGTTCATAACGTCTCTTGCCACAATGAATGCCGGGGCACTTGGACTACCGTTAACAATCATATCAACGTCATCTTTCCATGCTACGGAACCTATACTGTAAAAACTATACATCAACTGATCATCTGACGGTATCTGAACCACAGGTATTTTTGTAGTTGAAACATCTTTTGCTTTATCTCCATCCAGGGCGATAACCTCTATAATAAGAGAGTTGTCGGGAGTTGGATCCTCATTCTGGGCCATTCCTGTCGGATCGATGAAATAAGGCTTCTCATAGTAGGAATAAATAATATAAACCGTTCCATTCCAGGGTTTGGTTATGAAATATATTCCATCCGTGGTATCTCCCGGAATATTAGACATAAATATATTCTTGTTGTATACTACCTGAGGTCCCTTTTCATCCACTGCTTTTCCGTACGTTGTAATAGGCTGATAATAGGCGTTCAGGAAGTCAACATAAGAATCATATTCACCGTCAAGATCCACAGAGTAGTCACCTGCGAAAGTGAAATAGAAATTCTCTTCGCCCGGGGTATTGGATATATTGACGGCATCTACGCATCTTCCAGGGATATTGAATAACATCTTGTCATAACCTTCGGCATCTTTCTCTCCACCGACTGAGTAAATCTTATTGTAATAATTATTTACAAATTCATCGGTGTTTACCGCTATATACACCATCACTTCAGGATTGGCGTCATCATTGAAGAATGTGTATGAAACAGCCGGGTCAAGCACTACGCTCACAGTTTTTGTTTCATTACCCACAAGTTCTATCTTATCGCTAACGGTACCGATTTTTTCCAATTTCTCATTGTAGATATCAAATTTGAAAGACTTGATATCATTTTCGGAATACCATTCGCTCACTTCGACTGATTCTACCTCATATTCTGCTGTGTAGAACCAGGTTTTACCATCCGGACCCTCCAGATAGTCATAATACACTAAATCCCTGAAATTGGTTACAGGTTCTTGAATGGCGGCATTGCGTTCTTCTAATGGTATAAGATTGCTGGTCTGTGCAAGTGCATCTACACTCCATACTTTCTTGCCTCTGAACGGGCGTACGGGTTTCACCTCATTTCTCTTCTGGGTGAAATACGATTCACGGCTAACCTTGGAATAGGACGCAACCGCCGGCTGACTCGATGTGGCTACTATGGTCACAGCCATCATTCCCAGCGCGGAATTTAATAGGATAGTCTTTTTCATTAATTATTAGGTTTGTGTTTCTCTCTAACTCTTTTTCCCCAAATATTTTAAGTATAAAAGGACAGTTTTTTATTAGGATCCTCTTATATTAACTTCGTAAAGATATGAAAAATTATCCGGTAAAACAAATTTATTCCTTATTTAAACCGCTTTTTATACCGCCTTTTATGCCATCTCTCTGTAAAAGAGCATCTACGGTCGCATCCTTTCCACGGAACTCCCGGTACAATACTCCGGGGTCAACTGTACCTCCGCTTTGAAGCATTTTTTTGAACCTTTTAGCCGGCATCGGATTAAAGACTCCCTCTTCCTTGAACGCAGCAAATGCGTCCGCATCGAGCACTTCGGCCCATTTATATCCATAATATCCAGCTGCGTATCCACCGGAGAAGATATGTCCGAATGAGGGCGAAGTAACGCAGTCTTCCACAACTTCAAACACTCTAACCGGATCCTGAGCTTCTTTTTCAAAAGCATCTACACTTACTTCATCTCCCAATGGTTGCTCAATTCCATGATAGGCCATATCGAGGTAACCGAATCCTAACTGTCGCATACAGGCATAGGCTGCTCCAAACTGATTGCTCGACATAAATTTCTCTATCAATTCTTCCGGCATCTTTTCTCCGGTCTGGTAATGGCGTGCAAAACCATCTAAAAATTCCTTCTCAGTAAGGAAGTTCTCATTGAATTGAGAGAAGAGTTCCACAAAATCATGATATACATTGGTCCCGCTCAACGAGCCATAGATGGCTTGTGATGAGAGACCGTGTAATGCGTGACCGAACTCATGAAGGAAAGTCTCCACTTCATAGGGTGTCAGCAATACGGGCTCATCTCCCACGGGTTTGGAAAAATTAGTTACAATGGAAATCAAGGGTACTTTCCGGTTGCCTGAATCATCTTTTGTCTCACCACGGAATTCTGTCATCCATGCTCCGGGAGCCTTTCCGGCCCTGTAATAGAAATCTGCATATAGAAGCCCCAAAAGACTACCGTCGTCTTCATAAACTTCGAAAACCTTTACATCCGGATGATAGACGGGCAGTTCCTTATTTTCCTTGAATGTATATCCATATAATCTTGTAGCCAGCCCCAAAACTCCGTCAATAGTATTGTTAAGCTCGAAATACGGCTTCATATCCTCATCATTGAAGGCATATTTGTCGTTTTTAAGCTTATTCGCCCAATAACTGTAGTCCCATGGCATTAATTTGAAATCGTTTCCTTGGGTTTGTCTTGCATAGTTTTCAATTTCTACCAGTTCGCCCTTCATTGGTTCGGTGTAGTTCACCCTCAGTTGTTCCAGCAGATTCATTACATTATCAGGTGTTCCGGCCATGGTGCCTTGCAACTGATATTCGGCGAAATTTTTCTTATCCATGAGTTGAGCCAGCTCCAGACGCGTGTTTGCTATATCTTTGAGTACAACTGTATTGTCGTATTCACCTCCACGGTTCCGTGAATTATATATTTTATACATCTTTTCTCTCAAGGCCCGATTATCGGCATATTTCATAAACGGAGTATAAGAAGGGCTAAAGACAGTGAAAAGATATAACGATTCATCATCGGGTTTACCATCGGCCTCCAGAGCTGCCTTCGCTTCAATTCTTGCCGCAGTCTTCACATCTTCCGGAATTCCTGCTGTATCGGCAACATTAACCCACAACCTTCTTTCCGGACTTGACAATTCGTTAGTGATGTTCTGACCGAATTTCACGGTAAGATCTGAAAGACGTCGGTTGATGTCACGGTATTTCTCTCTCTTTTCTCCTTCAAGATTGGCTCCGCTTTCGGCAAAGCTTCTGTAAGTCTCATCAATCAGTCTTAATGCCTCGGGGCTCAGATCCTTTCTTTCACCTTTTGTATCGTGCACCTTTCTTATTCTCTCCCACAATTTATGGTTTAGTAGAATATCTGTGGAATGGTGTGAAAGTTCCGGGGTGACTTTTGCCATTGCATTCATGATTGCAGTGTCACCCAAAGCCGACTCGAGGTTTGATAAAGCTAGAATGGCCCTGTTCAACACTTCTCCGCTTCGGTCATATGCAGCAATAGTATTTTCAAAAGTGGGATCTTCCGGATTATTGGCTATAAATTCCAGTTCCTCTTTTTGCAATTTGATTCCTTCAATCACAGCTTCTTCCATGTCGGCTACCGTGATTCTGTCGAAAGGCACAGCTTCATAAGGAAGATTGGAATTTGACAGTAGTGGATTTGAAGTGCCGGCTTGTGAATCGGTCACAACAGACATAAGGCAAAATAAGGGTAAAGTTTTCATTATAATCTTTTTCATAATATTCCTGATATAAAAGGGGATTGTGAATGGGATGAAATTTATTTTGCAAAATTAATAATTCTTTTATAAATTTGCATCCGCAAAGGATATCCATCCTAAGTAATGGTGCCATGTCCGAGTGGTTAGGTACCGGTCTGCAAAACCGTTGACACCAGTTCGAATCTGGTTGGCACCTCCAAAAAAGGTCAGTTTGAAACTTCAAGCAGACCTTTTTCTTTTTTATAACGTGTTACACCTACTTTTATTGGCTTTTGTTTTTCTCCAAGCATCCGGTCTAATACCATTCTATTAGCAATATTTATTCTATCATCGTCAATGCTTGAAAGGTATATTCGTGTGATGCGTTCGGAGGAATGACCCATCCCGGCACATATCACAGAAAGGGGTATAGAGCACTTGTAAGCTAAGGTAGCCCAGGTATGGCGAGCTGTATAGGAACTTAAAGACCGGTCGAGTCCCAACATCTCCGAAATGCGCGTAAGGCGGTAATTATAACAGCTCAAAGCATTCAGGTACTGATGATAAAGGGATTCCCTGCAATTGGGTTTGAGAATATCAAATACGTAATCACTTTTATGACTTTGCGAAAGATAACGGTTGAGGATAAGACGCATTTCGTATTCTATTTTTATTCGCATGAGTTTCCCCGTTTTTCTTCTCTGATACACTATATCATTTCCTTTGATATTTGATTTTTTAAGAAAAGCAATATCTACAAAGGCCATTCCCCTGGCATAGACACTGAAAAAGAAAAGGTCGCGGGCTTGTTCAAGATCAGGATATTGATAAAGTTCCAGTTTCAAAAAAGATGCAAGTACTTGGCTGTCTATACATCTTTTGCCGGTTTTATCCACCCCTGTATAAACGTTTCTGAATATATCACAAGGCAAAGAATCGCTCGTGGTTGACACTTTATTATAAACGGCACGTATTATTCTCATATGAAAAGAAATTGAATTTCTCACCAGCCCGTTCTGAGAGAGATATGCCGCATAGCTTTCTATAAATGAGGCTGTCAGTTTTTCATCACCGGCATTATGGTTATCTACATATTTCTGGAGTGAATTTTTAGCACGGTTGTAATTGAGGGCTGTTCCAAATTTATTGCTTTGTCTGAGATATTCTATCCTTTCATTGAAGATAGAAAGAAATGATTTAAGAGTTCTGGTTCTCATAATCTTTTTTAATCTCAATCTAAAAAAAATATATGAGAATAACCCGTAATTTGACAGTAGGAAATTAGTAGAGAAAATCAGAAGTGGAATAATTAATCATTGAGCAGGGATTCAGCCGGTGAGATTTTTCCCACAAAACGCGAAGGCAATACCAATACTAAATAAGTAACCAACAATACCCCCGCGTTTAATGCCACTACAATCCAAGCCGGAAGATACACCGGCACAAAGTCTATATAATATGAATCTGCATCAAGATGAAGAAAATGATATTTGTCTTGGAAAAACAATAACCACAAAATCACAAAATCCCCTATCAATATTCCTATAAAAGAGATTTTAACTGCCATATAAATAAAGATATTCCGGATTTTTGAAGTAGAGGCTCCTAAAGCTCTCATCAAACCAATGAATTTCTTCCTTTCCAGAATAATGATTAACATTCCGGAAATAAGGGTGATGCATCCCACTACCATCATCAGGATAATTATAACTATGACATTGGTGTCAAGAAGGCTCAGCCAGCTGAAAAAACCTCTTCCCTGAGAGAGAACGTTATCAGTTCGATAGAAAGAAGATGTATTTCCATAAGCCATATCCTCATTAAACTTCTGTTGTAAAAGAGCCGTGTAATCAGCAATTTTATCGAAATCATCTACATGCACCACTACATAAGTGCCTGTATTTTCGGGAAGATTTCCCAATTTGGCAATAAGTGGCATAGCTCCGAAAATAATCACGTCATCATACTGATCAAAATGAGTGTTATAAATTCCGGCAATTTCCAGTCTTCTCACTCTAATATCATCAGAAATAAAATAGGTGTCTATTTTGTCGCCGGTATTCAATTGCAACTGATTTGCCGCAAGACGGCTTATCAATATCCGGTTGTGTTGCGTCTCATCTTTATAATCCGGGACTTCTCCTTCTTCAAGATTTTTTCTGATATATTCCACAGCAGTTTGCCCGCTCAATCCTCGAAGATAGGTGCCTTTAAAATCTTCTGAAGTCTTTAGAATAGCCGGGATTGCTGCCTGGGGTGTGTAATCCTTAATAAAATCGAAGTCCTCAAAGGTGCTTCTCAAATAATCATCCATGGATATAAGGTTATCGTCTTCAATAGAAGATGGTAACCTGTAAATAGATATATGGCCGTTAAATCCTACTACCTTATCCCTTATTTCCTTCTTAAACCCTAAAACAATCGCGAGGGAGGCTATCATAACTGCCACTGCTATAGCTATAGCCATAATTGCAACAACTACAGCCGGAGACATACGACGGCCATCATTACCCAGAGAGAGCCGTTGAGCCAGAAAAAAGGGATAATTCATCTATGCAAAATTATGGATAAAAAAGATAAATCCGAATAATCTCAAGTTATTGTATTAAATTTGCATTCAGAAAATCAGGTTTGTTATGGAAGAGAAAATAACGGAAATCTCCAACGAAAATACCGGAGGTCTGAATTTTGTAGAGCAGGAAATTGTAAACGACCTGGCAGCAGGTAAAAACGGAGGACGTCTAAATACGCGATTCCCGCCCGAACCTAACGGATACCTTCATATAGGTCATGCAAAAGCTATAATAATGGATTTCGGAGCTGCAGAAAAATTTGGCGGCACATGCAATCTTCGTTTTGATGACACTAATCCACAAAAAGAAGATACAGAATATGTAGATTCCATTATGAGGGATATCAAATGGCTTGGTTACGACTGGGAAAATCGACTTTACTATGCAAGCGATTATTTTCCTAAGCTTTATGACTTCGCTATACGCCTGATTAAGGAAGGAAAGGCTTATGTGGATGAACAGACAAGCGAACAGATTGCACAACAAAAAGGTACGCCTACGGAACCGGGAACAAATTCACCTTATCGGGATCGTCCCATAGAAGAGAATCTCGACCTCTTCGAAAGAATGAACAAAGGTGAATTTGAAGAGGGTAGCATGGTGCTCAGAGCTAAGATTGATATGGCCAACAGCAATATGCATTTCCGTGACCCCATCATATATAGAATAATCAAAACGCCTCATTGGCGCACCGGTGATACCTGGAAAGTTTATCCGATGTATGATTTCGCCCATGGACAAAGCGACTTCTTCGAGGGTGTGACTCATTCCATATGTACATTGGAATTCGTGCCTCATCGTCCTCTTTATGAATATTTCGTTAACGAACTTGCCGATGATTCCTACTGCCCCAGACAGATAGAATTCAACCGTTTGAATCTTACCTATACCGTGATGAGCAAGCGGAAGCTATTACAATTGGTAAAAGAGGGGTTAGTGAACGGATGGGATGACCCGCGGATGCCGACTCTTTGTGGTTTAAGAAGAAGAGGATATACACCGGAAGCCATCAAAGATTTCGTGAATAGAATCGGATATACTAAATATGAAGCCCTGAACCATATCGAGCTCCTGGAACATTCTGTCAGAGAAGATCTGAACAAAAGAGCCACTCGTGTCAGCGCCGTTGTGAATCCGGTGAAATTGATCCTTACCAATTATCCGGAGGGTAAAACCGAAATGGTGGAAATTGAAAACAATCCCGAGAATCCTTCCGAGGGGAAACATGAGATGCCGTTTACACGTGAGCTATGGATAGAACGTGAGGATTTCATGGAAAATCCGCCTAAGAAATTCTTCCGTCTGTCACCGGATAAGGAGGTTCGTCTAAAAGGTGCATATATAATCAAATGCACCGGCGTAAAGAAAAACGATAAAGGAGAAATTGAGGAAATTTATGCTGAGTATGATCCGGAAACTCGAAGCGGCCTCCCGGGAAGTGATAGAAAAGTAAAAGGAACTCTTCACTGGGTTTCAGTGCCTACAGCTGTAGACATAGAGGTCCGGGATTACGACCGCCTTTTCTCAGTGGAAAATCCGGGAGCTGAAGAAGGAGACTTCAGAGATCTTCTAAATCCTGATTCCTTAGTGGTAAGAGAAGGTGTGAAATTAGAACCTTGGGGTGCTCACAACTTAAAACCCGGAGATCACTTCCAATTCACTAGATTAGGATATTATACTGTGGATCCCGACAGCACTAAGGAAAAACCGGTTTTCAATAAGACAATCGGCCTCAAAGACACATGGGCTAAAGAGATGAAAAAAAGCTGATAAAGCTTAGACATACATAGAGACGGCGACTGTTAAGTTGCCGTCTCTTAAGATTAATCCTTCGGTATTGTCAGTTTGCAAATCAAATTTTAATTGGAAGTAATGGCTAATTTAAGTAACTTTACAAACCTTAAACACACTATTGCCATGAAAAAAGTATTGTGGATCATCGGATTATTATTGCCGATATTCTCATACGCAGCAGATGTAGTAAGCTGGAGCTTTAAACTTATAGATGATAAGACAGATCATCCGTCTTTAGAAATGAAAGCCGATATAGCTTCAGGTTTTCATATGTTTTCCATCGATAACCCGCCCGGAGGTTCAAATCCATTGGTTTTTTATTTTGACACAAAAGGTTGTAAAACCGTAGGCGAGCCTGTGGCTAACAAACCTTATCATAAGGAATTCGACGATATATTTGAAGTTGACCAGCATTTTTACGAAGGTTCAGTTACATTCACCCAAAAGCTTATTCCCACTGATAAAGATTATACCGTAGAGGTGGAAATACAGGGACAAGCTTGTGATGATGCCGGATGCCATCAGGTATTTGCATCGCATACTTTCAAAGGCACATCACCGGTGGCTGCTGTAGAAAAAGAAAAAGAAGAAGAAAAAGCTGAAGAACCTAAGGAGAGCCTTCATGAAGAAGCCGAACAACTTACAGAAATGACTGATTCCGTGCAATCATCGGAAGCATGGATGACTCCTGCGGCAAACCTTAGCGGGATTACGGCACATCACAACTGGTGGGAAAATGTTGAGGCGGAAATGATGGTTTTCTCACATGATCCGCATCAACAAACACGCTCTTTATGGTACATTTTCATTGCAGGATTCGTGGGCGGTCTTATTGCTTTGGTAACTCCCTGTGTATGGCCCATGATACCAATGACTGTAAGTTTCTTCCTTAAACAAAACAAAACTCGAAAGAAATCTATAGCCACAGCAGGCGTATACGGGTTGTCTATAATTGTAATATATGTTGCCTTAGGAATTATTGTAACGGTATTGTTCGGGGCTTCGGCACTAAATGAATTAGCCACTAGTGCCGGCTTCAACATAGCCTTCTTTATATTATTGGTGATTTTTGCCATATCCTTTATGGGTGGTTTTGAATTGACTCTACCATCTTCCTGGACTAATAAGATGGATTCAAAGGTGGATTCCACTTCCGGTTATGTGAGCATCTTCTTTATGGCATTCACCTTGGCACTCGTTTCCTTCTCCTGTACCGGACCTATTATAGGAACTCTACTTGTAGAGGCAGCTGCCACTTCCAACTTTGTTTCACCGGCAGTAGGTATGGGTGGATTCGCTCTTGCTTTAGCACTACCCTTCTCTATATTTGCCATGTTCCCCACTATGCTTAAGGCAGTGCCGAAGAGCGGTGGCTGGATGAATACCGTTAAAGTTGTACTTGGTTTCCTGGAACTCGCATTAGCTCTCAAATTCCTCTCTGTGGCAGACCTGGCTTATGGTTGGAGAGTGCTTGATAGAGAAGTATTTGTGGCTCTTTGGATAGTGATATTCGCCCTTTTAGGTTTCTACCTTTTGGGAAAACTTACTTTCCCTCACGACGACAAACTTGAAAAGGTAGGATTATTCAGATTCTGTCTGGCCCTTATTTCACTCTCCTTTGCTGTGTATATGTTACCGGGACTTTGGGGCGCACCACTAAAGAGCATAAGTGCCTTCACTCCTCCATTGTCTACTCAGGATTTCAATCTCTTTGATGGTGAAGTTACTGCACAAGTGGATGATTATGACGAAGGACTCGAAATAGGCAAACAACTCGGGAAACCGATATTACTGGACTTTTCCGGATTCGGTTGTGTAAACTGCCGCAAGATGGAAGCAGCTGTTTGGACCAATCCTGACGTAAAGAAGATGCTGGACGAAGACTTTGTTCTGGTGACTTTAATGGTTGATGATAAGACTCCTCTTCCTGAACCGGTGAAAGTAGCCGAGAAAGACGGGACTATACGAACCTTGAGAACTTATGGTGACAAATGGAGCTTCCTGCAACGTTCAAAATTTGGCTCCAATTCTCAACCTTTCTATGTAGTTGTTAACGATGAAGGTAAACCTCTCACTTCTTCTTATGGATATAAGGAAGATGTACCCGGATACATTGAATTCCTCACAGGAGGGCTTAATAACTTCAAAAAGTAAAAACTATTGATGTGGAATCGCATCATATGGCTCTTCCTGCTTTTACTTTTAGGGAGACATATGGGATTTCCGGAAAATTCACGCTATATTGAACTCGCTGATTCAGCAGATTATTTTATAGCACACGAATACTGGGACAAAGCTGAAGAAAAGATTATTCAGGCATTGAGACTTGAACCGGCTAATTTCTCAAATTCCTTGTTATTGGCTAATTTAGGTCTTATCCAAGCTCAAAAGGGGGAGTATGTAAAATCTCTTGAGTCCTTAAATTTAGGGCTCAATATAGCCCCCTCTTCCACTATATTACTTAACAATCGTGCCCATACATTTCTCGTTCTTGACAGTGTCAGCGCAGCGATTGCAGACTTGGATAAAAGCCTTGGAATTGACTCAATTCAGGAATGGCCCTTACAGACAAGGGCTTATCTTTATCTTCAAAATAATCAACCTGATTTGGCTACCGAACTTTTCAACAAACTTAAAGAAAATTTTCCGGGAAATTCTTCAGCTTACAACGGGCTTGCAGCAATTGCTGAAACTGAAGGCGATTTCAACAGAGCAAAAGAAAACTACCTGGAAGCTTTAAATCGGAATCCTGATGATTCTGAGGCCAAGGAGGCCTATATCTTCTTATTGATAAAAACAGAGCAATATAGTGAAGCAAGAGTTGAAATCAGAAAAGCACTTGAAATTGATCCGGAAAATCCTATGTTATATCTACTTAGAGGCTATTTACACCGGTTGAATTTTAGACCTGATGAAGCTCTTGCCGATAAAAAAATCGCCATTTCTAAGGGAGCCGATTTGCAGTATGCAGATAAATTCATACCATGAATCAGTTGTCTATAACTTGTAGATAACTCCCCGGCTGTCATTTATCCCTTTTCATTAACTTTGCAATCGCCAAGAGGGAAAATGAATCAAATAGCACGACATATCTCCTACCTTCTTTTAACCTGCAAAAATGTAACAGTGCCGGGACTGGGTACTTTTTACACTAATTATCAAAGGGCTGCATTTGATCCTGAAGAAGGAATTTTTTACCCGGCTGGTATTAGGATAAAGTTTAAAGATGTTACTTCGGGTAACCTGAATCTGCTCTCTGAATCATTAGTCAGAAAATTAAGAATAGATCCGAAAAGAGCCGACATTCTCATCAAAAAATTTGTTTCTCTGGTTAATAGCGCCTTGATCAGAAAAAAATATTGCAGGCTTGAAGGAATAGGTTATCTTATAAAAATGCCAGATAAAAATATTACTCTAAAGGATACCTTCTGGAAGAGTCACAAATATCCTTCGCTTGAGCCTATGAGGGTAGTATGACTATCATCTCTGATAGTTCTCACAAAAGTTTAAATATCTATCTGATTCGATAATGTGAGTTTCCGAGTTGGGGTCACCTTACTGATAAGGTTAAGAACCGGCAGTACATCTGTATAGGAATGTACAAGGATAACAAAATTAAGCTCAGTTAACTGATTTTCATAATCATATTCCACATAGAAAGTGGACAAATGAATCTCATTCTCTCTAAGTACATCTTGATAGTCATCAATATTTTTCAAAATCCCCTCTACTGTAATATTTATCACCTTTGACTCCTGACCTATTTTCTTTCGTTTACTATATTGCTCGAAAGTGATAAGCGTGATCAGCACTAATGCTGTGGCCGTAAAGGAGATTATATACATACCGATTCCCACGGCCATACCAATTATAGCGGTAATCCATATTCCGGCCGCTGTTGTGAGGCCTTTGACAGTACCTCGCATCTGGATCATGGCTCCGCCACCCAGGAAACCTATCCCGGTAATAACTTGTGCAGCAATTCTTCCGGGGTCTCCGTTTTTAAGACCCATATATTCCTGGGGAACATAAATGGAGAGAAGCATGGCCAGACATGCTCCCATTGAAATCAATGCAAATGTACGGATTCCCGCAGTCTGACCTTTTCTCTTCCTTTCAGCTCCTACTATCATACCGAGGAGCATACTTATTATGAGTCTGAAAATGCTGTTGGGAAGATTCACCTCCAGCGAATTCAGACTCTCAAAAATATTACTGTTCCAATTTAGAAAAAATTCCCACATTGGCAGGAGGTTATAAGCCTTAGGTTTATAGTTCCCGATTCAAATTTTAAACTCCAAACTTAAACCAAAGCAATCCATTTGTCACGGTCTCCGGGTAAAAGATCAACTACAGGTATTTCAATCATAGTATAACAACCCGGTGTGAGACGCATGCTTGCTCTTGCAGATCCTACCAATATCTGACCTGTAAGTGCCGGATTATTAATATGCATATTGAATTCAAGAAGTTGGTTTTGAGTAGCTCCACTCACCCCTTTCCGCTTCATATTGACGCCATGACCCATGTCTTTTAATGCATCAACACTACCCACCTCAAACACATAGGTTTCATCGTGAGCAAAATAAGGATCTTCTTTAACTTTCTTCTCAATCTGTTCAAAAGAATAGCCAGGCAAAACCTCCACATAAACCATTCTTCTATGGAGACTCTGGCCTTTGGGAATTGTGACAGAAAGAGCATCTCTTACACCTTCAATAGCCTTGACTGCCACAGAATGGCCCATGCTCATCCCGGGTCCGAAATTGGTTTCGGTTATCCCTTTGGGAGCCATCCCCTGCATAAGAACCCTGACAACAGAATCGGATCCTGGATCCCAACCGGCGGAAATAACACTCACCTTCCCTGCTTCCTTAGCTATCTTATCAAGACGTTTTCTCATAGCCGGAATTTCTGTATGGATATCAAAACTGTCAACTGTATTTATTCCTAAAGGAAGTATTATGGATGCATAATTTTCAACTTCACGGGATGGCGCACATAGAATAGCCACGTCTACATCCTTCAAGTCTTTGATATCAGATACCACAGGAACTCCTTTATAGGAATCTCCTCCTTTTCTTCTTACAATACCGGCTATCTCAAAATCTTCGGAAGCTTCCAAAGCTTCAAAAGTGTACTTGCCGATATTGCCGAAACCTACGACAGCAGCACGAATTTTCTTTTCCATAACTTTAAAACCTTTCTATAATTTATTACCTTGTAGTTTTTCATTACAAAGGTATATAATCATTATCAAAAATCTGTAATTTTGCAATCAAATTATAAGAGCCAGTTTTTTAAAGTATGGATTGGTTTATTGATCTTTTAAAACCCGGAAATCTCTCATTAGCAAGCACGGTACTGCTTTATTCCTTTGTGATATTTGCCGGAATTCTGCTGGGAAAGATCAAGATTTTAGGTGTTTCCTTGGGAGTTACTTTCGTATTGTTTGTGGGAATCCTTTTAGGACACTTCGGGTACTCTGTAGAACCCAATACCTTGCATTTTCTTAGAGAATTCGGTCTTATCCTGTTTATCTTCTCCATTGGTATGCAAGTGGGACCCGGATTCTTTTCTTCTTTCAAACAAGGTGGAGTAAGAATGAATGCTCTGGCAATGTTTGGAATAGCTCTAAACGTGGGAATAATGCTTACCATATATTATTTACAGGGAGGAGAAAACGGACTAAGTTCTATCTCCGACATGGTAGGCGTAATGTGTGGTGCAATCACCAATACCCCCTCTTTAGGAGCGGCACAGCAGACTATCCTTCAGGTGAATTCAGATGCATATGATATAACCCAAGAGATGTCGATGGGTTATGCCGCTGCATATCCTTTAGGAGTGGTTGGAATAATTCTGACCATGATAGTTATCAAAGTGGCATTTAAAATAAATATTGACAAAGAGATAAAAGAAATTGAAGATGATAAGGCTGGTTCGCTGAAAGCACCCGCCATGTTGACTTTCAAGATAACCAATGAACTGGTTTCCGGACTTTCCATGATCCGGCTTCACACTCTTATTCCGGGTGATTATACATGCTCGAGAATTCTTAAACCGGATGGACATATTGTAATTCCTACATCCGGAGATACTATAGAACTCGGGGATATAGTATTGATTGTTTGCGCCAAAACAGATGAAGAAAAATTTGCACGGTTCTTAGGTCAACGTATAGAAATGGACTGGCCGAAAGATACTGGCCCTGTGGTATCAAGGAGAATATTAGTGACCCAGACCTCCTACAATGGTGTGAAATTAGGAGAATTGCACCTTCATGCTGCATATCAGCTTAATGTTACTCGGATAAACCGAACGGGCGTTGACTTATTAGCCAGTCCGGGGCTGAGACTTCAGATCGGCGACAGGTTAACGGTAGTGGGGAATCTTGACCATATAGAATTATTGGCAAGAAAACTCGGAAATTCAATGAAGCGGCTCAACGAACCAAATCTGATAACTATGTTTATCGGAATTTTCTTAGGTATAATCTTGGGAAGTCTACCTGTGCAATTCCCGGGAATGTCAGTTCCAATGAAATTAGGTCTTGCAGGAGGCCCGTTAGTAGTGGCAATTCTTATAGGAGCTTACGGACATAAATTCCACCTGGTTACCTATACAAATTCGGCTGCCAACCTTTTACTAAGAGAGATTGGAATTTGCCTCTTCCTTGCTTCAGTGGGAATAGCAGCAGGTAAAGATTTCTTCGCTACAGTCTTTAATCTTCGGGGAGCTCTCTGGGTAGGATACGGTTTCTTAATCACTACCTTACCCTTGATCGTAATCGGAATAATAGCACGAGCCAAATTCAAGATGAACTATCTCTCTATAATGGGTATGATGAGCGGTAGCTATACCGATCCTCCCGCCTTGGCTTATGGCAATAAAGTGGCTAATAATGATGCTCCCGCTGTGGCCTATTCGACAGTATATCCCCTCACAATGTTTGCCAGAGTGATAGTGGCCCAGATAATTGTGCTTTGTTATCTTGAATAATTTATGTAACTTTGCATGCCAATCAGACGGGATCGCGACCTGTCTATAAAAATTAAAACTTTTAACTGCAGTCGAATAATGAAAGAAAATATCCATCCCTCCAACTATCGTGAGGTCGTTTTCAAAGACATGTCAAATGATGAGATTTTCATCACTCGTTCCACAGTGGCTACACGTGAAACAATCGAAGTAGACGGAAAAGAATATCCTTTAGTGAAATTAGAAATTACTTCTTCATCTCATCCATTCTTTACCGGAAAGCAGAAACTTGTGGATACCGCCGGACGTGTAGACAAATTCCGCAGCCGTTATGGTAACCGTTCAAAGAAATAAAAAAGAACAAAAATATGAAAGACAGGTTTATCACCTGTCTTTTTCTTTTATATGATCCTTCCTTAAGAGAAGAAGCGGCTTTCCAAAAAAGAAGTAAGAATCAAAACGGCGGCCATTTCATCGGCACGTCCCTTCTCCTGACGATCTTTCTTTTTAAATCCGGCACTTATCATTTCACGGTGTGCAATTGTGGAGGTGAATCGTTCATCCACCATTATTACCGGAATTAGTGGAAATTCTTTTTTGAGTCTGTTTAAGAAAGGTGTGATATATTTCATACTTTCACTCGGATTACCCTGCAGGTCTTTTGGTTCACCTACAATAAATTTTTCCACCGATTCCCTTTCACAATACTCTTTAAGGAATTCAATTAAATCACATGTTCTAACTGTGGGCAAGCCGTTGGCGCATATTTTGAGTGGATCTGTCACAGCCAGACCGCTTCTTTTTCTTCCATAATCTATCGCCAGGATTCTGCCCATTTTTCGATTTTTTATACAGCAAAGATACTAATATTCCATCCTTTCTTAAATTATGATGCTCAAAAATAAATAAAGAACACCCAAAGTAATAGAAGTAGGGACGTACGGCTCGTACGTCCGCTTAAACAGAGGGTGTTTTAGGTCATTTTCCCGGACAAACGAGCCGTTTGTCCATACATTTGAGAGGATAATCATATTGAAAATGAATTTTGGATACTTTTGCGGATAATCATATATTTTTTTATTATTAACAAATTATAATAAAGAGAATAGCTAATTTTGTAGATACAAAGTAATTAACCGAAAGCATGAAAAGATTAATCCCGCTATCTGCTTTTTTCTTAATTTCTATATCCTCATATTTAAAAGCTGAAGAATTTTATTTCCCAACAGGATATGGTATGGAAGAGATTACAGAACAGTCTACCATAGCATTGCCTGAGATTTGGAGTTATGACGATTGTGTCAGATGGGCAATCTCCAATAATATAGACGTCAGGCAAACGATGCTTTCAGTATTGCAGGCCGATCAGAATATAGGGATGGCCAAAGATGCGTATTTGCCTTATGTAGGATTTTCCACAAACCAATCTTTCACAAATTTTCCTACGGTGGAAGAAGGCCAGAAACATAATAGTTACAATAGTTCCTATAATATAAATGCGAGCTGGACAATCTGGGAAGGAAATGCAAGGAAATACCGGTTGGAATCTAACAAACTTCTTAAACAGCAACAGCAACTTTATGGTGATGATGTGGTAAAAAACCTTCAATTAGGAATCCTTCAGGCCTATTTGAATATACTTTATGCAGCTGAAGCTGTTGATATCGCCCAAAAATCTCTTGAGGTAAGCAGTGCACAGGCTACCAGAACCAAAAGACTGATGGAAATGGGAAGAACCTCTAAAGTAGATTACGCTCAGATTGAGAGTCAGAAGGCTCAGGATGAATATAATCTGGTGCAAGCCCGTTCATCTTATGCAACCGCAAAGGCAACTCTAAAAAATTTCCTTAATCTAGATCTGGATTACAATCTGCAAATTGAGGAAGTGAATTTCTCCGACTCTTTAGTAAATAAGCCACTGCCCTCAAAGACACAGGTATTTGAAACAGCGATGGAATGGCTTCCTCAGTTTAAGAGTAATGAGCTTAACAAAAACATTTATGAGTATAACCTTAAATTGGCTAAATCCACATACTACCCCTCTATTTCTCTAAACGGAGGTTTGGGTACAGGATATAATTCCGGAGGTTTTTTCAATTGGAGCAACCAGATGAAATATGGATTTAATGAGAATATCGGTCTCAGTCTTTCAGTACCTATATATGATGGGAATGCCACCAGAAGAGCTGTGAATATTGCAAAACTTCAAGCTTTAGAATATGATCTTAACAAGACTCAGCTAAAGAACGAACTTTCCCAGACCATTGAGACTCTATTCATAGAAAGCGACAACGCACGCGCCAAATACATTTCCGGGCTTACACAACTGGAGGCCACTACTCTATCGGCTGAACTTGTAGACCGGCAGTTTGAATTGGGCTTAGTTAATCCTCTGGAATTGCTTACGGCCCACAATAATCTATTGAATGCAAGACTTGAGTTGCTTCAAAGCAAATATATGGCCATTCTTTCCAGCAAAACCATAGATTATTACGCTACAATGAGGATCTCTATACCTTGAAATATTTAACTTATGAATAAATATAGTTTTTATATTCTGTCTCCCTTCCTGGCATTAGCAATAATAGGCTGCGGAGAGAAGTCAAAAATGGAGATAGATGAATATGAAGTGAAACCGATTTCAATGTCTGAAGTAGTAACAGCTACAGGCACTATGGAGTCTGTGACACAAGTGAATGTGGGAACACAAGTAACAGGAATTATTGAACATCTCTATGCTGACTATAATGATCATGTAACCAAAGGCCAACTACTCGCGGAACTAGAGAAAACATTGCTCGACAGTGAATTAAAAAGTGCTGATGCCAATATGGCCTCGGCAGAAGCAAGCTATGAATTTGCAAAGAGTAATTACGAACGTGACCAAAAACTTCATGATGAACAATTGATATCGGATTATGAGTTTCAGACTTCGAAAAGAGATTATGATGTTGCCAGACTGAGTTATGAAAAGAGCAAAGCAGACAGGGTACGGGCTGCCAAAAATCTTAATTATGCAGAAATATATTCTCCCATCGACGGAATCATTATATCCCGTGAAGTAGAGGTGGGTCAGACAGTTGTATCAAGTATGAATGTAGCTGATCTATATGTGATAGCTGATCTCGAGAACATGCAGGTCGTTGGAAATGTGGATGAAGCTGACATAGGTCAGGTAAAAGTAGGTCAACGAGTTACATTTACTGTAGATGCTTATCCTGATGATGTTTTCACAGGTACGGTGACACAAGTAAGACTTAATCCCACTACCACATCAAACGTTGTGACTTATGAGGTGATTGTAAAAGCCCCAAATCCCGATCTTAAACTTATTCCCGGAATGACCGCTAATCTCACTATTTATACATTGGAACTTGATGATGTGCTTGCGGTGCCTTTAAAGGCATTGAAATTTGAACCGTTACCAATGGAAGAGGAAGAAAGTGATCTTCCTAAACCTGTGCCTTTATCAAACCCTGCAAAACATACTGTATGGATAGTTAGTGATGGTAAACTTGTAGAAACTGCTGTAGAAACCGGAGTTGCAAACAATATTTACCAACAAATACTTTCTGGTTTAAAACCGGGAGAAAAAGTTGCATTGCAATATATAGAATCAACACCGGCTCATAAATCAAAGCAAGAACAGAATCCTTTCATGCCAAAGCCACCGGGAGCGAACAGGAATAAAGATAAGGAAAAAGAGAAAAAATAAAGAATGCCTAAAGAGATTATCAAAATAGAAAAATTAAAAAGGTATTTTAAGGTTGGCGAAGAAACTGTAAAGGCCTTGAGAGGAGTTTCCTTTACTATTTATGAAGGAGAATTCGTAACTATAATGGGCACATCAGGTTCAGGAAAATCAACTCTTCTTAACACTTTAGGTTGTCTCGACACTCCTACCTCCGGAGATTATTATCTTGACGGTATCAATGTAAGCGGTATGGGGAAAAACGAACGGGCACGGATCAGAAACCGCAAGATAGGATTTATATTTCAGAATTATAATCTTTTGCCCAAAACTACAGCATTGGAAAATGTGGAGCTGCCCCTTCTCTATAATACTTCTATATCTGCAAGACAAAGGACGGAAATGGCTGAAAGATGTTTGCGTGAAGTGGGTCTTGGAGACAGACTTTATCATAGAAGCAACCAGATGTCGGGAGGACAGCAACAGCGTGTGGCCATTGCCAGAGCTTTGGTGAATAATCCTTCTATTATACTTGCCGACGAAGCGACAGGTAATCTGGATACTCGTACTTCTTTCTCAATTCTTACTTTGTTTCAGAAACTATATAAGGAGGGGAAGACTCTGATTTTTGTGACACATAATCCGGAAATCGCCATGTACTCTTCTAGAAATATTCTCCTGAAAGATGGAAGAATCGTCAGTGATGAATATAATGCCGATATAAAATCTGCTGAAGAGGTATATAACTCTCTTCCCGTGGACAATGATTGAAATGAAAGAATCCTAAATGAATATAAAGAATCTTCTAAAGGTAGCACTTAAAGCTCTAAACAACAATAAGATGCGTTGTTTCCTGACAATGCTGGGAGTTATTATTGGTGTAGGAGCGGTAATTGCCATGCTTGCTATAGGTCAGGGATCAAAAAACTCCATAAAGGCCCAGATTTCGGAGATGGGAAGCAATATGATAATGATTTTCCCGGGAGCAGAAAACAGAGGCGGAGTGCGTCAGAGCAGTGATGATATGCAGACCTTGAAACCGGCCGATTATGAAGCTATAGTAAACCAGGCCACGACCGTATCACACATCACACCTTCAGTCAGCAGTTCTGGCCAATGGATTTATGGCAATAACAACTATCCATCCCAATTGCAAGGAGTTAATGAAGAATTCCTGCAGATTCGACAGAGAAAGGTGAGCCGTGGAGAAATGTTTACTGAAGATGATGTAAAAAGAGCAGCCAAAGTGGTGGTGATTGGTAAGACTCTTGTAGACAATCTTTTCCCCGATGGAACAGATCCTGTAGGGAAAGTAGTAAGGTTCGGCACAATACCGATGACGGTTATCGGGGTGCTGGATGAGAAAGGATATAATACCATGGGTCAAGACCAGGATAATATTGCACTTGCTCCCTACACCACTGTGATGAAAAGAGTGTTAGCCACGGATTATTTGCAAGGTATGCAGGCATCCGCTGTAAACGAGGAAGAAACTCAAGCCACTATAGCAGAGATAACCGATATTTTAAGAACCCAACACAAACTTAGAGATGACGAAGTAGATAATTTCACTATAAGATCAATGCAGGAGCTTGCAGAAATGATATCTTCCACTTCGGCGATGATGACTATATTATTGGCTGCTGTAGCAGGTATATCATTATTGGTCGGTGGTATCGGAATTATGAACATCATGATAGTAAGTGTGACAGAACGCACACGTGAGATAGGACTCAGAATGAGTATCGGAGCCCGTGGCAACGACATCATGATGCAGTTTTTGATTGAAGCTGTGATAATTTCAGTAACCGGAGGAATCCTTGGAATTCTGCTTGGTGCTTTCACCACTTGGATGATCAGAGTGATTGCCCATTGGCCTGTTGTGATAGAAGCAAGTTCGGTAGTACTTTCATTCGTGGTATGTACTGTAATAGGCATTATATTCGGATTTTATCCTGCCGCTAAGGCTTCAAATCTTGACCCAATAGAGGCAATCAGATACGAATGACTTATTCGGAAAAATATAAAAAATTACAATACTCTCTTAAAAGGGAGGCTTCGGATGCAGGCATAAATAAAACGCTGGTAGCTTTAAGCGGAGGAGCAGATAGCGTAGCAACGGTTCTATTGCTAAACAAACTCGGTTTAGTTAAGAAAGCGTTGCATTGCAACTTCCATCTAAGAGGTGAGGAAAGTAATTCTGACTCCCGATTTGTGGAAAACTTCTGTCAGATTCAGCAATTACCGTTGGAAATCAAAGAATTCGATGTAGAAGGATATCTGAAAAAGAATAAGGGGAAATCTATTGAGATGGCTTGTCGGGAACTTCGTTATGAATGGTTTGAAACTAAACTAAGTGAATTGGGAGCAGACCGAATTGTGACAGGTCATAATTCTGATGACAATATAGAGACCCTTTTTTTAAATCTGTTAAGAGGTTCGGGAACACGCGGTTTAAAAGGGATGTTAAGAGACTCCGGGAAAATATGGCGTCCTCTTTTAGATTTGAGCAGAGAGGAGATTTTGGAATATCTTATGTTGGAAAACCAAACATTTGTTACCGATTCAACAAATCTGGAATCTGATTATAGAAGGAATTATCTTAGAAATCAAATTTTCCCTTTGTTGAGAAAGGAATGGAAAGGTTTCGACAATGCAATCAGACGTTCTATTAGCAACCTGTATAGCGAAAATTTAATAGTAGAGGATTCTTTATCAAAGGCATTGCCTGAAGAGTCACTGACTATAACTGCAGATGAAATATTAGAATTCCCGGCACCTCTCCTATTGATAAAAAGATTTATTGAAAAGGCTGGCCCCTTCACCACAACTCCAAAAGAGATTCTGGCAGCCATCAATGCTGAAAAGCCTCACATAAGAAGATGGAGGCTCAAAAAAGGTTCTGTAATTCTGAGAAACAGAAATTTATTTATTGAAATGGGTCATTGCGAATGATGCACCTGACAAGCAGAAAGCCTTAACAGCCTCCACAGCTCGCTGAATCTTTTCCGGTAGTTCTTTCTTTTCTTCAGAGTTAAATTGACCCAGAACGTAATCTACCTGCCGTCCTTGTGCAAATTCACTACCTACTCCAAATCTTAATCTGGCATAATTTCTATTGCCTAAATGTTCGGAAATACTTTTAAGTCCATTGTGTCCCCCTTCAGAACCTGATTCACGTATTCGTATAGTACCGAAAGGCAAGGCTATGTCATCTACCAATATCAACAATTGGTTAAGAGGTAGTTTCTCCTTATTCATCCAATATCTTACCGCTACACCACTTAAATTCATGAAGGTTGAGGGTTTTAAGACTAATAATTCACAATTCTTAACCCTGATTCTTGCCATATCTCCATACCGACAGGAAGAGAAATTTCCTGCGGTCTCTTCAACCAGTTTATTCGCAATCATGAATCCTATATTATGCCGTGTGCCAATATAGTCCGGGCCAATATTACCTAAACCTACAATCAGAAATTTTTTCATATCCTCCGGGAAAGCATTTTCTACTCTCTCTCTTTTCTTAAATAGGTTCAAAAAGAAATTAAACATCATCCTCTTCTTCGTCAAAATCCTCCCAATCAAGGAAGAAATTATCCATCGTCTCTTCTCGGAATTTAGCCAATTCCCTGCCTTCACGTTTTGTTGGTCTCCCCAGACCTTTACTTCTATCCACAAACCCGGAAATTCTTGACATTTCCAAGAGGTCGTATTGAGACTGCGGGGTTAGATTTTCCAGATACTCGGGCACTAATTTTGCCCCAAGTCTACCGTTAGGTATCCCTACCACTTTGAAAGTGTATGTAACCGGTGGCTTTTTAACATCAACCACCTCTCCTATTTTTATCGGACGCGATGGTTTTACAGTTGCACCCTTTATAGTTACCCTTCCTTTCTTACATGCCTCTGTTGCGATGGTGCGTGTTTTGAAAACCCGCATACACCATAGCCATTTGTCAATTCTTTCTTCGTTTTTAGGCATACAAAATAATTAACCCTCTCTAAATTTTAAAGAAACTTATTTATCTGAAGTTCTTTCCAAAAGTAAAACGGGTTTCCCTTGACTGTCAAGCAATTCAACTTTACCTCCTTTAAGCGGACGAGCTTTCATGGCTTCCTCGAGTGCAACCAACAACGGAGTCTCATAGTTTTCATCCGGACAAAGCATCAGAGTCTTTGCGATTGCCTGAAAAGAAATGGAATTGGCAGATTCCATGTTTATCTCAAGAGAACCGTTGATTACATTACAACCCGTGTTTCCATGAAGTTTTCCTTCTTCTACATCAATCACTAATTTCATTTTTGGAACATTAACCTCCTCCCCCGAAATTTCTTTTACAGCCCATGTACCGTTGAGAAATTGAAAATTCTGGTGCATCAGACCCATCACAGGTTCTTTTTTGCTATTATAGAGGGTGAGATAATAATCATCACCGGAAAGTTCGCATTTATAGTATCTGGCTGCATCCAATGCAAGATTTATTTCCATGTCAGTAAGACCCTCTTTATGACAAAGCATCATTGTGCTGCTTAGATAACTGAAAGTGATTGTGGAATCCTGTGGATTATACTTATATTCCGCATTAATAACATTACAACCATTGTTACCGTAGACACGTCCTTCCGAAGGCTCAAATTTCAAAAAGGGTGCTTTTTCCCCTACTGCACTTTTACCATTTACGGTTTCAATGGCCCAATCACCCTTAATAATCCCTTTAGAAATGTCCTGGGAAGTGTAGACTGCTGAAACAGGTTGAACAATATCTTCTCTGTCTGTAGGCAATACTACTTCTTTTTTTACTTCAACTGTGTTTTCAGCAGTCTTGCTGGTTGATTTATGAAAAATGCTGCAAGATGGAGCCATTATTAAAGTTGCCATTAGAGTGGCCCAGAATAGATTTTTTTTCATAGCCGTTTAAACTTAATAATGCAAAGGTAATGCATTATTCCCTCTTTAACAAAGTGATTTTTTAGGCTTATAATAAATTAATTTTTATTTAACAAAATTTTTTCAAATTTTCTAAAAGTTTTCCAAAATTTTTTGTATTTTTCTTATAATCAGTTATTTATATTTTTAAAAACAATAAAAAGTTGTCCAAAATAATTTTTAACAAAATTTTATTGTGAAATATTTGGCACGTTTTGGCAATTATATTAATTTCGCCCCGCGTATAATTCAAAGCTAAAAGATAATGATACACACGGTAGAAAAAAGAGACGGAAGAATTGTAGGATACAATGAAGAAAAGATCAAGGCTGCTATTCGCAAAGCTATGCTCACCACAGAACTTGGAGAAGATGAATCCTTGATTCAAAAGATTTCTGACCGTATTGGCATGAACGGAGAGGAAAGAATGACCGTAGAGGATATACAAGACCGTGTGGAATTTGAATTAATGAAATCATCCCGTAAAGATGTGGCTAAAAGATATATAGCCTATCGGGATAAGAGATCTATTGCCAGAAAGGCTAAAACCAGGGATATGTTTTTGGAAATAATTAATGCCAAAAACAATGACATCACCAGAGAGAACGCCAATATGAACACCGATTCTCCCGCCGGCATGATGATGAAATTTTCTACAGAAACCACCAAGCCTTTTGTGGATGATTATCTTCTTTCAGCAGAAGTCAAAGACGCTTTGAAAAACAATTATATCCATATTCACGATAAAGACTATTATCCCACCAAAAGTCTGACCTGTGTTCAACATCCTCTTGATAATATCCTTCAAAATGGCTTTGTAGCAGGTCATGGGGAATCAAGACCGGCTAAAAGAATTGAAACTGCAAGTGTTATTGCCTGTATTTCATTAGAAACTGCGCAGAATGAAATGCACGGAGGTCAAGCCATCCCGGCTCTTGATTTTTATCTTGCTCCCTATGTAAGATCTTCATTTATAGAAGAAATAAAAAACCTTGAAGATCTAACCGGCAATGACCTTAAGGACCTTTATAATGTCAAGATAAAAGATTTTGAGAAGAAAAGCCTGGATGGACTTGAAGGAAAGGAAAGAATGGTGCAACATGCAGTGAATAAGACTGTGGGAAGAGTTCATCAGTCAATGGAAGCCTTTATACATAACATGAATACCATACATTCTCGTGGAGGAAACCAGGTGGTATTCTCTTCTGTAAACTATGGTACTGACACTTCTGCAGAAGGAAGATGTGTGATCCGAGAACTTTTAAATTCTACATATGAGGGTGTAGGTAATGGCACCACCGCTATTTTCCCTATTCAGATATGGAAGAAAAAAAGAGGCGTAAGCTATTTGCCTGAGGATCCGAATTATGATTTGTATAAACTGGCCTGTAAGGTATCTGCAAGAAGATTCTTCCCTAATTTTCTAAATCTTGATGCCACCTTTAATCAGAGTGAAGACTGGAATGCTGAAGACCCCAAAAGATATATTCATGAGGTGGCTACAATGGGTTGTAGAACCCGGGTATTCGAAAATCGTTTCGGAGAAAAAACATCTATAGGAAGAGGCAACCTGTCTTTCACAACAATCAATATTGTAAGACTTGGTCTCGAAGTAAGGAATATCGAAGATTATAATAGAAGAATAGATAAATTCTTCGAAAAACTTGATGCTGTATTGGAAGTGACAGCCAAACAATTAGATGAAAGGTTCCAATTTCAGAAAACTGCATTGGCCAAACAATTTCCATTGCTTATGACTTCATTATGGAATAATGCTTCAATCCTAAAACCTCAGGACACAATTGAGAAAGTAATTAATCAAGGAACTCTTGGAATAGGTTTTATCGGGCTTGCTGAAACTTTGATAGCTCTGACAGGCAAACACCATGGAGAATCAGAAGACTCACAAGAATTAGGTCTTAAAATTGTGACTTATATGCGCGACAGAGCCAATGATTTTTCAAATCGTTACGGCCACAATTATTCCATTCTTGCAACACCTGCAGAAGGACTTTCAGGTAAATTCACAAAGGTTGATAAAAAAATATTCGGTGAAATACCCGGTATCACTGACAAAAACTACTATACTAATTCCAACCACGTGCCGGTATATTATAACTGCTCTCCTCGTCACAAAGCTAAGATAGAAGCTCCTTATCACGATCTCACGCGTGGTGGCCATATATTTTATGTGGAAATAGATGGAGATGCTACACAGAATGAAGAAGCCATTATGCAGATAGTGGATCTTATGGATCGTTATAATATAGGATATGGTTCAGTTAACCATAACAGAAATCATTGTCCGAAATGTGGTTATGAAAACGCTTTAAAAGATCAGGGAAACTGCCCGAAATGTAATACCCCATTTGAAACAATTCAAAGGATTACAGGATATTTAGTGGGCACAACAGACAGGTGGAATTCCGGTAAATTAGCAGAACTTCACGACCGGGTGATTCATGAATAAGTCTGATAAGTGCTATAATGTATTAAATATTATAAAGGGCACTACGGTAGATGGTCCGGGTTTGCGTACTTCCATCTATCTCGCTGGTTGCCCACACCATTGTGAGGGGTGTCATAATCCTCAAAGTTGGGATTCAAATTCAGGAACTGAATTCCATCTTGAGGAAATATTAAGAGTTATTGAGGAGGAAGATTTCGATGTAACAATTACGGGAGGTGACCCTCTTTTATATCCTGAAGCCCTTGAAATTCTTATAGAAAAAATAAAAGAAAAGGGGCGTAATGTATGGGTATATACCGGCTATACCTGGGAAGAGATTCTTTCTTCTCCAGCCTTAACTAATGCTATAAGTAAAGCCGATGTCTTAGTGGATGGTAGATTTATACTGAACTTGAGGGATATTGATCTGGCTTTCAGAGGATCATCCAACCAGCGAATAATTTTAGTGAGAGAATCCCTCGATTCGGGTATTCTCTCACTTCATAAATCTATGTATCTTTAAAATCTTTCCCCTTTTACTGGTGAAGAATAAATAAACTTTTCGGAAGTTTATTTATCATTATTCTCAGGTTCTTTTTCTTCTTTTCCTTCCTCTTCGGTTTCTTCTTCTGTGAATTTAGTGAAGCCGTTGTCAAGCAATAAATTATACCAGGAGAAAAGCTTTTTAATATCACTATCATGCACTCTTTCCTTGTCGAAATCAGGTACGTATTCCTCAAATTTTTCTTTCAAGCCTTTAGAGGCCACTAACGATTTAACGTCTATAGGTGCTCCATTTTCTTTTTCATAAATAACGTCAAGAATTTCTCCTAACGGTTTATCTTCATTCTCTGTATACATGGCGATATCTCCTAAAGACATCACTCTGTCTCTCATGGATACCGGAAATCTTTTAGAGCTGGTTAAATCTTCCACAATCAGACTCTTTCCATTGTGGCTTACAATCTTGAAAAGGCCAGGTTTACCCGTTATAGCCAAAATTTCTTTCAACATATATTCTTTAATTTTTATTTTCTAATTTTTCTGTTTCCTTTAGTATTTTAATTAATAAGGGATGACGGTTATCATTAACCAAATTTACCGTTTTTACACCATTTAGCAAATTTAGTTCCTTCCTCTGACTGTTAATTCTTTTCTTAATATCTTCTTCTGAGGTATGATCCCTTGCTTCTATCCTTTTCAACCTTACTTTAAGGGGAGCATTTACCACCCATACAATCTGACATTCTTTAATTACGTTTGAAGAGGCTAAAATAGCAGATTCAATAAAGAAGAGGCCGGGAGTATCTTTTCTTTTTCTCTCAATATCTTCCCTAACAGCGGCGTGTACTATTTTATTTACAAACAGGAGTTCTTTTTCATTTTGAAAGATAATAGAGGCCAAAGCAGATTTGTTAATCATGCCGTTCTCTAAATAAATATCTTTCCCGAAATGATCTATTAAGGTCTGTTTAATATGAGCATCATCTCTCATAAGGCGCTTTGCCTCACTATCACAGTCATAAACTTTGAAACCATTACAACGGAGCACTCTTGAGACAACACTCTTGCCGGTCCCGATCCCTCCTGTTATACCTATTGTAATATTACGGGTCATTTTTAATCTTTTACAATAGCGTATTCCACACTATCTGTCTTCAAACGCAGATTTTTCAGTCGATCCGGGAATTTTCTGGTACTGATTGGCAGTTTTCCATTATGTGTGGCATGTACATCATTATAATTTACCACTAATTTTATATTACTGTCTTCATCATCGTTAAGCCTGCTCATGGCTACATAATATTCTACAGGCACCTTTGAAGGGAAAAGCAATAATTCCTCACCCTCAGGAACATTTTCAGTATCAACCGTAATTAAAGCCTGCTTCTGTACCAAAGGTTCAATAGGCACTGTTAAAACCACTTTTGCCGGTATAGCTCTTGCTTTAGATAATTTACTTACCTTAACTTCCATCACGGTGGTTTCATTGATATCCCTTAAAACCACAGGTTCTGTTGAAACATAATGAATAGTATCCAACACCTCTTTTGTCCCATATACAGTGACACTCCCTGGCGAGGCTTTCACACTTCCTTCTAAAGTAGTGCCTGAGGATGGGAAAACCTGGCAATTTACAAGTATCGGTACTTTTTTACCGGGATTAGTGGTATAAGAAAGTTGAAGTGAATCCAGAGATACCGATGTAATCAAAGCCGAACCTCCGAAGCTCTCTCTTAAGGAGGAAATAAGGTCGTTGTAGGAATATTTTAATATTCCGTCGCCGGCATACTCTTTGAAATCAATATTAATAGTTGGATGTTTCAGATAGCCGTTTCGCCAAAGATTTGTGCCTTTATCACTCACTGAGACATGCAGACGTTCCGGCACATCACTGATAAATGTGACTGAATCAGGTTGATTGACAATCCTGATATTTACATTGAAATGATCCTGAGCACTATCGTTGAGAGCTAATATAAACCAGAATACCGCACTGACGATTACAAAAATAAGAAAGAGCATGGCATTCTTGAATCCCGAGGTACTTCTCAAGACTCGCCATCGCTCTTTAGCATTTTCATATCGACGGCGCATAATAATCCGTCTTTATGGATTTATTGTTTTGTTACTGTCTCCTGTTGTCCGGCAGGAAAAACCGATGCCTTATCTACCTTTAAAGAAACACCTGGAGCTACTTCTATCAAAAGAGTATTGTCTGAAACTTCCTTAATTTTCCCATGTATTCCTCCTGCTGTGACCACGTTATCGCCTTTCTGCATGGCCTCACGGGCTTTCTTTATTTCTTTCTGTTTTTTCGACTGGGGACGTATCATAAAGAAATAGAAGATCACAATCATGGCTATGATCATAATCATTCCACTGAATCCTCCGCCGGCAGATTCACTCTGTAACAATACCATTGAATTTAATGTATTCATCATTTATAATTTTATTTCTGTTATTTATGAATTATACCTTCTCCTCTCAAACTTTCGATCAAAGAAGAAAGTAACCCGTGCACAAATTGTCCGCTCTTTGCAGAACTATAACTTTTTGCTATCTCTATATATTCGTTAATGCTGACATTAAGGGGTATCTCCGGATAATTAATAATTTCAGCCAAGGCCGTCATAGTTATAACTACATCCATGAATGCAAGGCGTTCTGTTTCCCATTTGTCTCGAGCCAGAACATCATCTATATATTTACGATAGATATCTTTATTGCGTATTACGTAATTAAAGAGCTCGCTTCCAAATCTGGCATCTTTACCGTTGTCTCCATCCTTATACATGGGCATAACAGAATCTTCTCTGGTTTCCGGGTTCTCTATTCTTTTTAATGTTTTCAAAACAAAAGAACCCATGATTTCCAGATCATCATTCCAGAAAACGGATTTATTTTCCAGATATTCAAGGAAATCTTTATCATTTAAGATAATTTCTGTAAAAACATCTTTCCAGAACTCTGCATCTTGATGTATTCCGGAATCGGAAGATTCTTCATATTTTCTGTAGATTTCAGAATCAAGAATTTTTTTAAGTAATATTTCCAGAAGTTCTGGGTCTTCAACTCTCCATGAAAGATGATTGTCTTCGATATATTTATCAAATGAGTAATTATTTTCTATCTCTCTGGCTACTGTGTTATCCACAAACTTCATATTGGGATTCAGGTCAGCTGCGGTAGCAAGATATTTTCTTCTGTTAAGTTCCAGTTGATCTGACCTTAGTCTTGTTAATTCCACAGGTAAAGCCAACAGACGCATATATAAATCCCTTGCCTTTGCCATACTTAATTGGAGAGTCTTTAGGGAATCTTCTATATTATCTTTAGAAGAATAGAAATTCCTGAAGGTTTCTTCCATTGTCTGTTTCATTCTTTCCTCTCCAGATAAAGAATATCCCGGAAACTCCCTAATTACTTTATTAACTTCGCTATCTGTAATTATGAGGGAATTAAATGTATTCTCCCAAAAATTATCTGTTGTTAAACCCTCGGATCGATTTTTTTCAAATTCTCTGAATAGAAGGCTGTTTTTTATTGCTTCTATTAGATGTGGCTCTACTGATGTAAAAGGAAATGATCCGTCAGCGTATTTTATGCCCATTGACTTTATCCGGTCATCCTTTTCTACCTTTATGATAAATCTGGTATCTTCTAAAGGTGTTTTTCTATTTTTTCCTACCACCTTTTTAGAGAGATCCATCATAAGATATACTAAATCCATATATAGATTGTAAGCAAATCTCTTTTCTTTAGTTGGAGCGAAAGGTTGAGATTCCAATCCAAAAGGTTTCTCCACCAATAAATAAGAATAAAGAAGTTGCACTGTCTTCATTCTTATTAATACCCGATTTATCATAATTTAAAATATATCGTTATCCTTCTTTAATCAGCAATATAAATTTTTTCTACTTATAAAGCTACTGCAAATTTAACCAAATCTACAATGATGACAAAACTTCACAGTCTTTGTCTAACAGCTTCATAGAGCATCACACCACAAGCCACAGAAACATTAAGTGAGCCAACTTTTCCCAAGATTGGTATAGCACCAAGTTCATCACATTTTCTCAATACTTCTGAAGATAAACCATTATCTTCCGCTCCCATTACTATTACTACCGGCACCTTATAATCTATATCAGTGTAATTTTGATGGCTTTTTTCTGATGCTCCAACCACCTTATATCCATTATCATGAAGCTCAATTATAGCTTTAGGGAGATCTTTGACACGACAAACGGGAATATGAAACAAAGCTCCTGCCGATGCTCTTACAGAATCGGATGTAACCGACGCACTGCCTCTTTCCGGTATAATTATAAAATCCGCTCCGGCACATTCAGCACTTCGTGCAATAGCTCCGAAATTTCTTGCATCAGTAACTCCATCAAGCATAATTCCAAGAGGAGTCTTACCTTCTTCATACAAAGAAGCTATTATATTTTGAAGATCATAATACCTAACCGGACAGACTATGGCTATTACTCCCTGATGATTTTTCATTGTAATCCGATTGAGTTTCTCATTCGGAACTTTTTGCACGAGAATATCATATTCTTTTGCTTTCAATAAAAGTTCTTTTGAAAGCTCACCTGATAACTCTCGTTTCATTAGAATTTTATCAATACTTTTTCCGGCTTCTATAGCTTCAAGTATCGGTCTAATCCCAAAAATATAATCTGATCTTTCCATTATCAATCTGAACTTAAAAGGATGCGTGCATTTTCTAAAGCTACATCATTTATACTATTTCCCGATAACATTCCGGCAATTTCTATTTCTCTTTCTATTTGGTTAAGCTCCTTCACTTGAGAAATAGTTTTATCTGTATTGTCAGTCTTATATACTTTAAGATGAGAATCACCGCTTGCTGCAACCTGAGGCAAGTGAGTTACAGACATTACTTGCAAACTCTTTGACATGGCTTTCATCATTTTACCCATCTTATGGGCTATTTCTCCGGAAACACCCGTATCTATTTCATCAAAAATCATCGTCGGCAATTCCATTTTCCTTGCCATAATCGATTTTAACCCCAACATCACCCTGGAGATTTCTCCTCCGGAGGCTATCTCTGATAAAGGCTGAGCATTATGATTCTTATTAAAGCTACAATAGAAAGTCACTATATCTTGACCTTCCATGGTCATCTTCCCTTTTTCTATTTTTACATTGAACCTTATATTAGGCATTCCCAAAGGTATGACCGTTTTCATTATAGTTTCAGATAAATTTTCAGCTGCTTTCTGTCTGGCTGCTGTCAGGTGATCGGCCTTTTCTTTCAGATCTTTTGCCTTCTCCTTCAATTCGTTCTCAAGAGCATTAAGGTCAGTTGTATCTCCTGATAAGTTTAACCATTCTTCTTTAAGTTTCTCATGAAGCCTCACTAATTCCTCCTCATCCTTTACCTTAAAACGTTTCATGACATCATCTATATTGTCAATACGTTGACGCACTTTATCGTAGCGTTCCGGATCTGAAGAAACTTTTTCAGAATAATCATTTAAAGTGTCAGTGATGTCTCTTAACTCAATTTTAAGTGAATTTAATCTTTCAATTATTTGATCTCTTCCTTCCGGATCTAATAAACCGATATCAATGCCACTTAAAATTGAATTTACGTTCTGTAATAACTTAAATACAGAAAGTTGGTCAGTTTCCAATAACTGTGTGGATTCAGTAAGTGCAGAATTTATTCTGTCGGATTCACTAAGGATCTCGAATTCTCTTTCCAGAGAAGCAAGTTCTCCTCTTTTGGGTTTAAGTTTGTCAAGCTGTTCCAGCCTGAAGCTTATGTATTCTTTATTTTCTTTACTCCTTGCAATTGATTCTTTTATCGCTTTTATCTGGTTCCGAAGTTTAACGTAATTATGAAAAGCAGTTTTATAAGACTCCGTTAATGAGGTATTATCTCCAAAAGAATCTATTATATGTAATTGTTCCTGAGGTTTATTCAGTAATGAATTACTATGTTGGGAATGGATATCCACCAGATTTTCCGAAACTTGCGAAAGAACATTCAAGGTAACCGGAGTATCATTTACAAATCCCCGACTTTTGCCTGATGGTGAAATCTCTCGTCTTAAAATAAGTTCATTGTCATCCCACTCTATTCCATTTTCCTCACATACTAAGGAAATTGATTTTTCGGGGTGAGTGAAAACTCCTTCAACCACAGTTTTTTTGTCTTTGTCTCCCATGGCTTTTGAATCTGCCCTTGCACCACGCAATAAAGTTAAAGCATCCAGCATGATTGACTTTCCGGCCCCGGTTTCACCTGTAATCACGGTAAATCCTTCATGGAAATCTATCGTGGTTTTATCTATTAAAGCATAGTTCTCTATTGAAAGACGTGAAAGCATTATTCTTCCGGTTTTTTAATTTTTTCCAGGCGCTGACGGTCTGTTGGATATATGGGTTGGAGAAGTTCGTAAACCTGATCTCTTTCTGTCTGTGGTGCTTTGGAATAGACATTTACAAGTTCGTCAAGTTTTGCATCCCTGAAAATTGATAGACCCACTGACATGGGGGCATGATCATACACCTCTTTTATGGCTTCAAGGCTCTCAGTTATTGAAGCTCTCCCTTTGTCAGGACTAGTCACCATTTCATCCAGTCCTTTACGATGGTACTGATATAACATATCCCTCATCATAGAGGTATTCGCATCCGTAAAAACAGAAAGAACGGCACTCCGGTTTCTCGTATCTTCAAAGGCTCTCCATCCTATTTCTCCACTACTCTGTGCCTGTTGAACCACGGTAGCAGCCTTATCAAAATAAGGCTGTCCTCCCTGAGGAGAGAACGAATCAAAATCCAAAGCAAGGAAAAGATAGGCATAAAAATCCAGGATGCCGGTGAGATTATTGCTCCAGATATTTTCATTAAATATTAAAGGCTCACCTTCCCTGTAATCAAACTCTATTTTGCTATCTTTAAAATTGAAAAGAGTTGTGGTATAAGTGCTATTATAGACCGGCCTTGAAAGTTGAACCTGTAATTCTCCTTTAATCCTGTCGTTGGTATATTCTTTTACAGTTAAAAAGAATCTACATTCAATTCTTTCGTTGGGAGCAAAAATTGCATTTGTCCATTTAGTCTCGTTAAAATATTCTGAAATTGCCTGCTGGAGGGTTTCAAAAACACTCTTATTAGTCCCTTCAATCGAACTGGTATTAACTTCTACGGTACAAAGCAGTTCCTGAGCTTTTAAGATCGATGAAGAACTTAGAATTAATATTAAAAAAAGGAAGAATCTTTTAATCATTTTAAAATAAGAAATATAAAGGGGCTAATCAATGATATTTTCTATAACGTAAAATTGCATCAATTATGTCTATAGCAACTTCTCTTTTACTTTTCGCCCCATATTTCAAATTTTCTCCATCTTTAGAGATAATTGTGATTTTATTTGTGTCTTTCATAAATCCCGCTTCAGGGTCTTCTAAAGAATTGAGCACTATTAGATCTAAATTCTTGGTTTGCAGTTTTTTTAAAGCATTATCTATACCTTTCTCTGTTTCAAGTGCAAACCCCACAGTTAGTCTTCCCTCTTTATTTTTACCTAACTGAGCTGCTATATCCGGATTTCTCTTCAATCTTATTAATAATTCTTCCTCTTTCTCTCTTTTGATTTTTTTATCAAACTGCACCTCAGGAGCATAATCGGCTACTGCTGCTGCAAAAATTGCAATATCTGCCGTATTAAATGCCTTTTGGGATTCATCAAACATTTCACGGGCCGATGTTACACTTATTTTTCTAATGAGGGGAGAAGCCGGAGCCGGTAAATTAACGGGACCACTTATTAGAGTAACTTCAGCTCCTCTCTCGGCCAGTTCCTCCGCAATAGCATAACCCATCTTGCCACTTGAATAATTACCGATAAACCTGACAGGATCTATGTTTTCATAAGTTGGACCTGCTGTTACCATAACTTTTGTTCCCTTCAGTTCTTCTGTCTTTGAAAAAAATTTCTCTATCTGAAGGAAAATTTCTTCCGGTTCTGCCATCCTGCCTTTACCTTGGAGTCCACTTGCAAGTGAGCCGCTTCCGGGAGATATTATCATCACTCCGTCTTCACCCAATATCCTTATATTTCTTTGTGTAGTAGGATGGTTCCACATATCAAGATCCATGGCAGGAGCTATCATCACTGGTTCTTTTGCTGAAAGATAGGTTGTAACAAGCATATTATCCGCCATACCATGTGCCATTTTGGATATAGTAGAAGCGGTAGCTGGTGCTATCACCATCAAATCGGCCCATATTCCTAAATCAACATGACTGTGCCATTCTCCGGTGTTAGCCGTGAAAAATTCAGACACAACCGGTTTCTGGCTTAGGCTTGCGAAAGTGACCGGCGCTACAAACTCTTTTGAATTCGGAGTCATCACCACCTGTACTTCAGCCCCTGATTTTATCAATAACCGAAGTAGAATAACCGACTTATAAGCAGCTATACCTCCCGTAATTCCTAATACTATATGTTTCCCTTTCAACTCCTCCAAAGTCCTCTTTCAGTCTTTATTTAGAATATTGATATTTTAACTGACACAAGACATCTTTTGTGTTTTTTGGGAAATCGCCTTGCATCATCCAATCATAGAAAGAAGGTTCTTTTTTTAGCACCTCTTTTACTGTTTTCCCTTTATGTTTTCCGAAATTAAAGATAGGCCGATCCTGGTCATCAAGAACTATTCTTCCGGCCAGATCCATATTTCTTCCTATGGTAGAGAATTTTGCTAAAGAAGCCACATCATTTTCCAATTCATCATATTTTTGGATTTGCTGCTTTAGTACTTCATAAGTGGCTTCTGTATCTGCCAGAGCACTATGCGCTCCTTCAAGTTCCTTACCGCAATAGAATCTATAAGCTGCTACCAATGTGCGTTGTTCCATCTTATGAAATATATTCTGCACGTCTATAAAATGACGCCCCGAAACGTCAAAATTTATTCCACAACGCCCAAATTCTTCCATTAGGAGAGGCACATCAAATTTATTACTGTTATATCCTGCGATGTCACATCCTTCAAAAATATTATGTAAGGAACGAGCTATTTGACGAAAAGTCGGTTCATCCTTAACATCCTCATCAGTTATATGATGTACGGCCGTACTTGCCGCAGGTATGGGTATTCCGGGATTTATTCTACGGCTTCGTTTTTCTTCTTGACCATCCGGATATATTTTTATATAAGAAAGTTCCACTATTCTGTCCTGGGTCACGTTGGTTCCGGTAGTCTCAAGATCAAAAAAAATCAATGGTCTTTCTAATTTAAGCTGCATGTCTTTTATGATAAGTTCAAGAAATTACACTATCATTATTCAATCACCAATGCCGGCATCATTCAATAACCTGCATCGGCATCTGGATTATTGTCAGATCGGTTTCAGGTTCCTGCACCATAGGTTGGAAAATACCGGGTCGGGCCGGATCTGAAAGTTTGATTACAGTAGTATCCCCTCCCATATTGTTAAGGATTTCTACAGTGAAAGAAGAATTAAAGCCAATAGTCATTTCACTACCATCATAATCACACATTATCCTTTCTTCAGCAGAGGTTCCATAATCTAGATCTTGTGCCGCCAATCTCATTATACCTGGTTGCATCTCCATTTTAACCAGATTTGACGCTTTACTTGCAAAAATTGCCACCCTGCGCATCGCATTAAGTAAGGAAACTCTATCTATAGTTACGATATAGGGATTGTCTGTAGGAATCACACGATTGTAATTGGGATAATTACCCTTTATAAATCTACAAATTAAGGTAAAATCACCAAATGTGAAACTGGCTCCTTTCTCCCCTATCTTTATATTAACTATACCTTCCTTACCTATAATTCCCTTCAGTATATTTGCAGGTTTGGAAGGCATGATGAATCCACGTTCAAACCCCGGAGATACTTCTCTGGTTATATATCTTACAAGCTTATGGGTGTCACTGGATACAAAAACTATCTCTTTTTCATGAATATCCCAAAATATACCTGTCATGATCGGCCGGATATTTTCCTGGCTTACTGCATACACAGTGTTTTCTATTCCTTTCAAGATTACTGAAGCAGGTACATCAAAACTTTGAGAATCTCCTTCAATGTTATCTCCTTTGGGATATTCGTCAGCATTAACACCCATGAATCTGAATTTTCCATTTAAGAATTCCAGATCAATTTCCCCGGTTTGTTCATTGAGCCTGAAATTAACCGGCTGGCTGCTCACTTCTTTTGTGATTTCCAATAGTGTCTTCGCAGGCAACGCTATTTTTCCCACACCATCACTATCCATTACCTCCAATTTAGCTTTCACAGTGTTTTCCTGATCACTGCCTGTAATTGTCAATTTGGAACCTTCCAGTTCAAAAAGAAAATTATCCAGGATAGATAATGCATTTTTGGAATTGATTACTTTGTTGACTGCTGACAATTGCTGTTGCAGCATTTTCCCGTCAATATTGAATCTCATGGATATATGGTTTTTAGTTTCTTTGAAATCTTGCCTGTTCAATAAGCGTAGCACGCTTACAATTAACGCAAATTTAATAAATTTCCATCAACGAAAAAAGATATCAAGAACCAAGTCTTGATATCCTTTTTAAGCTTTAGAATATCTGAAATACCGATTATTCGGCAATAACTTCAAATTCTATATCTTTCACCACATCTTTATGGAATCTAAGAATAGCTTTGTAAACACCTACTTCTTTCACCGGATCTTTTATTTCAATGATCTTACGGTCTACTAGATGACCCAGTTTCTCCAAAGCTTCGGCAATCTGTATGGCATTAACGCTGCCGAAAATAGTACCTTTAGAACTTGTCTTAGCTCCGATAGTGAGTCTAACACCTTCCAAAGCTGCTGCAGCTGCTTCAGCGTCAGCCTTGATCTTTTCTAATTTGTGGGCTCTTTGTTTCTGGTCTTCTGCTCTTCTCTTCAGAGCTGATTCTGAAGCTATGATAGCAAGCCCTTGCGGAATCAGATAGTTGCGTCCATAACCATCCTTAACCTCCACAACGTCATCCTTATAACCGAGACTCGGCACGTTTTCTTTAAGAATTATCTTCATTGTATGTTCGTTTTGAAGGTTATTATTTCATCAAGTCAGCTACATAAGGCAATAAGGCCAAATGGCGTGCTCTCTTCACTGCCTGTGCCACTCTACGTTGAAATTTCAATGAAGTACCGGTGATACGGCGTGGCAAGAGTTTTCCTTGCTCATTCAGAAATTTCTTTAAAAACTCTGGATCTTTATAATCCACATATTTAATACCGCTTCTTTTGAATCTGCAGTATTTCTTCTTTCTGGTCTCAACCGACAACGGTGTGAGATATCTAATTTCACTATTTGCTGCCATGGTTTAAGCCTCCTTGTTTTCTGCTTCGACTGGTGTCGACGCTGGTTTCTCATTGTTCTTGTTAGCTCTCAGATTCCTACGCTTTTCTGCATATTCCTGAGCATATTTGTCAAGACGGAAAGTTAAAAATCTGATTACCCTCTCATCACGCCTGAAGGCTACATCAAGTTTCTTGACAATTGTGGGTTCTCCCTTGAATTCGAGCAAGCAGTAAAATCCTGTAGACTTCTTCTGGATGGGATACGCAAGTTTCCGAAGACCCCACTCTTCTTCATTTACGATTTCCGCACCGTTCTGAACAAGTACGTTCTTGAATTTTTCTACCGCTTCCTTCATCTGATCATCAGACAAAACGGGAGTCAAAATGAAAACGGTTTCGTAACAATTCATAATTTTAAATATTAATTTTATCCCGGTTTACTTTTCCCGGAAAAACCGCGGCAAAATTACAAAATCTATCCCAATCCTGCAAATATTATTTCCTTTATCCCTTTTAATTTCAGCTTTTTTACCAATATTTTCTATTGGTGAAGTTTTAATCACATCACCTCACAGCCTTTTCAAGCCTTATAATTTCATTCCGGATATTTTTCACCTCATTTCTTAGGTCTTCTATCTCACTTTCTGCAGTCAATATATCCTTCTCCCCTTTTCCGGTAGATTTATAAGTGATTCGTAATTTCTGCAAGTTATTCTCCTTACTCGACAACAATTTCTCTTTTGAAATAAACTGTTTCATCAAATCCACAGATTTTCTGTTACGGAAATCCGAAAACGCAGTCACTTTTCTACCATTACCGAGATTTAATTCAAATTCCCGGTTTTTCTCCTGTTTCTTCTTTTCCGGAGTCCCCAGCGTAGTCATCAGGTTTTTATATTTTGATTCCTCACCTTCGATCCAGGTGTCTTTATATGAAGAAATTCTTGCATAATCTGTTAGGTTTTCCGTATCAGATGGATAGTTTTTCCTTATTTCATCCAAAAGATATACATACACCGATATCTTGCCATCATCTGTATTACGGTCGGTGGCCCACCATCCTATACCTTTTTCTTCATCCAAAACCATCATTATATCATCATAGGGAGAATTAAAGGGCATCCCAACATTTAAGGGATTTAGATATTCCCCCGTAATTGGATCTCTTTGGGCAACGAAAATATCGAAACCTCCCATAGATTCTTCTCCGTTGTTAGCAAAATATAAAGTCTGGCCATCTCCGCTCATAAAAGGAAATGAATAGTCTCCCGAAAGCTCGAAGTCACCATTTAAAATTTCTTCCTCTTCCTTGTTGCCGTCAAGCAAAATCCTGCTTTCATAAAGACGCAGTTCCCCATTACCGCCTGTTTTAGAATAAATAGAATAGTCACCCGCTTCATTTATAAATTTATAAGCATTTTCACCTCCTTCGACCGATTTTTCTATTTTACCGGTTGATTCCGTCAGCCGGTAAGCTTCATAAAATTTATCTCTGTTGACACTGATAGAGTCAACTATGACTATTTTTTGAACCCGATCAAAGGCATTAGATGCAATATTTAATTCTCGCGTGAAGCTTTCATAATTTTCATCAAAAGGTTTTTTCGCTTTTGTTTTCAGGGCTTCGTATTCTTCATATAGCTCTGCTGCCTCTTCAAACTCATAATTGAAAAAAGCATCCCGTGCCTTCTGCAAAACTTCTTCAGCCACAGGGGCTTTGGCTTTAGCAGAGAATGCTTTAGGCCCTAAAAAGAATGAAATCAGCAATATAATACCTGAAAGAATAAATTTATTTTTCAAATCTTTAATGTTTTTATTTCCATTAGGCTTGAAGACACAAATTTAAAAAATATTTTTTAACTTTGCACATATTGTGCCTAATAGGCACACTCCGCTATAGACGAACAAATCAACAATATTATATAAAATGAGCTTAAATATCATTGTACTTGCGAAACAGGTACCCGACACAAGAAATGTCGGCAAGGATGCGATGAAGGCTGATGGCACAGTGAATCGTGCTGCTTTACCTGCAATCTTTAATCCTGAAGACCTGAATGCACTTGAGCAAGCCTTGAAACTTAAGGATCTCTATCCGGGAAGCAAGGTTACTTTGCTCACCATGGGCCCGGCACGAGCAGCCGAAATTGTTAGAGAGGGATTATTCCGTGGGGCAGACTACGGAGTGGTGCTTTCAGATAGAGCATTTGCAGGTAGCGACACCTTGGCTACTTCGTATGCTTTAAGTGCTGCCATCAGGAAATTAGGAGATTTCGATCTCATTATAGGAGGTCGACAGGCGATAGACGGAGACACTGCTCAGGTTGGACCGCAGGTGGCAGAAAAACTTGGTATTCCTCAGATCACTTATGCCGAAGATATCTTAAGTGTAGATAATGGAGAAGTTACAGTGAAAAGAAGGCTCGAAAGCGGTGTTGAAACAGTTAAAGGTAAGCTTCCTTTGGTGATTACTGTAAATGGCACTGCTGATGAGTGTCGGCCCCGTAATGCAAAAGCTGTACAGAAATATAAATATGCTGCAGTTCCATCTGAGGTGGCTAATGATGAGCAGAAAAAAGAATTCATTGAAAAACGCCCATACCTCTCCATAGGTGAATGGTCGGCTGCTGATGTAGATGCTGATTTGGCGCAATGTGGCCTCTCAGGGTCACCTACCAAAGTGAAATCTATACAAAATGTGGTGTTTACAGCTAAAGAAGCTCGAAAAATAGAGAATACCGAGGAAGAGCTGGAAAATCTTATCATAGATCTTATCGCCAACCATACAATAGGTTGATTCAAAACTAACTACTTACTAAAATGGCAGACAAAAACAATCTTATAGTATACTGTGAATACGAAGACGGAAAAGTTTCAGATGTAAGCCTGGAATTGCTTACTAAGGGACGCCAGCTTGCCGATAATCTGGGAATTAAACTTGAAGCAGTAGTGGCGGGTGATAATCTAAAGGATATAGAAAAACAGATTCTTCCTTATGGAGTCGATACCATATATAAATTCGAAGATTCCAGATTATATCCTTATACTTCTCTTCCGCATTCCTCTATCCTGATAAATCTTTTTAAAGAAATAGAGCCCAGAATTGCTTTCATGGGTGCAACTTCGATAGGTCGTGATTTAGGACCCAGGGTTTCTTCTGCACTTCATAGCGGACTCACAGCCGACTGTACTTCTCTCGAAATTGGAGATTACACAGATGTAAAAACCGGGAAAGAATACAAAGACCTTCTTTATCAAATTCGTCCGGCTTTTGGTGGTAATATAGTAGCTACAATTGTCAATCCTGACTGCCGACCTCAAATGGCCACTGTAAGGGAAGGCGTAATGAAAAAGGAAGAAAAAGATTCCAATTACAAGGGAGAGGTGAAAAACATGGAGGTAAATAAATATACAAAGCCGGAAGACTTTGTGATTGAAATAATTGACCGCCATGTTGAAAAATCAAAAGTAAACCTTAAGGGCAGTCCAATAATTGTAGCCGGTGGTTATGGCGTAGGAAGCAAAGAAAATTTCGACATCCTCCAGCAACTCGCTGACACTCTTGGTGCTGAAGTAGGAGCCAGCCGTGCAGCAGTGGATGCAGGTTGGGCTGACCACGACCGTCAGATAGGCCAGACCGGTGTCACTGTGCGTCCCAAATTATATATCGCATGTGGTATTTCAGGTCAAATACAACATATTGCCGGCATGCAGGATTCAGCTCTTATCATCTCTATAAATTCAGATCCCGATGCACCTATCAATAAGATTGCCGATTATGTAATCACCGGTAAATTTGAAGATGTGGTGCCTAAATTAATCAAGTATTATAAAAAGAATTCTAAATAATGGCCAATTTTTATTCTGACAACGATACTCTCAAACATTATCTCACCCATCCCATGATGGAAAAGATAGTGGAACTCAAAGAGAGAAATTTCGCTGATGCGGATAAATATGATTATGCTCCGCAGAACTTTGAAGACGCCATGGATAGCTACGACAAAGTTCTTGACATCGTTGGTGATATTTGCGCCAATGTTATAGCAGAAAACGCTGAGGAAATCGATCATGAAGGACCCAGCGTAAAAAACGGCAGGGTGGTTTATGCCAAAGGCACAGAAAAAAATCTTGATGCCTGTCGAAAAGCAGGATTGATGGGTATGTCAATGCCCAGGAAGCTGGGAGGTCTCAACTTCCCGATTACTCCCTATATTATGGCTGCCGATATGGTGAGTCGTGCTGACGCAGCTTTCGAAAATATATGGGGTCTGCAGGATTGTGCTGAAACAATCTATGAATTTGCCGATGACGCTCAGAAGGAAAAATACATTCCACGTGTCTGCAAGGGTGAAACTATGTCTATGGACCTTACAGAACCTGATGCCGGTTCCGATCTTCAGTCTGTGATGCTAAAGGCAACTAAAAAAGAAGATGGGACATATGTGCTTAATGGAGTGAAAAGATTTATCACAAACGGCGACAGCGATATTCATTTAGTATTAGCACGTTCCGAAGAGGGTTCAAAAGATGGACGGGGACTCTCTATGTTTATCTATGACAAGAGAAACGGTGGTGTGAATGTAAGACGTATTGAAAATAAAATGGGTATCAAAGGAAGTCCCACCTGTGAACTCGTTTATAAAGACGCACCGGCTGAACTTGTAGGAAGCACACGTTTAGGTCTGATTAAATACGTAATGGCACTAATGAACGGTGCCCGACTTGGCATTGCCGCTCAATCTGTAGGTATAAGCGAGGCAGCTTATCGTGAAGCATTATCTTATGCTAAAGACCGTAAGCAATTTGGCAAACCTATCATCGAATTCCCGGCGGTGGCAGAGATTCTTTCCACTATGAAGGCGAAGCTCGATGCCTCACGTGCTCTTTTGTATGCATGTTCCAGATTTGTTGACATGTATAAGATATACGACGATATTGCCAAAGAGAGGGCTCTTACTCCTGAAGAAAAGAAAGAACAGAAATATTATAGTAAACTGGCTGATGCTTTCACTCCTTTGGCTAAAGGTATGACTTCTGAATTCTGTAACCAAAACACCTATGATGCTATTCAAATTCATGGTGGATCAGGTTTCATGAAAGATTATAAATGTGAACGTCTTTATAGGGATGCAAGAATCACCTCAATCTATGAAGGTACCACACAGTTGCAAGTAGTAGCAGCCATTCGTCATGTATCAACTGGTACATATCTTAATAAAATAAAAGAGTTTGAGGCCGAATCTGTTCACCCGGAAGATGAAGCAATTAAAAACACGCTTGTTTTTATGACTCAGCAATATGCTGACGCAGTGCAGGCTGTATTTGGAGTGGATGATCAGGGCTTCCATGATTTCATGGCCCGTCGACTTGTAGAAATGGCCGGCCATATTATTATGGGATATCTTCTTCTTGAAGATGTGCAAAGAAACGAAACATTCCGTAAATCCCTTGAAGTATATGTAAAATATGGCCAAGCGGAAGTGGCACAACATGCTTCTTTCATAGGTAATTTCCGTCCCGAACAAATAAAGGATTATCTCTATAAAGAAGAACCGGCTGAAAAGGAATCAGAAGCTTAATAGAGAAAAATAATCTTTTTAATATTTCAAATTAAACCGGAAAGTTTTTGAGCTTTCCGGTTTTTTCTTAAATTTGCGACAGAATAGGTTTCGCTTAAAAGCGATGAAAAGGGAATCCGGTGAGAATCCGGAACAGTGCTCGCTGCTGTAAGTTCCTTACACTTCAATCTATGACGCCATTAGTATTAAGCTGAGAAGGCAGATTGAAGGGAACAAGTCAGAAGACCTGCCTATCTTTGATTAAACCCGCGGGATTACGGGCAATGATCACTCAACTTTTTCAAGGTTTCTTATGCCGGTGAGTTGAATGTCTCCCAAATCCTGCCAATTAGGATGATTAGACAATTTAAAACTCACTATTATGAAAAAGTATTTTAAACTCTCCTTTTTGGTTCTTTCAGCCATCGTTCTGTTGGCTATGACAAGTTGTTCCGATACCGACGACCAGCCGGAAAATTCTGTTGAGAAAACAATTGGTTTCAAAGATGCTCCTGATAATCTATTCGGATCCTCTCCTTATGGTGAAAATCTCTATAACGGAACAATATCTAAAGGTTACATTGTACAATTGAGTGGTGACACTTATGCTCAATTTCCTATTAATTACGGATATAATTACGATGCCGAATTCCAGCTTGCCTGGTGCTATACACTTTATAATGGAGGTTTTGCGCTTTCCAAATATCATGATATGACCGGCGATACTTATACCAATCAGTTAAGCGTTTACGATACGGAATCTCCAAGTGGAAGTAATTTTATCATTGCAAACGGATCAAGCCTTATAACTAATCCTTCAAGTGGTAAATATTCAGATTATGCAGGTTGTGCACATCTGTATATTACTGATTCTCATGGTTATGGCGTGGCAAATGTTGGAGAAGAATCATCAGTAACCGGTGAGGATAAAGACGCTAATTTTAAAAGTGTAATGATCAACAATACTACTTATACATACCTAACAATGTTGAATGGGAATGACTATTGCAGTGCTTTAAACGAAGAAAACGAAGGTTGGTTTAAAGTGCAGTTCATAGCCTTTGATGATGATGATCCGGATGAAGCCCCTATAGGATATACCGAAGTTTATCTTGCTAACTTTAAAAAAGGACAGGCAGATGGTTATATTGGCATAATAGAGGAATGGATAAAAGTAGACCTCTCAGTACTTCCCGAATGTTCCATCCTTGTAGTAAATTTTGTAGGTAGTGATACAAGTGAATGGGGACTGAATACACCTGCTTATTGTGCCTTAGATAATTTTGTAATCGAAGTTGAAAAATAAGTCCATAATATGAATTTTTTTAGATTTAATTTAGCAGCCATTATAACCCTCATCCTTGTTGGTTGCAACAAGGATGAGGAAATTATAGATGGAGATTGGGAACCTGACCCTCCGGTTTTAGGATATGAGGTAATGGAATATATTCCGGCACCGGGCCAATATATTAATGATATAGTCACTGGTTTTGACAATATCAATACTCAAGAGGAAGCGTGCGAATATGCAACTCAAAGGTTCTATAAAAATTTATATGTTTCACTTGGAGCATGGGGAGGTTATATTATAGTTAAATTTGATCAAAGCGTAGAAAACACAGGTGATTATGACTTTGCTATAGGATCCAATTCATTTACAACTTCAAATGAGCCGGGAATTGTTTGGGTAATGCAGGATGAAAATCATAACGGGAAAGCTGATGATACCTGGTATGAACTAAGAGGTTCTCATTTCGGTGAAGAAGGTTATGAAAGAAACTATTGGGTGAAATATAGCCGTCCTGAAGCCAAATCAGACACTCCCTGGATTGATAGTAATGGTGAAACAGGACTAATATATTGGGTTGGAAATTATCATTCTCAGGATTTTTACTATCCTAATTGGATAAAAGAAGATTCATACACCCTATATGGCAGCCGTTTACCTCAACAGGCAATTCAGAATCCTGAAACCGGAGAATGGACAAATTTGCCCTTTGATTGGGGTTATGCGGATAATATGGGATTGGATTTTTTGGAATCATATCATTTTAACAGATTTAAAATTTCTGATGCAGTAACAGCTGATAATCTTCACATAGATATCCCCCATATTGATTTCATTAAGGTACAGACTGCTATCAATGGTTCTGCAGGATGGCTTGGTGAAAATTCTACCGAAATCACAGGTTTTTTTATTCTAAATTGAGTTATACCCTATAGAGATGAAAGGGCTTTTCCCAATTTTATTTTTTTCATTGATCTGTTTCAACTCTTCATGCATGAAGTGGGACTATGAGGGCAATCTTTCTGATTTTAACGATACCTCTGACGGTCTCTTCATTATATGTGAAGGAAATTTTCAATATGGAAATGCCACTTTATCTTTTTATAATCCCAATTTAAATGAAGTGGAAAATGAAATCTTCTTCAAAGCTAATGGAATGAAGCTTGGAGATGTGGCACAGTCTATGACAATTTTTAAAGATAAAGCCTGGATTGTTGTGAATAATTCTCATGTGGTTTTTGCTATTGATCCCAACACATTTAAAGAAGTGGGAAGAATAGAAAACCTCCCATCTCCTCGTTATATACATTTTATATCGGAAAGGAAAGCCTATGTATCACAAATCTGGGACAACAGAATAGTAATAGTAGACCCTCAGACGTATTCTATATCGGGTTATATAGAGGTGCCAGGAATGGAATCCTCCTCAGGGTCAACTGAACAAATGGTCCGGATTGGTAAGTATGTATATTGTAATTGTTGGAGCTATCAGAATCGCATTCTTAAAATAGATACAGAAACAGATGAAGTGATAGAGGATCTAATTGTAGGAATACAACCAAATTCTTTAGTCAAAGATAAATACAACAGATTATGGACTATCACCGACGGAGGATACCAAGGCTCAGTTTATGGATATGAAAACCCTTCCATTTACTGCATAGAAACAGAAAATTTTTCAATTTTAGAAACTTTTCCCCTCAAATTGGGAGATTCCCCTTCAGAAATTTGTATTAATGGAAACGGAGAAACCGTGTACTGGATTAACGATGATATCTGGGAAATGAACGTTGAATCAACTCAATTACCTGTCAAACCTTTAATATCATCATTAAATACTAAGTATTATGGTCTTACCATAGACCCAGATAATAATCAGATATATGTAGCCGATGCGATAGACCATAGTCAACAAGGTGTGATTTATAGATACAACCAACAAGGAGATTTGATTCATAGGTTCTATGTAGGAGTAACACCTGGTGCATTTTGTTGGAAAAAATGAAAATAATAAGATTTATATCTTTATTAATAATTTCATTATCTATAGAATCTCTTGTTGCTAAGGTGCAAGAAGATGTAACACACCTTGACGAATTAACAGTAATGGCCAGACGTCCCATGAAAGAGATAGGTCTGGAGAAGACAGTTTTTGACTCTTTGGTCTTAAAAGAAAATATCGCCCTTTCAATGGCTGATGTTTTAACATATAATTCTTCTGTATATGTGAAAAGTTATGGACGCGCTACTCTGTCTACTGTTGCTTTTCGAGGAACCTCTCCTTCTCACACTCAGGTTTCTTGGAATGGTATACGAATAAACAGCCCCATGTTAGGAATGACGGACTTCTCCTCTATTCCGGCATATTTCGTTGATCAAGCGACACTGCTTCATGGCACATCATCTGTAAATGAATCCGGAGGTGGTATTGGAGGATTGGTTAAACTTGCTACAATACCTGACGCTCCTCCCGGTTTTAATCTGCAGTATGTGCAAGGAATCGGATCTTTTTCCACGTTTGATGAATTTCTAAGATTCACATATAAGAATTCCCACTGGCTTTCTTCCACAAGAATTGTCTATTCCTCTTCACCTAATGACTATACTTATGTCAATCATGACAAGAAAATCAATATTTATGATGAGGACCACAATATCATAGGCCAATACTATCCCAAAGAAAAAAATAGGTCTGGTGCTTATAAAGATCTGCAACTCCTTCAGGAAATTTATTACAACACTCTTAAAGGAAATCGTTTAGGTTGGAGTATCTGGTATGTCGATTCTAATCGTGAACTTCCGATGCTGACAACTGATTATGGAAATGAAAGACAATTTGAAAATAAGCAACGTGAAAACACTCTACGTACAGTTTTATCCTGGAATCATTACAAAAGTGATTGGGATCTGCAATTAAAGGCAGGATATATTTTCACATGGCTTGCTTATGATTACAAAAAGGAAATAACAGAAGGATTTTGGTCACATATGACCCGGTCGCGTTCCCATGTCAATTCTCTTTTTGCTTCTACCGATGCCAATTATTATTTGGGTAATAACTGGCTTTTTTCTGCCGGTATATCACTTAATCAACATTTTGTAAGATCTGAAGATAAGAATATAATTTTACAGCAAGGAAATAAAGCAACTATAGGATACGATAAGGCGCGTCTGGAGCTCTCAGGGTATGTTTCTGCCAAATGGCAGCCGATAAATTCACTTGGATTAGGATTAGTTTTAAGGGAGGAGTATTTCGGAGATAAGGTAGCCCCGCTGATTCCGGCATTTTTTGCAGACTGGAGAATTTTTCAGAATTCGTGGTCCCAACACCCTTCTTCTCTCATTCTAAAAGGGTCAGTTAGTAGAAACTATCGTTTTCCAAGTCTAAACGATTTATATTTCCTTCCAGGAGGAAACCCTGATTTAAAAAGCGAAAGTGGATTTACTTATGATATCGGTTTTTCTTTTGATTATGTAATATCAAAAAGAATAACACTAAATATCTCTTCAAATTGGTTTGATTCAAAAATAAAAGACTGGATTTTATGGCTCCCCACAACTAAGGGTTTCTTTTCACCAAAGAATGTAAAAACAGTTCATGCTTACGGAATTGAAACAACTGCAGAAGCAGGATTGGATTTAGGAGGAAACTGGAGGTTGAATTTTAACGGCTCTTTTTCATGGACACCCTCTATAAATGAAGGTGAGAAAATTTCACCGGCTGATCAATCTATTGGTAAACAATTGCCTTATGTTCCCCGTTATTCGGCTTCTGCAACCGGACGATTAACCTGGAAATCATGGGCTTTTCTTTATAAATGGAACTATTACTCTGAAAGATTTACGATGTCAAGCAATGATTATACCCTAACCGGACACCTCCCTGAATACTTCATGAATAATATTTCTCTTGAAAAAAACTTTTCATTCAAGCCTGTTGACCTGCAATTAAAATTAGCTGTCAATAACCTTTTTAATGAAGATTATTTGTCCGTTCTGTCTCGACCTATGCCCGGTATAAACTTTGAATTTTTTATCGGAATAACTCCTAAATTCATTAACCCACAGAAGAAAAAAACAGAAGAATGAAAAATATCAGTCTTTTCTTATCTTTCTTGCTATGGCTTTCAGCATGTCATAAACAAGAGAATTTATTAGACTCTTATACTTCTATTGTCTATAAGCCTGAAATTTCTTCCGGCTTCTTAATTTCCAGTGAAGAAAATAGTAATAATGTATTAATTACGGTATATAATCCATGGCAAGGAGCTTCTGATGAGATCTCGCGGCTTCTTATAGTAAAAGAAGGAGAGGTACCTAAAGGATATGAAGAAAGTTATATAAAAGGGGATGTAAATAAAATCATTTGTATGTCTTCTACTCATATAGCCATGATAGATGCTTTAGGCGATATACAGAAGGTTAATGGAGTTTCCGGGAAACCTTATATAACTAATACTTTAATACAGAATAATTCATCTATACCGGACATTGGTTATGAAGGCAATATGGATTACGAAACCCTATTATCTTTAAATCCTGATCTTGTATTGCTTTTTTCAGTTAATGGAGCCAGTAGTATTGAAACACGTCTTAAAGAATTTGGAATTCCCTATATATATATTGGAGATTATGTGGAAGAATCACCTTTAGGAAAAGTAGAATGGATAGTTCCAATTGCCGAAATTTTAGGAAAAAGAGAAACCGGAATTAATATTTTCCAAGATGTTACAAAAAAATATACTACCCTCAAGGATTCGGTTGCTAAAATAAATCCACAGCGTCCCACTGTAATGCTGAATGCCCCCTTTTTGGATTCATGGTTCATGCCTTCTACACAAAGTTATGTGGCACGAATGATTCATGATGCAGGAGCTCAATACATTTATACAAAAAATTCAGGCAACAAGTCTTTGCCCATTGACATGGAAGCGGCCTATAAATTAGTTTCTGATGCAGAATTCTGGCTTAACCCGGGTACTTTTAAAACTATAGAAGAAATAAAATCATCATTCCCAAAATTTAATAGAGTAGAATCCATCAAGAATTTGAAAGTATATAATAATAACAAAATCACCTCTCCGGGAGGAGGAAATGATTGCTATGAATCCGGAGTCATGAATCCTGATATTATTTTGAGAGATTTAATTAAGATCTTTCATCCTGACTTAATTGAAGAAGAATTAGTTTACTATCATCGATTGGAATGAAAGATTTTAAAAATTCATATCTTTTTTTCATTCTGATATTTCTTACACTTATACTTTTTTTATTCGATTTAAGTGTAGGGTCTGTTTCCATTCCAATAAGTGATATTCATGCTGCTCTTATAGGGGGAGAAATTAATGAAACCTCAAGAAATATAATCCTCAATATTCGTCTTGTTAAAGCCTTGGTAGCAGTTTTAGCCGGAGCTGCCTTATCTGTTAGTGGACTTCAGATGCAGACTCTCTTCAGAAATCCATTGGCAGGCCCTTATGTTTTAGGAATTAGTTCAGGAGCAAGCCTCGGTGTAGCAATTTTTTTGTTAGGAGCTCCTTGGTTTGGTATTTCTACTACAGCTTTCTCTCCCGGAATAGCAGGAGCAGCCTGGATTGGATCAGCATTTATACTGGTATTTATAGGAATAGTTGCACAGAGAATTAAGGATATAATGGTGATTCTAATTTTAGGAATGATGTTTTCATCGGGTGTCTCAGCTATAGTACAAATATTGCAATATCTGAGTCATGATGAATCTTTAAAATCCTATGTTATTTGGACAATGGGATCCTTGGGAGATGTAACTGTTTCCCAAGTGCCTGTTCTACTTTTCGGAGTTATGGGAGGCCTGATTTTGGCTTTTATTGGCGTTAAACCCTTGAATCAATTGTTACTGGGAGAAGAATATGCTGTCACTATGGGAATGAATATTAGAAAGTCCCGAGGTATTCTTTTTTTATCCACCACCCTTCTGACGGGTACGGTTACGGCTTTTTGCGGACCAATTGGTTTTATCGGATTAGCCATGCCTCATGTCACTCGAATGATCTTTGACAATATCAATCATAGGATTCTTATACCTGCCAATATTTTCACAGGTGCTTCAATACTTTTATTATGTGATATCATTTCTAAGGTATGGGTTATACCTATTAATGCTATAACTTCATTATTCGGTATCCCTATTATAATTTTTATAGTATTGAAAAACAAGGCTTTCGCATGATTCAATTAAAAAATTTTTCCATAGGATATGCCAACCGTACTCTTCTAAAGGATGTGAATGCGGAAATTGCTGAAGGAAAACTTTCTGCCTTATTAGGTAGAAATGGTACCGGAAAGTCTACGCTCTTGAAAGCTATAGCAGGTCTAAATCAAGATTATAAAGGTGAAATAATAATGGATGGAAAAAATATAAAAAAAATTCCTAAGCCTGAATTAGCGTCTATTATATCTTATGTAAATACTCAACGGCCTCGTATTGCAAATTTAAGATGTAAGGATGTTGTGGCTTTAGGAAGATCACCATATACAGGATGGCATGGCATCTTGAGAGAAAAAGATAAACTGATAATTAATAAAGCGATAGAAATGGTGGGCATGAAAAATTTTGCCAACCGATATTTCAATTCACTAAGCGATGGAGAATGTCAGAAGGTAATGATTGCACGTTCTTTAGCACAAGATACTCCTATAATCTTATTGGATGAACCTACATCTTTCTTAGATCTTCCAGCTCGGTATGAATTAATATCTTTTTTAAAAAAACTTTCTTTAGAGGAGAAAAAAACAATTTTTTACTCCACTCATGAATTGGATGTGGCAGCTAAGTTTTCCGATTTTGTAGCACTTATTGTTGATGAAAAATTAGAATATTTCCCGGCAACTGAAATGTCTGAAAATCCACATTTAAAACAATTCCTACCAGAATAGACTTTGGTCGGCGTTGGAAGGTCTGACTTCTCTGTTGGGCCAGAATATGGGGAACCGAAGAGGTGGAGCCCGGGGATCCAGTCACATTCCGAACAATCCAGTGCCAATAGTTACGCCTCCAAACTCTAACTACAAACTGAAAACTACATTCCCCAAACTAAATCTAATATCTATAAACAAAAAAG
>JAFLTS010000029.1 GCA_022509185.1 Muribaculaceae bacterium | reverse complement strand
ACAGATATGACAACAGAGAAATAAGAGAAAAGCTTCTTCCGGATGAAACATCTTTTTTGACTAATCTAAAATCAACCATCTTGGATCAAGAAGGAATAGAGCCATCAATTCTTTGGGCTAAAAGAATTCTATTACAAAGACTAAACAAACTATTGCCTTAATATATTAAAAATAAATTAAATTAATATAAAATAAATCTTAAAAAGAAAGGGTTAGTTTGGTTAAACTGGTTTTGAATAAGATTATATTATAAAATTTTGTTTCTAATTAAAAATGGAATCAAAAAAAATTTTATTAATTACTGATGCATTAGTTCAAGGTGGAGCAGAAAGACAAATTGTTAATCTAGCTATAGGTTTAAAAAAAAGGAATTATAATATAAGGTTAATATCTTTTTATCCATATGAAAATTTTTTTGAGAAACTTCTTACTGTAAATAATATTAATGTAGAAACCTATGAAAATGGTATAAATGGGCTAAAAAGATCTTATATAATTTACAAATTGGTAAGATTATGGAAACCTAATGCTGTAATTACCTATAAAGGTGGTCCTTCTATGGCAGCTTGTATTGCAAGATTATTCACGAAATTCAACTTAATAGTATCGGAAAGAAATATTACATTAAAAAAGGGGATTAAAGACTATTTAAAATTTAATTTATTTAGAAAAGCTGATTATGTAGTACCAAATAGTTTTACGCAAGGTAAATATATTGAAGAAAATTTTTCATTCCTTAAGAAGAAGATAAAAGTTATTAATAATATGGTAGATACTGAAACTTTTAAACCTTCAGATAAAAATTTTAATAATGAAAAAATAAATATAATAACCACTGCAAGAATTTCACCTCAAAAAAATATATTAAATTATTTACATGCAATTCATTTGTTAAAAAAAGACAATGTAAATTGTCATTTTAATTGGTATGGTAGAATAAATAGCTCTGATGATTATTGGAATCAAATAGAAAAAAAAATCATTAATCTTGATATAGGTGATATGGTTACTTTTCATGGACCAAAAAATAATATTGTTGAAAAATATCATGAAAATGACATTTTTATATTACCATCTTATTATGAAGGTTTTCCGAATGTATTATGTGAAGCAATGGCTTGTGGTCTTCCTTGTATCGCATCTAATGTAAGTGATTCACCATACATATTAAACAATGAAAATTGTATCGTAGATCCAAATAATCCTTATAATATTGCAGAGGTTTTAAAAAGAATGATAATAAAAAATAAAGAAATTAGAGAGGTTGAAGGGGAAAAGAATAGATTAAGAATATTAGATTTATGTTCTGAAGAAAAATTTTTAGACAATTATTCAAAATTATTTTAAAATAAAATGTTAGTTTCTTTAGAAAAATTATATCTTTATAATCTTCTTTTAGTCAAAATAAAGGAATTTAAATATAATAAAACAAAAAAAAGAATTAAAAATACTATAGAAAAGACAGAAGTTATTTATATAGTAGATAAAACAACTAAAAGTGGTTTATCTGATAGATTATGGGGTTCGGTATCATGTTTTATTATATGTAAGAAAAATAATATAGACTATAAAATATCATGGACTTATCCGTTTGATTTGACAGAATTTTTAGTTCCTAATAAATATAATTGGGAAGTTAAATCTAATCAAATTGATGAAAATAAAATAGTTTATATTAGAAATAATCATAATAATAGCATACAAGAAAAAATTTTGAAAAGAATTATTAGGGAAAATAATATAACTAAGGTATATGGTGTTGGACATTTAAATAGAAATGAATTTGGTTTTTACTACAATTATTTATTTAAACCGTCTCCTTTATTAGAAGAATCAGTAAATAAATGCCTCAAAGAAATTAATTGTAAATATATCTCAATAACTTTTAGATTTCAACAGTTATTAGGAGATTTTAAAGAAATAGGTAAGTCTATTAAAGATAAGGATAAAAAACAAAAAATATTAGAAATATCTAAAAAAATTATCTCAGACTTATACGAGAACAATAAGTACAACCAAATTCTTGTAACTTCTGACAGTACAACATTTTTAGATTATATAAAAGACTTAGACTATGTATATGTAATTCCTGGAAATATTATTCATATGGGCTTTAGTGATGATAAGTCATTAGAAAATCATCTTAAATCATTTATAGACTTCTATATGATTGCAAATGCTGATACTGTTTATTTTGTTAAAACTAATTTAACTTATCATTCAACATTTGCATATACAGCAGCGAAAGTTTATAATAAACCATATAAAATAATAGAAGCTAAATATTAATTCATTGCAAGTTAAATGAATTATACCTTTGAAAATAAAAATATCCATATTAGACATTTTAATTTCTATTATTTATCTATATTTATTTTTTTATTAATATATGTTTATTTAGTTTTTTTATTTCCTTCTGTAATAATTCCTTTTATTTTTTTAGGATTTCTTCTTCTGATTCTTCTATATCTGATTAGAAAGCAAAAATTTGAAAATAGAAAAGAAACAATTCTTTTATATCTATTTACATCAGGATTTTATGGCCTTTTAATTGTTATAAGTCATTTGATCTTTATTCAAAATCCTGAAACAGATTATTTCTTTGCAAAGGATACATTAACCTTTTTTAAAGTAGGACAACATTTAGGAAATAAAGATATTACAGATATTTACAAATACGACTTATCAATTTTTAATTATACAGATTTTTACTTTTATGCTATAATTTCAGGTATTATATATAAAATTGGTCTAATATTCCATTGTAATGACTATCATTTTCTTTTAGTTTTATTTAATGCATTACTCGGGGGATTAACTATTAGCTTAACATTTAAGTGTGCATGTGTGGAAAGAGAAAATAAATTCTCTTCTTTCATTTGGTTCATATTATTCTCCCCTATCCTATTAAATTCAACCATACTTTTAAGAGATATTTTTATAACCTTAATATATACTTGGATTTATCTTTATGTTATTACAGATCACTGTAGAAATCGATTATTTAAGATAGGTTTATTAGTAATATTTTCTTTCTTTTTAAGACCTGAAAATGGGTTATTTGCTTTATCTTTTATTTTTCTTTGGTTATGGTCTAAACGTGACCAGTTTTCTAAAAAGGCAAAATTTGCTATATATATTGGTATTTTCATAATTCTAATGTTATTAATACCTTATGTTTTAAACGTCACAACTAATACCTTATCTGCATATAATGAACGTGATCTTTCTATAGCAAGTGAGGATAGTATGGGTGCAATGGTTAAAAGACTACCTATTCCTATAAATTACATAGGAGCGTTCATGTTTCTTCAAATTATGCCCTTCCCTTTCTATCAATTTTTATTAACTGAAAATGGAGGCATTATTACCATATTAACCATTATTTCTCCTTTCTATTGGATATATTTATTAGCGGTTACATTTATTTCTTTATGGATAAACAAGGCTAAAATTCTTAAATTCAACAACTTAAGTTTCTGGACACTACTCCTATGTCTTTTATATGTGGTTCTTATCGCTAATGGTGAAACTAATGTAAGAAGAGCCATGCCGGTATATCCCATTATTTTCACTATTTACCTGATTTATAAAAACTATCTCTCCCAAAATTTTAAATTTAATATTGCAAGATCTTCAGTGATTGCCATGCTTTTTCTAAATCTTGTTTATTTATCGATAAAATTTATATAGGATACTTTGAAAAAACTATTTATTGTTTGTGGTGCCTTAGAATCTGGAGGGGCGGAAAGAGTTATTTCTATTCTATCTAAACCTCTTAGTGAAGAATATGAAACAGTTCTCATTACTTGGAGAAATTCAGATGCTTTCTATAAAATTGATCCAAAAATTCAAGTAATCTCTTTACCTATATTTACAAAATCTAATAATATTATAAAAAAAATAATAAAATTCAGGAAACTATCGAAAAAAGTTAAACCGGATTTAATACTTAGCTTTCTTACTCCTTTCAACATCCTGACTATTATAAGTCTTTGGTTTACTAATTTTAAAATAGTGGCTGCTGAAAGACTGGATCCAAGATATTTAAAAGGTGGGAAATTAATGCAATGGATAAGAAATCAAATATATAAAAGAGCAGACTTTATTTTATGTCAAACTAATTTTATCAAAGATTTATATCCCAATTACTTACAGAAGAAGATTTATATTTTATATAATCCAATAATTTTAGAAAAATCACTAATAGGAAAAGCTTTAACATTTGAAAAAGGAAATACAATTGTTGCAGTGGGAAGATTACATCCTCAAAAAAACTATAACTTAATGATAGATGGATTTAATTTGTTTCTTGAAGATTTTCCGGACTACAAATTATTAATATACGGTATTGGATCTTTACAAGATTCGCTTGAAAAAAAGATAGAAGAATTAAATCTACAAAATCATGTAATCCTTAAAGGAAATAGTAAAACAATACATCAGGATATTTTATCTGCTAAAGTATTTTTAATGACATCACTATTTGAAGGCATGTCCAATGCGTTGATTGAAGCAATGTGTTTAGGTATTCCGGTAATTTCCACTAAAGTTTCAGGTGCTACTGACTTGATTAAGGATAAAGAGAATGGAATATTAATTGAGGATAAACCCGAAGATATTAAAAATGCTTTAGAATTGATACTTAAATCAGAAGACAGAGCAAAGGAAATGGGGAATAAGGCTTGTGAAGTTTACAATAAATTAAACGTAGAAATTATCTCTAAGGAATGGATTGATTTCATCAATTATGCCATTCATCATTAGAAATATTTTACCATTACATATTACCTTTTATGAAATACCTTGTTACAGGTGCTGCCGGGTTTATCGGTAGTGCTGTTTGTGCCCGTTTAATTTCTGAAAGACACGAAGTTATAGGCCTCGATAACATCAATTCTTACTATGATACCGATCTTAAATACGCTCGTCTTCAGCAATTAGGGGTTAATAAGGAGAAGATCAACTGGTATAAATTCACCACAAGCTCTAAACATCCAAATTTCTCCTTTATTCAGATGAACCTGGAAGATACCCAGGCTATGAAAATGCTTTTTGCAAATGGAAATTTCGATATCGTAATAAATCTGGGCGCTCAAGCAGGTGTAAGATATTCTATTGAAAATCCTCATGCATATGTAGAGAGCAATGTAGATGGTTTTATTAACGTACTTGAAGGTTGCCGGAATAATAAAGTGAAACATTTGGTTTATGCCTCTTCTTCCAGTGTTTATGGTCTCAATGGTAAAGTTCCTTTCTCGGAACATGATTCAATTGCTCATCCAGTTAGTCTCTATGCTGCAACTAAGAAAAGCAATGAATTGATGGCTCACGCATATTCTAAATTATATAATATTCCCACAACAGGACTTCGATTCTTCACTGTTTACGGTCCCTGGGGTCGTCCTGATATGTCTCCATTTCTCTTTATAGACGCGATACTTCATGACCGTCCAATTAAAGTTTTCAACAATGGAGATATGTTACGTGACTTCACATACATAGACGATATTGTGGAAGGAATAGTAAGGATAGCAGAAATAATACCAAAGGGTAATCCTGAATGGGATGAAGAGAATCCTGATCCCGCTTCATCACCGGCTCCTTATAGAATTTATAATATCGGTAATCAGACTCCAACCAGATTACTGGATTATATCTCTTGTATTGAAAAATCAACAGGTAAAGAAGCAAAAAAAGATTTTCTGCCTATGCAACCTGGAGATGTTTATCAAACTTATGCAGATTCATCAGCTTTAGCAAAAGCAACGGGTTTTAAACCTGATACAAAATTACAAAAAGGTATCGATAAGACTGTCAAATGGTTTAAAGAATACTATAGATTATAAAACTATTTAATCTAAAATAAAGGATTATAATTTACTTTAAATAATTATAATGAAAATTATATTTTCTGATAATTCACTTAAAGAACTTTTAAATTTTAGAGGTGATATAATTAATCATTTTTTGAAAAATGGACACGAAGTTATAATATTGGCTCCTAATAATTTAGAAAATCCTATAGAGAAATATCCATTTTTTGATAAAGTATCCTATATCCCATTAAAATTAGATTCGGTAGGAAATAATCCATTAAAAGATATTAAGTATTTCTTAAACCTTCTTTATTTATACAAAAAAAATAAGCCGGATTATATTTTTCATTATACAATTAAACCTAACATATATGGATCCATAGCAGCCAAATTATTAAATATTAAATCAACTGCTATGGTTGCAGGACTTGGTTCTTGCTTTTCTAATTATTCTTTAGGGGATAAAATTGCGAGGGCTTTATATAAACTTGGATTACGTTTCTCTGACAAAATATTGGTTCTGAATGAATACAATTATTCATTTTTGAAGAATAATAACTTTGTTAATCAAGATAAATTAATTCTCTTACCAGGAGGTGAAGGTGTTAATATTGAAAACTTTAGTTAATTAGCCATGAAATTTCTTATGATTTCAAGGGTATTATATGATAAAGGTTATACCCAATTTGTTGAAGCATCTAAACAAATTAAAAAAGATAATCCGGATTATGAGTTTATTTTAATAGGAGATATTGATATAAATAATAAAAATCATGTTCCAAAAGAAATCGTAGAGAAAGATATGAAGATGGGATATATAAATTATTTGGGTTATAATAACAATGTTAAGGAATTAATTCGAAATGTAGATTGTATAGTACATCCTACTTTCTACAATGAAGGGCTATCACGAGTTTTAATGGAAGCTTTAGCAATGAGTAAACCAATAATTACCACAGATATACCAGGATGTAAAGAAACAGTAGCAGATGGAGAGAATGGCTTTCTTTGTAAACCAAAAGATATTAACTCATTGGTTAAGGCTATTAATAAATTTATAAATTTGTCTTCCGAAGAAAGAAAAGAAATGGGTAAAAAAGGTAGAGAGATTGCTATTAAAAAGTTTGATGTAAAAAATGTTATTAAGATATATAATCAGATTTTAAATAACAAATAATCCTTAACCCGGGCAAATGATAAAACATTCCACACATCCAATTACCCCTTAATTATCATTTGTCCGGGCCTTTTACCATTCTTTATATTATGATGTCAAAATTCGAAAATTTCGCTAAAAAATATCTGGCAAGCCATCCCAATTGTTCTTGTAACGAGGTTATAAATGAATTTTTTAAAGATAAAGACCCTTCTTTCCTTGAAGAAATTTCAATCCGCTCTTCATGCGAAAAAATATTCAATTCCCTAAAACCCTAATCTTCCCCCATTCCCGTATTCTTAATCTTTCACAGGAATTTAATAAGGAATAGATAAGGTCATCAGCTTCGAAAAAGGCGCAAAATTAATAAGCCTCGGGTAAGAAATCTCATAGAGATTCTAACCCGAGGTATTTTTATATCATCTTATCAACTCCTCCCTAGTCCTCACTTAATTCTTTTTTTCTAATCTACGGATAACATTCTCCTACTATTTTCTATCCTAATTTTGCTATAAAAAACTATGTTTTCTCCTTACATTCGTATAATTCCGGTTTCCAACCTTTCAACTCAAGAATTCCTTGGAATAATATTGAGTAAGATCCATCATTCTTCTCATCTATCTGAAATCTGGAAAATCATTCGACCTGAGAATCAATCCCATTCTGATTTCCTTTTTTTCGGACTTTCTAAAAAATTATACAGGAATATAGCACTTTTTAAAATATCGAAAAGTCTGCAATATATCGATTTCCAAATAACTCCACATAAATACGGTTCCCCTTCTTCTTTCGTTTTATATGCCGGAATGATTGCTGCCCTCGCAGATTTCATGATTGAAAATTTCAACTCTAAAATTAATAATATCACTCTCTATAACTTCACTCCCATTGATTAAATACCATGTCTATGAAAAAACATTATATGAGAATTCTTCTTTATAACATTATTCGCGGAGATGAACTTGCTCTTCTCATTTACCATAAAATTGTAAAATCAATCAATCCGGCTCTTAAAAGTATAGATTGTGAAATTAAACCGTTTCCCGACAGTATCGAAATATCTCTTGCTTCTAAATCCTCCCTTAGAGATTCTTCTCATTCATCAAGTTTCGCTGCAACAATCCTTTTCTGCCTCCTTCAAAGAGAATATCCTTCTCTAATCTCCGGCATATCCCTCTCCTTCTAATCCCCAACACCTTCCATATTTCCATCCCAATCTACGGATAACCAAAACTCCCTTTCCTCTCTTGTTAACTTTGCATCGCAATCAGGCAAAAAGCACTTGCCATGCGTGGTGGCATAAGCTCTTACCTCACATTGCACCAGTCCAAGAGAGGACGACAGCCTTCATATTCCTGAACCGTGTAAGACTGAAAGTCTTTCCACATCCCAACCCCATAGAGGTTATATTGGCTTAACCCTGGGTCTCCATGCTCGGAATCAAGGCTGCTGACAATGAAATTATGACAAACCTGCCGGTGAAATCCCGAATGTTGCAATGGCGCACCGGATTCACTGAGGCCTATTAACCGTACGTCGAC
>JAFLTS010000028.1 GCA_022509185.1 Muribaculaceae bacterium | reverse complement strand
CAGATGTTCTATTGATTTCATTCAAACATTCTGCATAACTGAGAAGGACATCAGCATATCTAAGAACCGGGATGTTTTTGCCTGAGTTCCACATGTTGTTTATTCCAAGGTCGGTATGCTGGTCTGTGCGGAAATCTTCATATTTCTTTACATGAGGCTTTAATTCATCATGATCTTCTCCCAAGTCTTCCCAAGATACACAATCCAGGTCTGGAGTTTCACCATAATAAGTGAAGTCATAACGTATTGAAACATCTTTCCTTAAGTCGCCATCTTCCCAGATTCCACCATCCTCGATATTGTTATAAGCATATTCTGTAACAACTACATGGTCATACCCTGCAAAATAACATCCGTCACTCCACCAGTTCTGAGCCACACGGCTTCCAATCTGGAACTGAATTTTATTTTGGTTGGGATTGTTGTTGAACTGAAGTTCAAATAAAGATTCTGCCGTATTTGGTGTATTATAATCGAAAAGGTCTGCATAATTCACCAATGAATAGTTCATTGACCTTACTTTCTCAAAACATTCAGCTGCTTTTGCGAAATCACGCAGTCCGGTTTCGATCGGTGCTGACATATATGCTTTGCCTAACAAAGCATAGCCGGCACCTGATGTTGCTCTTCCCGCACTGTTAGTCTCCGGTGCAAATTTGGCAGCCTTTTCAAGGTCTGCTATCACAAAATTCCATGTATCCACAAGAGATTGTCTTCCATATCCTGTCTCGGAAACTTTATTCAGGTCAATCAAAGGTATCTCACCCCAATACATTGCCAGTTCCAAATCCATGAAACCACGAAGGAAACAAGCCTCCCCAAGAAGCTGAGCCTCTTTAGAGCCGGGTTGAATATTTTCATTGTCAAGAGCACGAATAATCTTGGCAGCTGCCGTCACAACCGGGAAACGTGCATTCCACTGATCTTTAACTCTGCCAACAAGAGAATTAAGATTTGCATCATAATTATCCAAGCTGGCATTTTCACCTCCGTCTTTCATTTGTAACGCACCACGTTGAATCTCGTCAGTTCCGGTCATAAGGAACCAGGCTCTTTCATCTGTTCGGGTATCATTGCCCATAGTGGTATATATACCATTCAGATTGGTTTCGATATATGAAAGGTCATTGTAAATCTGTTCCTCCGATAATCCCATCTGATTTTCTTCATCCAGGAAATCAGAGCAAGATGTCATCATGCCGATTGCAAAGGCTGACAATATGTATGATTTTATAATAGTTTTCATGATAAGACTGTTTTAGAAAGTGAGATTTAAACCGAAAGTAAATGAACGTGTTGCAGGGTATCCAAAATCTCCTGTTTCAGGATCGAACCCTTTGTATTTAGTTATGGTGAACAAGTTGGATCCGGTAGCATACACTCTGATATTGTCAAAATGTATGGCTTTCATCCATTTCTTTGGAAGATTATAGCTAAGTGTCAGGGTAGCGAGTCTCAAATAAGAGGTGCTTTGCAAAGCAAAATCAGTTTCCCATACATAGAAAGGATTATATCCCGTTGAAGTGTTGGTTATAGCTTTTGGGAAAGCTGCATTTGGATTTTCGGGACTCCAACGGTCAAGAAGATCTACAGAAGCCATGGAGGTACCGGTTGATGATATGAGAGATTCATAATAATCACTTATCTTTTTTCCACCGATTGAATAATTGAATATTGCATTAAGAGTAATACCTTTCCAAGTGAAATCAGTGGAAAAACCGCCATAGGCTTTGGGATCCATATAACCAACAATTACTCTGTCATCCTGATCCACTATACGGTCGCCAGTTTGGTCAAGGGCAAAAAGATCTCCCAATTCCACATTTTTTCCGTTGAAATTTAACCCCTCCCATTGAGCTCTATTTTCTTCTGTGGCTATACCACCGCTTTTGAGTGCATATATCGAATTCAAGGATTCATTAAGGAATATGTTACCGGTTCTTTCAGTACCGTTAAGGATTCTTTCCACATTACCATGAAGTTTGGTAACTTTATTATGGTCAACTGAGATATTGGCTGAGATATTCCAAGTAAAATCTTTGGTGTCAATTGGTGTGGCGCTTATAGTAGCTTCAAATCCTCTATTCACTACGGAACCGATGTTTTCCCATTCTTCCTTATATCCGGAAGTAAAAGCCAGAGCATGTTTCATTAAAAGGTTGTCATTGTTAATGAAGAAACCATCAAGTGACAGACGCAACCTGTTGTTGAGGAATGCCATGTCAAGACCTATATTAGTCTGTTTTTGTTTTTCCCAAGTAAGAATCGGATTACCAAGCAAACCGCTTGTTGCGTATGAAGCCTGTCCGTTACTTACTGAGGAATAATACATTGTAAGGTAAGCATAATTCTCGATATCCTGATTACCCACAACACCATAACCTACACGAAGTCTAAGGTTATCAAAGATCTGTTGTTCTTCCATAAATTTCTCATTTGTAACCGCCCAGTTAGCTGAGAAAGAGGGGAAGAAACCCCATTTATGGCCCTTTGCAAACCTTGATGATCCGTCGAAACGGCCGGTGACTGTAAGGAAATAACGGCTGTCATAATTATAATTCGCTCTTGCGAGGAAAGAAAGAAGTGAATTGGCGTAGAAGTTAGAGCCTATCTCTTTCTTATCATTAGCTGCTGCTCCACCAAGATCATGATATCCCAGGTCGTTTGAAGCAAATCTGTCACCCTGTGCTTTTGTATAGTTGAATGTTGTGCGTGATGCAGATTGACCCAAAAGGAAGTCTGTGTTGTGTTTTTCCGCAAATGTGTGCCTGTATGTTATTGTATTGTCCCATTGCCATGAAAGTTTGGTCCATTTTTCATGTTTTGCACGTCCGTCTCCATTGTAATGGCGGATTGATTGCTGGATATAATCAGGGGTATATTCAAACCAGGTCTGGTTGGCAAGGTCAACAGCAAAGGTAGAACGTATATTCAATCCTTCAATAGGATTAATATTGATATAGTTTGAAGTCAAAAGACGGTCTCTGACACGTTTCTGATCAACTTCCATTGAATTAAAAGGATTATAATCGTTGTTATTACCTTCAGTATGGGCTCTGTAATAAAGTGTCAGATAATCATAGGTATAACGTGTTTCCGAGTTTTCATAAGGAGCAGGGTTAAGCATGGGATTGGCTTTCATTGCCTGGTTAAAAACGTCATCAACAGGCATTTTATCTTCTGTCCTTGAAAATTGAGTGTTAGTACCTATCCTTAACCACGACTTGATTTCGGTATCGGCATTAAACCTGCCTGAATATCTGTTGTTCTTGGTGCCGATGGTTATGCCTTTTATACCACTATAATTGAAACTTGCAAAGATATTGTATTTTTCACCTCCGGTTGAGAAATTGAGTGTGTGACTTTGAGTTACTCCCGTCTGGGTAAACCTGTCAAGCCAGTCATAAGAATCCCCGGAAAGATAAGTTGCGAGTTCTTCTTCAGAAAAAGCGGTGTTGGTTCCGATAAGTGTATTTTTGATATATGCCTCACGGTTTTCTCCCGGATTTGAATACATATAACCATTGGCGAAAGCATCGATTCGAAGGTCTCCTAATTGATGAGCGTTCATTGTCTTGGGTCTGTGTGCGATATATGATGTCTGTACCCATCCATCATAAGTGACTCTACCATTACCTCCGTCACCTTTTCTCCCTTTCTTGGTTGTGACAAGGATAACTCCGTTTGCACCTCTTGAACCATAAATGGCAGTAGCGGATGCATCTTTTAAAACCTGGATTGATTCAACATCTTCAGGGTTAAGAGAATTAAATGAACCAAAATCACCGTCCATTACCAAACCATCCACAACATATATAGGAGAGGCACCTGAGTTAATGGTGTTGATACCACGCACTCTTACTGATGCATCTTCACCGGGTTTGTTACTTGGGGTTATCATAAGACCCGCCATCTTGCCCTGTAATGCACCTGCAATAGTTGTAGAAGGGGTCTCGGTCAGTTGTTCTGAATCCAAGTATCCTACTGCACCTGTCAGGTCAGCCTTTTTCATAGCTGCACCTACAACGATAACTTCATCAAGAATTGAACTGTTCTCTTTAAGAGATATATTCATTTGTCCGTTTGCAGGTACTTTGAATTCTTCCGTAGTATATCCTACATAAGATACCTGCAATGTGCTTCCAACAGGAGCTTTTATACTAAAATCTCCGTCTATACCCGTAGCAGTTCCTGTTGTTGTCCCTTTTACAAGTATAGTAGCTCCAATAAGGGGTTCCTGAGTAGCGGAATCCACTACCACTCCGCTTACTGTAATCATTTCCTGAGCTAATGCCGGCAGCATGAACATCATCGACATCAGAAAGAATGTTATTTTCTTAATCATAATATTTAGATTTTAAGTTTATTCAAATTTCTTCCAATAAAAGAACTGTGCTTTCCATAGGGTTCCCTATATTCAAAGAGATGCCTGCATTCATAAGATAGTCACCGGGGAACACCTGGCCGTCACCATAGAATTTGTTCCATCCCTGAGGATTCAATTCGGTTATTCTATAATTCTTATCCGGATCCAGACCTTGTAGCTTGGTATCGAAATAAGTGGTCCTACCATGATATTTTAAGCTGTATGCAAAGAAAACTGCCTTGGATTTATCCTTGCTGACATATTGATGGGAAGCCCAACCTTTGCCATCGTATGGATTTTTTAGTCTATAAAGATCTCCGTGGTGCACAATGGGGCGTATCTGTTTGTATGTCTTGATTGCATTTTCAGCAAATTCTCTTTCTTTACCTTTCAGATCTTTAGGTTGTAACTCAAGTCCCAGTCTTCCGGAAGAAGCCACGTCAAACCTGAATTTCAATGGTACAATGAGACCCGTCTGATGATTGGGTGCGGTTGAAACATGAGCAGCTGTAGCTAATGACGGATAAAATAAATTTGTGCTGTATTGGATGAAAATCCTATCCATTGCATTGGTGTTGTCGGATGTCCAGAATTCGTCATGATATTTCAATGCACCCATATCTAGTCTTGCACCTCCGGAAGAACAGAGCTGGATGGTTACATCCGGGTACATTTCCCTTATTCTGTCATAAACTGAGTAAAGTCCGTTTATATAGTCAATCCAAAAATGAGATTGCTTCTCTTCAGGAAGATATTCTGAACCGAAATCACTGATATATCTGTTTGCATCCCATTTCACATAAGAAATATCCGGGCTCTGTTTCAAAACGTTATCGAAAGTGGTTACTATGAAATCCTGCACTTCAGGATTAGAGAGATCAAGAACCAATTGGTTACGCATCTCTATTTTGTCTCTTTTCCCGCTTTTAACAATCCATTCAGGATGTGCCTGTGCGAGTTCACTTTGTGGATTAACCATCTCTGGTTCAATCCATATTCCAAATTTTAAACCTTTATTTTTTGCGTATTTTGCCAGATAATCAATGCCTTTCGGTAATTTTTCTGTATTTACCTGCCAGTCTCCAAGACCTGCATGATCACTGTTCCTTGCATATTCTCCATTTCCAAACCATCCGTCATCGAGGACAAACATTTCGACTCCTATAGCTGCAGCATCATCTATCATATCAGTGATGGTTTTTTCATTAAAGTCGAAGTATGCTCCTTCCCATGAATTTAATACGATAGCCCTCTCTTCCTCAGGATGTGCGATATTGTAATTTCTTACCCAGTCATGGAAATTACGACTTGCAGTACCGGAACCGGTATTACTGTATGCCCATATCATTTCCGGAGTAGTTAAAGATTCACCGGGTTCAAGATAATATGTTGAGGCAAAATCATTAGGGCCTGCGACAATATGTAGCCTGTCACATTCATCTATCTCAAAAGTATTCTTAAAATTACCGGACCATGCCAAGGCTCCAGCGTAAACTTCACCGTTGTTTTCATTTAACGGTTGATTAAGTGAAACCATGAAAGCCGGGTTGGAGGCTGCTGTAGTCTGTAATCCCTTTTTACTTTCTATACTTTTGATTCCGGGGGTAAGTTTATCCTCTTTTAGTTGCATTTCGGCAGCCCAGATGCCATTGAAATGTGTCAGATAGTAATCGTCCGCATGCAGGGGCAGATAGGATGCGGCAATATTCTCTACAGCTATCTTTCCGGTTTCGTTATTGAGTACGGTTACAGATTCCGTAATGATATCCTCTTTTTTATATGCGGTATAATCGAGAATAACCTTAATATCATATTGAGGGTCGGTCAAAATAATTTCAGTCTTCTCACGATTATCATCAATTTGAGTTACCTTATGTGAATCGTAACGAAGATCAGTGGTTTGAACACCATCTTTATGTGTTAATTTTAAAGCCGGCTGGATTGATACCAGACCGCCATAAGCGGGGTAGGCCATTGGAGCATAACCGGCTCCATTGTCAGGTTGTTCCTTATATTGCTTAATAAGGAAGGGTTCTATACCATTAAATTTCTTTCCATAATAGTCATGAATAAGTTTACCATCCGGATTTACTTGCATGACCATCGATGTCTTGTCTGTGTCGACGGATATAATTTTATTTTCCGCCATGATTCCGATTGTCGGAAACAGACACGCTAATGCCGTCAATAGAATTTTCATGGACATAAATTTTAAAAATTAATTGGTGCTTTCATTGCGATCCCTTCGAAGGAAGATTGCACCGCAAAATTATAAGGAGAAATTAGTGATTTCAATAGAAAGTATTAAAGAGGTAGATATTGTCAATTTGGACCTATATTCTAAAAGATTAATAATTAAATAATTATAGAGATATTTAATTGGTGTGAGGTAGAATTAGGATAAACCTTCTATGGGTTAGATATAGGATTTTTAAAGAAGATTTTTTATTTCATCTTCATTTCCCGGTGCTTAATTCTCTAATTTTTTCTTCAAATCCCTCTTTTTCTTTCGCCTTGTTTCTCAATTTTGTTCTGTTATTATAAATTGTTTGAGAGGATGCAAATAAAAGATCTGCCATTTCTGAACTGTCTTTTACACCTAATCTTATCAGGCTGCATATCCTCAATTCAGTGTTAAGTGTATTAGGTGTTTTAATTACGAATCTGCTATCTTCCTTTAATAAACCGTTGACTTCTGATATAAAATCAGGATAAAGGTCTAAAAACGCCTTGTCAAATCTTGCAAGAAAAGCTTGGGCATCTTCTTCATCGATTGGTTTAAAGGCCGAATTGTTCAATAAGTCATTGGCAAGATGGGCTTTCACTTTTTGACGAACCATTATCTTATATGATTTCATCTTGTAAAGATGTGCTGCACAGATGTCTATCCAGATTTTTGCAAGATTCTCCCTTCTAATATTAATACCATGAAGACGGTCGTTGCTCTCGATCAATTTTTGGTTTGTTACAGACAGGTTTTCATTTAAATCACTTAATTGTGAATTTAAGGCTTTTAGATTATTACTCTGATTGTGAAGTTCATCTCTTTGTTGGTTCAGCTGTTTATTCTTTTTATGGATTAAGGCAAACATCCCGATCATAACTAAAAGGAGAACGGAAACTATTATCAAGGCCATGACTGAACGATGCTCTTTTTCTTTAATACTATCCAGATATACGGGAAAAAGATATGGGAGTTTTCGTGATATGTCCACAATCCTCATATTATTACCATAAAAAAGAGCATCATCCCAAGCGACAGCCATATAATTTGTTGACCTTTCAAGTTCTCCTTTGTCTTCGTCATATAATAACATGGCTAATTCCTGCAAAGCCAGATTCTCTTTCAATGGGGTGGAAATATCAGAGATAGCTGCTTTAATCAACCAGTCTTTGTATTCTTTATATTTTCCCTTCAATTTGTAATGTTCTGCCAAAGAATAGGCTGATGAAGCATAGATTTTAGAGTTTTCTGGAGCTTCTTCAATAACTTTATTGTAATACACAAAAGCGGAGTCCCGGTTATTTTCCGATATTTTAAATCTTTCAGCAAGATTAAAAAAATACTCCGTGGTTCCCGGTTGAGTATTATCAACTATCCCTTTTAAGCTCTCTTCCATCTTTTCCCTTAATATAGGCTTAAGAGATTGGTCCTTAGTAAAGTCGCCTAAATACAGGTTAAGCCAAAATAGAGAAGTATAATATTGGTTCAGGTTCTCTTTGCTTAAAGTTGTTGTATCTATCCCTGTCAATATCCTTTCGGCCTCAGGATAATAACCTCCTTTAGTATTCAGGAGAGCTTTATGTAAAAGGGCTTTGTTCTTATATTCATCATCCCCTGATTCTGTAGCCAGCCTTAATTCTTTATCCGCATAGTACATGGCCGAATCATAGGAATAAGTATAATATTCCTCATAGATTTTATCTAAAATTTCTAAACCGGAAACCGGCGACTTTGAATCTTCATAAATTTTCTTTAGCTCGTTTAATCTTGCTTCCTTTTCATTTTTAATTTTTTCTCTTTGCGAAATAATACTGTCAAGTTTCTCTATCTGTGAGAAACCTTTTAAAGGAAATCCAAAGGTGCAAACGACTAGAATAATATGAATAAAATGAATTTTCATGTGTATTTTGAAGTTTTCACTGCAAATTTAATGATTTTCTTTTATTCAATTTCTACCTGTTATCTTTTTAGCATGTATTAATCTATTGGATGTTAGAGGTTTCTAAATCCTTTGATATTGTTGTTCTACCTTGTCAATACTTCTGATTAAATTCCTTTTATTTTAATCCTATTTTTGCTCAGAAAAAAAATAAAAGATCATGAAAAAACTCATTTTGTTGTCGTCGCTTTTGGTGATCACAAATTTCATTAAGGCTGAGATTAAACCGTGCATCTCTATAAATACTGACAATGTGCAACTTGTCTTGAAGGTTAAAGAAGATGGACGATTGTATCAAACATATCTTGGAGAAAAATTAAATGATAAGGTCAACCTTAACAATCTGTATATGCCGAGAGGAACGGTTTCTTCGGTTTGTACAAATGGGAATGAAATTTACCCGGTAATGGGAACGGAAGACTATTTTGATCCTGCTCTGGAAGTTAGACATTCGGACGGTAACCCAACTTCATTCTTAAAATATGATTCTCATACAGAAAAATCCATCGAGGGAGGCAAGGAAACTATAATTTTTCTAAAAGACTATCTCTATCCTGTCAATGTAAATATTCATTACGTTGCATATCCTGAAGAAGATATAATAAAACAATGGACCGAAATATTTCACGATGAATCTGAACCGATTCTTTTGAACCGGTATGCTTCTTCGATGTTGTATTTAGAATCTGATGATTATTATCTCACTGAATTCAGTGGGAATTGGGCTAAAGAGATGCACATGTCAGAGTCACCTCTTACTTATGGTAAGAAGGTCATAGATTCTAAGTTGGGTACCCGTACTGCTATGTTGACTCAACCTTTTTTTGAATTAAGTCTGGGAAATCCAATACAAGAAAATTCAGGAGAAACCATTTTGGGTACATTAGGATGGACCGGAAACTTTAGTTTTACATTTGAGGTTGACAACAATAATCAATTAAGAATAATTTCCGGAATTAATCCTTCAGCATCTGCATACTTATTGGAAAAAGGAGAAAAATTCGTTACTCCTGAATTTATTTTTACCTTTTCTCCCGAAGGTGTAGGACAGGCAAGTAGGAATTTTCAGAAATGGGCGTTGAAACATTCTTTATATAAAGGAGAAGAAGACAGGCTCACTCTATTGAATAACTGGGAAAATACATTTTTTGATTTTGATGAAGAAAAATTGACTGAACTTTTTGGTGAGGCAAAAGATCTCGGAGTGGATATGTTTCTTCTTGACGATGGTTGGTTCGGCAACCAATATCCAAGAAGCGGTGATAATGCCGGCCTCGGAGATTGGGAGGTTACAAATTCCAAACTACCGAATGGAATTCCATATTTGGTGAAAAAAGCAAAGGATACCGGAGTAGAATTCGGGATTTGGATTGAGCCTGAAATGGTTAATCCAAAAAGTGAACTGGCAGAACAACATCCCGAATGGATTTTTAAAATACCCGACAGAGAACCTTATTATTTCAGAAACCAGTTAGTATTAGATCTGACTAATCCGGAAGTACAAGACTTTGTTTTTGGGATTGTTGATACCCTCATGACAAATAATCCTGGATTGAATTATTTCAAATGGGATTGCAATTCACCAATAACCAATATTTATTCCCAATATTTAAAAGACCGACAAGGCAATCTATATGTTGATTATGTGAGAGGCCTGTATAATGTTCTTGACCGAATTAAAGAAAAATATCCGGATTTAGAGATGATGCTTTGTTCGGGTGGTGGGGGAAGATGTGATTTTGAGGCATTGAAATATTTTACTGAGTTCTGGTGTTCAGACAACACGGATCCGATAGAAAGGTTATATATTCAATGGGGATTCTCTCAATTTATGCCATCAAAATCCATGTGTGCCCATGTCACCAATTGGAATAAGGATGCAAGCGTAAAATTCAGGGTAGATGTGGCATTTCCTTGTAAACTTGGTTTCGACATAGATTTGAAAGGTATGGATAAGGAAGACCGACAATATTGCACAAACTTAGTTAAGGAATATAACCGTCTCAAACCTGTGATTTATTCCCCGGATTTATACAGACTGGTTTCTCCTTACGAAACAAAGCATTGTGTATTGGAAAGAGTCTCAGAGACAAAAGACCATGCCATTTTAGCAATATATGATATGCATCCTGATTTCAATGAACAACTTCTTCCCACCAGATTGCAAGGTCTCGATCCTGATGCTGAATATAAAATAGAAGAAATATGTCTTATGCCGGGAGAAAAATCTAACTTTACATTTGATGGCAGGGTTTTCAGTGGAGACTATCTTATGAAAGTCGGATTAAATCTCATTGGCGGTAAAGATATGGACAGTCATATAGTGGAATTAACCAAAATCTGAAAAACTGGTAAATAAAGGTAAATTTGCATTATGAAACAGAGATATTATTTAGCCATAGGATTAATGACATTTTCTTTGACACTAAATTCTAAAGATATGAATACAGAAACTATCAAACTCCCTCAGGAGGAAATTACAATCACTCAGGAATGGGATAAAGTATTTCCCAAAAGTGACAAAGTGGAACATAAAAAAGTCACTTTCCCAAATCGTTTCGGCTTTACCTTGGTAGCAGATGTTTATATCCCAAAAGATACTAAAGGACCCCTTCCTGCAATCGCAGTCTGTGGACCATTCGGAGCAGTGAAAGAACAGTCTTCAGGACTCTATGCACAAGAGATGGCAGAAAGAGGTTTCTACACGCTTGCTTTCGACCCCTCTTTTACCGGTGAAAGTAGCGGACAGCCGAGGTATATGACTTCTCCTGATATAAATACAGAAGATTTCAGTGCGGCAATTGACTATCTTGTCACAAATCCTATGGTAAATCCGGAAGAGGTAGGTATTATAGGGATATGTGGTTGGGGAGGTATCGCGATTAATGCTGCTGCTTCTGATCCTCGTATCAAGGCAACGGTTGCGTCTACCATGTACGATATGAGCCGTGTAGATGCAAATGGATATTTTGACAGTGCAGACAGTCCCGAAGCAAGAAATGAGCTTAGAGACATGTTGTCGGCTCAAAGAACCGAGGATTTCAAAAACGGTACTCCAAAACTTGCAGGAGGTGTTCCTGACGTAGTTCCTGAAGACGCACCACAATTTCTAAAAGATTATCATGCCTATTATAAGACAGAGAGAGGTTATCATCCAAGATCACTCAACTCAAATGGCGGAAGAAATGTAACAGCTGTTATTCCCTGGATAAATGCTCCTTTGATGAGTCGGGCCGGCGAGATAGAGAATGCCGTTATGGTTGTGCATGGAGAGAAGGCCCATTCCTTCTACTTCGGAAGTGATGCCTATAAGAAACTTAAAGTAACACCGGGCAAGGATA
>JAFLTS010000027.1 GCA_022509185.1 Muribaculaceae bacterium | reverse complement strand
TTCTTAATTAGAACTGAGAAATTTTAACTCATCATTTTTTCGGAAGTTTCGCCTCTCAATCCTCGTAAACTCATTGATTTACAAGGATTTATAGCTAAACCTCCGCAAGAGAAAAACACCCTCAACTCTCCTTTTCCCTCATTAATGGACCGTCTAGATTCATCTAATTGGTTCATCCTCTCATTCATCCCGGCTTCCCTTACAATCGCCAGGAAAAAACCCGAAGAATGGATCAATAAATTCAACGAAAGAAACAATTCTGACCTCCGGATCTTCGCACCACGGTTCGTAAAATACAATCCTAAGGATAAGAAAAGCACTGAGTTACCTCTCACCTTCCACTACGTTTTTGTGAAAGGCGACATTAACACCATAAAAAACCTCTGCGCCTCAAACCTTGGATTCATATTCGTTCTCGATAAAACTAAAACCGAACAACGCTACGCAATTATCCCTGATGAGCAGATGCTCAGCTTTAAGATAATCGCATCCCGTTATTCAAATTCTCTCCCCTATTACTCTCTCGAAAACATCGACCTTGAAGAAGGCGACCTCGTGGAAGTGATCGACGGAGACTTCCCCGGCCTACGAGGAAGATACTTCCCCAATCCAAAAAGCACAAACGGAAAGATTGTTATCCGCGTGTCGCAAAATCTCGGCACAGTAGCTTACGATATCAACGTGAAATCTCTCCGGATACTCGAATTCTCGAAAAAATCACGCAGAGGATACGACCAGATCGACGCTATTATACCTCATCTCCTAAAAGCACGTGAAAAAGCTGAGGCCGGTATTCCCCTCGACTCAAAAGAAATCACACGCCTATCTCTCTTCTTCCGACGGATGGAATGTGTAAAACCCTCAGGAAATAAAATGGACCTGAAACTCCTCAACATCCTCCTCGAAATCAACCGCGTACTCGGCTACATTTTCAAAGAAGCCCATCTACAGGCAAGGCTCGAAAAAAAACTACAGCGTGTTTAACCTCGAAACAGTCCCTCCCGGTGAAATCACCACCAGGATCCGTGACTACGAGATCCTTCATCAGCAGGAATACAATCGCCCTGCCGACTTCTCATATGTTTACACACATATGAAAAGAGCTATCTCTGCCCTTGCTCAAGGCCTGAAGATCGATAAAATCGGCATCATGTACTGGCTTCACGATAAAAAACAGGAACATTTTCACGAAATAGAACCCTCTCATCTCAGTTGGTACACTGCAGTTAAAGAACGTTGGATCCGGGAATTCATCATGGCGACACCTCCCTCCTCATACACTCCCATTGACCGTTACAGGATAATCAGCCTCCTCCTCCGTGAAGACCTATCCTCCTGGTTCCCCGACCAGACATCCGTCAAAACACTTCTCCTCTCCCGCCTCACAAATTAAAATATGAAAACAGTGCTTCTCGCCGGTGGCTTCGGATCCCGAATATCCGAAGAATCACAATTTAAACCGAAACCAATGATCGAAATAGGAGGTATGCCCATCCTCTGGCATATCATGAAGGAATACGCCCATTTCGGTCATAAAGATTTCATCATCTGTGCCGGCTACAAACAAGAATATATAAAGGAATGGTTCGCCAATTATTTCCTTCATAATTCCGATGTGACCTTCGACTACCGCGATGGCAAAAATGAAATGACAATCCATCAGTCAAATACCGAGCCCTGGAAAGTCACTGTAGTCGACACCGGCTACAACACCATGACCGGAGGTCGTATTAAACGCATTCAGCCTTACGTTGGCAACGAACCCTTCTTCATGACCTACGGCGACGGTGTCTGTGATGTAGACATCAACAAACTCCTCGATTTCCATAAATCCCACGGGAAGATTGCAACCCTCACCGCCGTAAAACAGGCTCAGGATAAAGGTGTGCTTAACATCGGTGGAGACAATGCTGTTAAGTCATTCCGTGAAAAAAGCATACACGACGGAGCACCAATCAATGCCGGATACATGGTTCTTCAACCGGAGATCTTCAACTATCTCAAAGATGACACCACCGTCTTTGAAAAGGAACCTCTTGAAACACTCGCTAAAGAAGGTCAGTTAATGAGCTACATTCATGAGGGTTTCTGGCAGTGCATGGACAATATCCGCGAAAAAACAATGCTTGAGAAACTCCTCGCCGAAGGCAAAGCCCCCTGGAAACGCTGGGAACGTGATGTACCTCATATCCGCTAAAACCAATCTCTAATCTCCTCTACCTCTGAAAGAGTTTAAGATATCATAGGCCTTCACCACGCCAACCCGAAAGGGTTGAATATGGTTAGCCGGGGGTTGAGCATAGCGAAACCCTCGGTTTAGAAAATCGTAGTCCGAAAGGCCTATTCCTCTCTCCTCGTAGAGGGCCTAAAAAACTTCAGCCTACAAACTCCATCTAACTGAAACTCCCGCTTCCACAAACCACAAACCGCATTCATGGACTTCTTCAAAGATAAAAAGGTTCTCATCACAGGTCACACAGGATTCAAAGGATCCTGGCTCTCTATATGGCTTCATTCACTCGGAGCTCAGGTGGTAGGAGTCGGACTAGATCCTTATACTGAGAAAGACAACTTCGTGATTACCGGCATCGGTAATAAAATCAAAGCTGATATACGGGCCGATATCCGTGATGGTGAAAAAATGAAGCAGATCTTTGCCGAATATAAGCCAGAAATTGTATTTCACCTCGCGGCGCAACCTCTCGTTCGTCTAAGTTATGATATTCCCGTGGAAACATACCAGACCAACGTTATGGGCACAATTAATATTCTTGAGGCTATTCGTGCCACAGAGAGTGTGAAAGTTGGTGTTATGATCACCACCGACAAATGCTACGAAAATAAAGAGCAGATCTGGGGTTATCGGGAAAACGAACCGATGGGAGGTTACGACCCCTATTCCTCCTCTAAAGGAGCAACAGAAATAGCAATTTCATCCTGGCGTCGCAGTTTCTTTAATCCTGATGATTATGCTAAACATGGTAAATCAATTGCAAGCGTTAGAGCCGGTAATGTTATCGGGGGTGGCGATTGGTCCCTCGACCGTATTATACCGGACTGTATCAGATCTCTGGAGGCTGATAAACCTATAGATATCCGTTCCCCGAAATCAGTAAGACCCTGGCAGCATGTGCTTGAACCCCTTGGCGGTTATATGCTTCTGGCTCAGAAAATGTGGGAAAATCCCACTCAATTTTGTGAAGGATGGAACTTTGGACCTCGAATGGAATCAATCTCCACAGTATGGGATGTAGCTTCTAAAGTAGTAGACAAATACTTCCTCACCAATTCCCGATCCTATCTCCGTGATCTTTCTGACCCAAATGCTCTTCATGAAGCCAAACTCCTCATGCTCGACATTTCTAAAGCCAAATTCCGTCTAGGATGGGAACCCAAAATGAACATCGATCAGACAATCGAAATGACAGTTGATTGGTATAAACGCTACAAATCGGAAGACCCCTATACCCTCGCTCTCTCCCAAATCCAAAAATACAATTCAACCCCGTAAGTGTTGATTCACGGAGAAGAAGTCTCCCGACTTCCTCAAACCAACCCACCAAGGTCGAATTCCTGTTCCGGAGAGGATGTCTCCCGACTTCCTCATACTAACCCTCCAAGGTCAAATTCCTGTTTCGGAGAGGATGTCTCCCGACTTCCTCATACCAACCCTTTAGGGTTGAATTTGGTTAGCCAGGGGTGTAGGCGAAGCCGAAAACCCCGGATTTAGAAAATCATAGACCATAAGGCCTATGCCTCTCTCCTCGTAGAGGGCCTAACCTTTTCCATCATCCCTAGTCCGTAGGACTAATTCCCCAACACAAGCGAGCATAGCGAAGTTTGTTGGCGACATTTCTCAACCCCGTTTCAGGGATTGAACCCGAAAACCACCCTTATGGATCAGACCTTGAAGAGGATAGAACCATAAACCATATACATTACTCTTTCTTCTTCTCTCCCGAATCCAAAAAACACTCAACACAAAATGGATAAAAAAGAGCTGCTGAAAAAGCAAATACTTGACCTAACACGTCAATACTACGAAGAAACCCATGGTAAAACAAAAGAGTTCATACCGGGTGAAACTTTTGTAAACTATGGAGGAAGATTCTTTAATGCAGAAGAAATGGTAAATCTTATAGATTCATCCCTTGACTTCTGGTTGACATCCGGTCCCTGGGCTCAAAAATTTGAAAAAGAATTCGCAAAATGGTTAGGAGTAAAATTTTGTTCTCTTACAAATTCAGGCTCATCAGCCAACTTACTTGCATTTTCAGCTCTTACAGCTCCCGAACTTGGTGAAAGAGCAATTAAACGGGGTGATGAAGTGATTACAGTTGCCTGTGGATTTCCTACAACTGTTACCCCAATAATTCAATTTGGAGCGGTGCCCGTTTTTGTTGATGTTACTATCCCGGAATATAATATAAAAGTTGCAGACCTTGAAAAGGCTCTCTCACCTAAGACTAAAGCAGTAATGATAGCTCATTCCTTGGGGAATCCATTTGATCTTAAAGCCGTAAAGGAATTCTGCGATAAACATAACCTGTGGTTGGTAGAAGACAACTGTGATGCCTTAGGTTCTGCATATGAAATTGCCGGTGAAATCAAAAAAACTGGTACTATAGGAGATATCGGCACAAGTTCATTCTATCCTCCTCACCATATGACAATGGGGGAAGGAGGAGCAGTTTATACAGACAATCCCCTTCTTTATAAGCTAATAAATTCTTATCGAGACTGGGGACGTGACTGTTGGTGTCCTTCAGGAAAAGATGATACTTGCAAATCTCGTTTCATCAAGAAATTCGGAGATTTACCGATTGGATATGACCATAAATATGTATATTCTCACTTTGGCTACAACCTCAAAGTCACAGATATGCAGGCCGCCATCGGTTGTGCTCAGCTCAACAAACTCGATGATATTGTAGAACGGCGTCGTCACAACTTCCGGGTATTGAGAGAAGGTTTGGAAGGTACGCCATGGTTAATTTTACCGGAACCTCAAAAAAATTCTGATCCGTCATGGTTCGGCTTTCTGATTACTGTAAAACCGGGAGCCCCCTTTACTCGTAACGACCTTGCTAAATATCTGGAAGACCATAAGATTCAAACAAGAAATTTGTTTGCCGGCAACCTGTTAAAACATCCGGCATTTAAGGAAATGAAACAATCCGGTGAAGGATATCGTGTAATTGGGAATCTCGAAAACACCGACTATATTATGGAGAATACCCTTTGGATAGGTGTATATCCCGGCATGACAGACCAAATGCTCAAATACATGATCTCAACCATAAAAGAATTTGTTTCCAAATATCCTTCTTCCACAGTAGCATGAATAAAAAACTCTTCTTAATTGGAGGTTCCGGATTTATTGGTAAAAATCTGATCGAAACTCTCGAAAACGAATTTCAAATCACAGTTTTCGATAAATTCATTGATGAGATTTTTTTTGCTGAACATCCTGAAGTAACAACCCATAAAATAGAGCTGGATAAAGATTTAATTCCCGAGGAAATCCCTTCTCCTGATTTTATCATAAATCTTGCTTCAATTGTCACCGCTGAAAGAGATCTTTCATTGTTTGACGGCATGATAAATTCAAACTTGAAAGTCCTTTTAAATCTTTATGAAAGATTTAAAGATGATAAAAATCTTAAACTTTTCATCCAGTTTGGAAGCAGCGAGGAATACGGCAATGAGGGTGCTCCGTTCAAAGAAGACATGAGGGAACATCCCAATTCACCATATGCATTGGTAAAACAACTGACCACAAACACAGCTCTTATGCTTTATCGTAATTATCAATTTCCGGTTTGTGTTATTCGCCCGGGAAATCTTTACGGTAAATATCAAAATCCATCCAAGTTCATTCCTTATATAATCGGGAAACTTAAAAACAATGAGATTCTTGAAGTCACACCTTGTGAACAAAGAAGAGACTTTATAGAAGCCCGAGATTTTAGTTTGAAAATTAAAAGTTTATTAGAGAATTATAAAAAGTGTATTGGGGAAATCATAAACGTAAGTTCCGGAAAAAGTATATCTTTAAAAGAATTGATAGAGAAATATAAAGAGGAATTCAATTCCTCTTCAGATATTAATTATGGAGCTCTCCCCTATCGTGAAGGGGAAGCCATGAATCTCTCCTGCGACATCTCCAAATTCACTTCTATAATCAATTAATATGAAATATCTTATAACTGGTGGTTGTGGTTTTATTGGAAGCAACCTCGCTGAAGAAGTTCTAAATAAAGGAGAAGAATTATTCATACTAGATAATCTATTTAGATATGGATCTTCCGATAATTTAAAATGGCTTCAGTCTAAAGGAAATTTTAAATATTATCCATTTGACATCAGAAACTCTAATGATGTTGAAACTGTAATAAAAGAGGTGAAACCTGATTACATTTTCCATCTTGCAGGTCAGGTTGCTATGACTACCTCCATTCAAAATCCAAGATTGGATTTTGAGGTAAATACTATGGGTACCTTTAATGTAATCGATTCAGTACGAAAGTATTCTCCAAAATCTATAATACTTTATTCGTCAACAAATAAAGTTTATGGAGATTTTGAATATCTTAATTTTATAGAAGAACCCACAAGATATTCTTGTGAAAAATATCCATTTGGATTTCCTGAAACTATTGGCCTTGATTTTCATTCTCCATATGGATGTAGCAAAGGTGCAGCAGATCAATATTTACTTGATGCTCATAGAATCTTTGAACTCAATACAATTGTATTTAGACACTCTTCTATGTATGGAGTAAACCAACATGCCACCTATGATCAAGGTTGGATCGGCTGGTTCTGTCAGAAAGCTTTAGAAATAAAAGAGAACACATTAAAAAAACCTTTCACTATTTCCGGGGATGGAAAGCAAGTTAGGGATGTTTTAAATTCAAAAGATGTAGTGTCTTTATATTTTAAAGCAAAAGATTGCAATAAAGCCTATGGACAGGTATTCAATATAGGTGGAGGAATTGATAATTCATTATCACTTTTAGAACTGTTTTCTATGTTAGAAAAAATATTAGGAATCAAAATGAAATATGAGGAAATTCCATGGCGAGAAAGTGATCAGAAGGTTTTTGTTGCTGACAACACCAAATCAAGACAAATAATAGGATGGTCACCTGTAGTTACAAAAGAAGAAGGCATTAAATCCATGTTAAACTGGCTTTTAAATAAATAATATGGATATTTATGAAATGAAATAAGAGATAGACTAAAAATCCAGGCCCCTTATGTATTTTCTGAAGAAGGTAAAGAGAAGGTTGTATTCCCGGAATTTGAAGAGATAATAATATATGATATAGATTTAGAAATAATTTGGTGATTTTCACAAAATCTCCCGATATTTACAAAATTGAGCCACAATTCCTATCAAAAACTTGAAAAATGTAATGAATAAGATAATCTTTAATTAATCTTTTTATGGAAAAATATTATTCTTACTGGTAAATTGTAATCGAGCCGGAAGGTTTCCTACATTCTTAAAAAAACCATAACTAAGTTTAAATTGTAAAAGTCCTAAAAATTTAAATTCATAAAATGCAGAATTATCAAGAGTTTTATAGGGTAGAAAAAATCAGAATACTGATCTTTGTGATATTGTATCTCTTATACAAAAAATTAAAGAATTAGGAAATTCACCTCAAGCATTTAATAACTCTCCTCTAAAAACGGTTTATTCTTTACCATTGATTTAGTATTTTAGGAGATGCAATATTAGTTGGAATTGAATGGGATATAATAAAGAGAATTTTAAGAGAATTATTTCATACATTAGAAGAAGTCACAAAAAATGAGTGGGATCTTACTCCACTTAAAAATTATCAAATAAAAATTTTGAAGTTATTTTTGAAGAAATTAAGCCATCCGATCTAGGACGTTGTAAAAGACTATTTCAAAGTTTTAATTCTATTCTTCAAAAATTAAAAAGAGAAGGTAAAAAATATTACTTCAATAAAACCAATTCTTCAGGAGTCATCAAAATGTTCCTCGGATGGTAAAGGAAAAACAGATTCCTAGAAGTTACTTAAGATGGTGGTAAACGCAAGATAATCTGGGATAATTAAGAATCTCTGATTATAGAAATAGAACAATAATTTTAAAATTTCTTTCCTCTTTCACAAACCAGATAAAATTAATTCATTATGTCTCTTCTTCTTTCAATATGTATACCAACCTTTAATAGAGCGGAAAAGTTAAAAGAAACTCTTTCCTATATCTCCAGAGAGTTATCCCAGGTTGATAACAAGAAAGAATTGGAAATTATTATTTCTGATAACGCCTCTTCAGATAATACAACATTGATTGTTAAGGAATTCGCAGAAAGATCCTCTACTGATGTAAAGATTAAATATAATAAAAATCAAACCAATATTGGTCTATTAGGAAATATCATCAAATTATGTGAATTAAGCTCTGCCAAATATATCTGGATGGTTGGTGATGATGATCAATATAAAAGTGGACTTCTTAACCAGATTATAAATAAATGCCATAAGAATTATGATTTCATTTTTATAAATCATTGTTACATTAATAAAGATTTTGAAACCATATCTTTAGAGGATGGAGTTATTGATAAAAATCTTAAGGAAGACAAGGATAAAATAAAACATCTAATGACTCAGAAAATTGGCTGTCTTATGTTTATGAGCGCCAATATATGGAAACGCGAGTACATTAAAGAAATTCTGAAAAGTAAAGTTAAGAAAAATTTGGCTCTTCCTCTTTTTTTCAGTCTTTATGGATCCAAAGACTGGAATATTGGTATTATAGAAGATATAAGTATCATCGATGAAGTAAAAAACATAAGTTGGAAAGATGCCTTGCACCAGGTTTATCTTTACGATATTCCTTATTATGTAAATAATCTACATAAAATCGGATATAATAAAGAACTTATTAAAGAAATCAAAAACAAGACCCATGAAAATCTTTTAAAGAAAAGAGTTAAATATAAGGTAAGAAAATTCATTAAAAATTTCATTAAAAAATGAAATTAAGATTTTCAAGATTTAAAACTCTTGTAAATCGTACAATCCTATACTCCCTGATAGGCACAGTTTGGAGAGTGCTAATGTCACCTGTTACTTTAATACTGGTGGCAACCCGTTTCTCTCCTGCCGAACTCGGTGTCTATTATGTTTTCTTTTCTATAGCAGGAATTCAATCAATTTTTGAAGCAGGATTCTCACATACAATTGTACAAAGCATTTCTCATGAAATGAGCAAAGTACAATTTAAAGAAAAAAAATTAGAAGGAGATGAAGTAGGTTTAGAAAATATAAGACAGGCCATGAGATTAGGCTTTTCCTGGTTTACTGGCCTCTCTATTATTTTTATCATTATTGTTATACCTTTAGGCTTTTTAATTATTGGCAACAAAGCCCAAGAATATGAAAACATTCAATGGCAGATTCCATGGCTTATTTTTTCTTTAATTTTTGCTTTAAATATAATTTTATATCCGGTTAATTATTTTTTTGAGGGGATTCTTCAACTTCAAAGAATTTATAAAATCCGTTTAGTTACCCAAATTCTTTCGAGCATTGTTTTTATAACTCTTCTATATTTAGGAGCCGGTCTTTATATAGCTAGTATAAATGCCGCTGTAAGTTTGATCGTCAATTTTAGCGTTCTTTTCCTGCCTCATTTCTCAGTCTTCAAGGATCATTTAGCCAAACTTCCTAAAAAGACTTATTTCAAAAAGGTTTATAAATGGCAATTAAAAATCAGCATAGTTTGGAGTACAGGTTATCTTTACTGGCAATTACCTACATTAATCCTTTTTAGTTGGCTTGGTCCGGTAATGTCTGGTCAATATAGTATGACAGCTAATATCGCTAATGCAATTTGTAACATCGGCCAGGTATTCATGCGAACCAAAAGTGCTATTATTGGCAACTTAAGATCTTCTGGGCACTTTTATGAAGCTTTTAAAGAATATAGGAAAAATAGCTTGATGTCTTATGGTATTATTACAATAGGAATTGGTGCTTTTGTTGCTTTATGGTACATATTACCTCATTTTGTTTTATGGCAACGAATGATGCCATTTTTGCCTTCAATCCTTCTGATCGGTGCATTTGCTATTAATCAGATTACTCTCAACCAGGCAATGTTTGCTCGTTGTTCTAAAGAAGAACCTTATTTCTATCAATCTCTCGCAATTAATCTTGGATTTCCGGTTGTCCTTTTGATATTCATGTATTTTATGCCTAATTATTGGGGTATTGTTCTTCCTTTCATTATTGTGCATATTCTTAGTGTAATTTCAAGCTGTTTCATCTTTAAAAGAAAATTTAATATTGCATTTTAATGTATCACGAAGAAGAATTTAAATTCAATCCTGAAATACTTTCCAAAGAAAGACCAATTGGTGTTTCTGGTTTAATGAGAGTCAAAAATGAGGAAAGATTTCTTTCTTTATCTGTAGAGTCTGTTATAGAAGCTCTTGATGAACTTATTATCGTTTATCAGAAAAGTGAAGACCGAACTGCTGAAATTGCGGAAGAAAAGAGAAAGCAGTATCCTGACAAAATAAAAGTATTTTTTTACGAACCGGAAATTAAGTCACATAAACTATCTGATCAAGAATTCGAAGAACAGTGTAAATTGCCTAAAGATTCTATACATCTCTTAGCTAATTATTATAATTATACCCTCTCCAAAGCAACTTATAGATATGCATTAAAGATTGATGCAGACCAGATTTATAATACAGTCAAACTAAAAGAAATTTGCGATTTATATCGTAGTCAGGAAAAAACTAAGATTTCTATAAAGGAAAATTTAACAGGTTTGTATTTTAATCTTATTACCATAATTTGTTTCCAACTTTCCATTAGATTTAAAATCAAGTTTCTTAAAGTGCTGCCGATTTCTTTATATAATTATTATTTAGGTTACGCACGTAAAAAAATTCAGAATGATAAAATCACTTCTTCTCTAAGTGGTTTGAATCTATTTATTAAGGATAGGGAACCATATCTGCTATATGGAGCATATGAAAATAATTCTTTCCCTCCTTTCAATGGAGTAAATGACCACCTTATTTTTCCAATAAATCCTAAGAGTTTTTATCTACCGGCATATTCTCGAGCATCCAAAAGTTCTAAATATGGTAAATGTATTATAGAACGTTTTAATTGGGATTCACATGTTTTTAAACCAAAAGGACTTTCACATAAACTTGTCCATTTAGGTTTTGTATGGTATCATGTTGCCCCTTTATCATACAAAAATTTAAAGTTGGACAAAATATTTCCTTTTATGGTCTATGATAATTTTTCACAATGTGATTTTGTAAATTTAAAAGATAGTTTAAGTAATCACCGATATAACCGTTCACGAATATGGATGTGGTGGTACTGGCAAAACTGGTCAAAACAATCAAATCCAATAAAAAAGAATTGGGCAACTACTTTAAAAAAAATAATTGTTAAAAACCCTAGTTAATGAATACCTTCCGAATCCTTATAGCCTTTTTCAAAGGTTTCAAATCTTTCTTTTATAATATCAATGTACTTTATTTCTATCGTTACGATAAATCAAGATTCGGTTATTTAGGTAAAAATGTTCAACTTGACGCTCCCATCTTTTGGATGAATCCCAAACAAGTATTTCTTTATGATAACACCCATCTCTCAGCCAAGACTTCATTTCTTATTTTCAAAGGACAGGGCAATTTCATAATGAAAAAAAGCGCAGGGGCTGCCCCGGGTTTAACGGTTATTACTAATGGTCATACAACTCATCCACCTTTAGGGAAGCATAAAGATGAGGTTCATAAAAATGCTATAGGAGATATTAATAAAGATGTCATTATCGAAGAAGACGTTTGGATTGGAGCTAATGTAACTTTATTACCAGGTATTTCAATAGGTAGAGGAGCTATAATTGGAGCTTGTTCTTTAGTTAATAAAGATATTCCTCCTTATGCAATTGCGGTCGGAAACCCGGCGAAAGTTATTAGATTCAAATATACTATCGATGAAATTGTGGAACATGAAAAAATCCTATATCCTGAAAATGAAAGAATAGATGAAATGAAACTAAAATCAAACTTTGAAAAATTCTCTAAGATATAAATGTTATCATTAAAATTTAGTTCAGTAATGTCCCATTTTTGAAGTTCTTAAAAATTTGACCCTTATACATAAATTTATGTCGGTTCCTATTAAGTCCCTATTCCATTTTCCTGGATCTGTTTTTGCATTCTGCAATCTCAACTCAAAATTTAATCTCTAAACTTTCCACCTTAATCTTTATTATTTTGACTCCTTCCCAGATTACAGAAGGCATCAAGTCTTTCCTTTCTATTCCTCACACAGGAGCTATAGTCATTTCCGGACCTTGGGGT
>JAFLTS010000026.1 GCA_022509185.1 Muribaculaceae bacterium | reverse complement strand
CCTGAAGATGATTGAACATACGGTAATCCTTGCCTTTTTCATACAGGGCAAAATCCAAGGTGTCCTTGGATACATCACATCCTATGAAATGTTTTACAAAATCAATTGTTTTCATTAGTTTTGTCTTTGAAGTTAATGTTGAATGCATCCAAAACTTTTAGTAGACATTCAAGGTCTAGAAATCTAGCTTGATGTGTTCAACGGAAAGATAACTCCAGACTATAACCGGGGTAGATTCTTGCTACCAGCTAACCAATAAGTTCACTGGAGTTATCTTTTATTTTAACGTTTCTACTTCCAATTTTAACATTCAACCTCCACTGCAAAGGTAAAAGCTAACCAGATTCAACCCTGACGGGTAGAGGTAAGGAAGTCGGGAGACTTCCTCTCCAGGATTCAAGCCTGGAGGGTTGGGATAGGGACTGGTGGATATTCGGTGAGGGATGAGGTAAAAAAATCGGCTTGCTTAAGTTAAGCAAGCCGATTTTTATGAGCATTTTATTTTTAATGTTTATACTAAGGGATTGATATTGTAACTAGTTTTATAATACTATTCACACCTGTCAATAATAATCCATTAGAAGATAATTTATTTATTAAATTTTGGTCTAAGGTAATGCTTTTTGTACCATTTGGATTATCCCATTGAGTTCCTGAATCTAATAAATTTGACCAAGAAGAATCATTTAATCTAAAAGAAACACAATACCAATTGTTTGAATTTGGATTAAGGGGATAAGCATAAACCTTCAGGACAGATCCTGCAGGGACAGAATTCCAGTCGTAATTAACAACTATTCCATTCCAATTACCAATTGTATTATTACCACTTAAAATTATCTTTTCATTGGGATCATCTGGTTCTATTGTCTGGTCACCTTCATTTCCACCACTACCTCCAACAGAACCATCTGCATTGATAATGGTCATTCCCAGAAGTATACATTCTTTAGCATCAAGAACAAAACCTCTTTCTCTGAAAATATTAAGAAGATCCGTAGTTAATATAATGTCAATAATTGCTTGAGTTGTATTTTCAGCTTGATATATGTGTGTATCGGAATAATGAATCGTACCATAAGGATTATTCCATCCATCTCTGATTATCACTTCATAATCATCTTGTTTATAAGCAACAGTGTAAATCCTAAGAGTAGAGCCCGGTTGAACATTATTCCAATTAATGGATTGTATTTGATACCAACCATTATCTTCAATATAATCCTTATTAATATGTTGGTCTGTTTCTTTTTCAGGGTCTTCGATTGTGAATTTATAATCATCGAGATTAACACCGGGTTTCGGGTCGGGATCAGTTCCCGGATCCGGATCAGTATTTCCTGAACCTTGTGTGAATCCACAATTGTTCGCCCATTCGTCAGTATCACCTTTATCGAACGGGTTTTTCTCTCGTTTTTCTCCTACGGAACAGAAATCATAATATTTACCTTTTTCTATTTCCCAGGCATAGGTGTCATTAAGGAATTCCTTATCATACTCGTTATTTCCCTCAAAAGACTTATAATTCTCTGAGCCGAATGTAAGATTTTCTCCGGTCTTTCTATAAACTATCAAAGTACCGTCGCTATTAAGCTTCACAAAAAGCATTAAAAGATGATCAGGATCCTGAGTCAAAGCGCATGAAAAATGTTGCCATTTATCTGCAGAAGCATAAGTTCCTACGGCTCTTCCCGGAAATTTGTATAGCGCAGTCTTTGTGTTTTTATCAAACAGATACACATGAGTTACCTCATGCACGTTGAAACTGATATAATAATCTTGAGCCGTGGATGATTCATTTACGTTACCTGCCTTGCAACGTATCGGCATACGGTGATCAGTGACACTGGCATTATTGTAAGCAGAGGCCGATCCATTGAGATAAAGAGCACGAAGCCAGTTTCCCATCTGTTCTTTTTCCATCGCAGGAGCTTCGGTAAGGCTCCAATAGTATCCGGCACCTGCATCTCCTTCATCAGCTGATGCGCTATATTTCTGAGTCTCCTGATAAATATTCTTCCTGTTACAGAATCTTGCTTTCTGGAAATATATGTTTCCTATTTTATTATTCTCAGACTCATAGAAAGTAGACATGAAAAGTGTTCCTTTGATAGTGTAACTCTGAGTCTTAAAATTATCATGCAGACGAAGATAGTCCCATTCCGTAGAATTAGGAATATGATAACCCGGAGGAATCATATGGAAATCCCACTCCGGTAAATTGTAATCCTTAGGCCGGTTGATTATAGTGTAATGATTACCTGCAGCATCTTTACCCTCAGTGTTATTATCCTCGATATCGATATAAGAATGGTTTGCAGTAGCTCCGATATTTCTATCAAGCCAATACATAGTATTATCATTACCATCCTTACCCAAAGGAACCACCTCATAGTAGTAGTAACCTCTTTTTTCAGACGGAACATAATTTCCATCTCCTTCATAATGGAAGAACCCGGTGTGATATAAAGAGGGACTAACGTCTACTGTAGCCGATCCATCATTTGAATCGGTATAAGATATTCTGAAGGTTATCTTTCCTCCCGCATATTCATAGCTTGTCTTGTCTCCGTTAAATCTCAAAGTAACAACATTTCCCACTTTGCTATAATCAATCTTATCCTTGAGAAAATCATCACCGGAAGTTGAGATCTCTATTCCCTGAATACTTTTAGCTTCACCTTCAGTGATGAATTTATTGAAATCTACAGTATAGACATAAGTCCAGGGATTGGATGAATGGTTTTCACCATAAGGCATAGGGAAATGGAATCCGTTTATACGCTTCTTTGCGTTTACCATATTTTCCGGTTGAATACCCCACAATTTAGGAGTTGCCTCAGATCCCGGACCTTTTCCATCCTTTCCTTCTTTATTATTTCCTGCACCTGTAACGAAAGTCCAATAGTCTTCAATAGTCGCATATGGTTCTTTTGACTCATTACCATCCTCATATATCTTGAGGGTAACCGTGGAGGTTTCCGGAAGCAGATAAATGGATTCAAAATTAACCTTGACAGTCCTCTTCAGATTATTCCATGACACAACTATTTTACCTTCAAGATCTTCATAATTTTTTGAGCCGGATTTTATTGAAATTTCATATTCAAATTGCTGACCCGGGTTATCTGAATCCCAGGTTGTATGATAATCTCCTGTGGAAGAATGAAATCCCTTGTATGTAATTTCCAGCCAATTAGATCCATCTTCCTCAATTTTTATATCTTCAGGTTTAACCTCTCCATCGGGTGAATAACATTTCACCACTACAGTCTTTGGGTCAGTAGAAGAAGTAAGAGTAATTTCAGGAGTTACACCCAGTTCATTATATCCGTCTGTAACCATTGACAATACTTCTGAAGCATGGTCATGAATAGTGTAAACCACATATTGGTCAGCCTCCGGATGCTTGGCAGCATCTTCCGGATTATCATATCCATCGGAAAAGAAACCTTTAATTATAATCTGATAATGATGGTTAGGAAGGATATCCAGATATTTTAACTTATCGTCTTCATCTTCATACCTTAAATTAAGTCGGTAATACTGTTCCTTTTCATTACGGGTAACAGACACAATCACAAAAGCTCCGGACTTATGATCATTATAATTGAAACCTTTCGAGGGATAAGTAAAAATAAGATTAGAAGAGCCGAAAACCACTGAAGAGGGATCAGAAACCACATTATCTCCAAAAACATAGTCCGAATATGTGTCCTCGATATTTAATGGAGATGCTATATATCCGGTTGTGGCATTATTGTAAATCTGCAATCCGTTTAGCTTTGCCTTAGCCTCGTCCTCACATTCAGCAGTAACTTTAGCCACTGTTCTATAAAGCACGAGAGTTTCAAGAGTAGACAGAGTATTTACTTTCTTGGAGCCAATCATTGGCAAACCTGCTTCAAGGCTTATGGGTGATGAAATTATGTACTTTCGCAATTCTTCTAAAGAACCGATATTTTTTACACCGTCATCACCATTGGCAACAACATAAAGCAGTACATCTTTACCCCTGACATCACTACTCAGATTCAAAGAGATGGTATTATCCACTATCTTTTTCTGATCATAATATTCATGCGTGATAAAGGTACTAAACTCATCAGGAGTGACTCCCTGCCCAAAGACAAATACGTCAATGGTATTAAGATCCTTATCAGTTGTCGCACGTGTAAGAACAGAAGTCATGTCGGGCAATGCAAACTGAATAACAATATGCTGATTCTCCGGATTTACGCCCGAAGAGAAATCAGTATCATCGGAACAGGATACCAACCCAGCCATTAGCAATGAAACCAAACCTACAAGATTTAAAACAGGTTTACATTTTTTTATGACTGAATTATATATATAATCTCTTATGTTGGAAATCAATTTCATGATGTAAGGACTCAAATCAATCTGATTTTGATTTTATTTATTGAATTGGCAACAGATGCCAGTTAATCAAGTATTTGTTTTGCGCCGGATAATAATATTGAGGGAGATCCTCAGCTTTCACCATTTTATAGAAAGTTTCATCACCGACTCCGTTAGAAGTGCATAATCTCAATCTTATCTTATCCTCAGAATCCGGTACGTTTTTTAGCATTACATCCGCATTTTTATAGTTTCCAATCTCATGGCCTGCCGGATAAGATTGTTGGAGAGTGGATGTATTCATTGTAGTATTACCCCAATAAACATTTAGGTATTTACTTCCCCCGTTTTTTGGAGGATCATAGCGCAATAGAACGTCTTTAAATCGGTTTGGATAACGAACCTTGTTATTTCGGTCTTCAAAGTCATTGCTACCCCAATAATTTGTATTACGCTGAACCTGGTCGTTCCATTTTACAAAAATTGAAGTATTTTCCTTGAACTGAAGCATGAGCGGTTGGGCGGTCACTACCACTCCCCCGCTTTTCTTGAAAAATTTAGTAGGCAAAAGGAACCGTTTTGTAGTACCGTTCTCAAGAGTCAGGTTAACAGCCAAATGCTCATAGTTTTCCGGCATACCGGGGTTTACAGTGAATGAATATATGTCTCCGTCTTGAGAGATGGCACTTGCCGTGGCAGTTAACTCATGGTATTCATCCTCAACACTCCACCGGTTCTGTTCCTCCTTGCCGATTTTAATCTTGTGCTGGTAACCGAATGATACTCCGGTAATTTTTACATGCTTGGGATTATAAATTTCGATTTTCAGATCACCACCATATTCACCGGTAAAAAATTGCGGGAGCACATTAGTAGGTTTAATATTAGTGAATTTCTGATCCGTGTTTGAGGTATTTCCATCGAATAGGAAATAACCGTTATTATCCTCGAAATCGAATAGCGGTAAGCCGGCTTCATAGTCACCGGGCCATCGGTAGTCTTCGGCACGGTAGTCAAACCATTCATTCTCCGGATCCCAGGGCATGTGCCAGTTAGCGAATATAATCATAGTACGACCGGGCTGGGCCACACCTGTAAGAGTATATTTCCACCACCCATCGCCTTCAGGCTCCATTGCTATACCGGTGTAGAATCTTTCATTATCATTTTTATTGAAGTCAGGCCACATTTCATAACAGTCTGTGCACGACCATGTAGAACGTGTTTCCTGGTGTTCTCCGTTAAAATTAATATCGTAATTATACCTCTCAAATCTTTTGCTGCTTGGCACCAAGCCATAGGTCTTAGTATATGAATAATCATAGTTCCAGAACCAAAGCTCCTTATAGTCCATTACACTTGTATCGGAACCTCTCTTTTCCGGTTTACCAAACATCACAAAACCCATAGTGGTAGTGTTCACATCCAAAGATGATTCATTACCGGTATGGTCTTCCGCTTTGTAATAAGCCTCTTCCCAGGGGTCATTTAATTCAGGACCCCCATACATATTAAAGTTATCAACAGGGAATGCCCTGTTCTTGCTTTCATCCCATTTAGCTTGGTTACTTCCATACCATCCACGGAAAGCAAGGTTATTGGAGAAAACATATTGCACTGCTGCATTCCATTGGAGACCACTTGATGGATTTTCTTCAATATATCCTACAATTTTACCGGCATGTTCGTATCGTTCATAGTTTTCACCATCTTTAGTAATCTCCATGTCTGATGGTAAGGTAAGATCCTGATAAACATAAATATGAGGCTGACCCCAATATTTTGTATTGTCACGGAAATGGATAGTGTATGTACCCGAGAAAGGTTTTACCTTTATAGTTACAGGTCTCTCAACAACAAAATTTTCCGCATTTTGTCTTTCAACCTCGAGTCGGAAAGTAAGGGTAAATTCATTGTTTTTGTCCCAGAAAGAATTACCCTCTATCACATCCTTTATATTCAAATATAAAGAATCCGTTCTAAGGTTATTATTTATAGTATATACATTACCACTTACCGGATAATCCTTAGACTTTGTAATCTGAAGGGCATATTTGCCATCCTGCAAACCCTTACCTTGAAGAAGAGCATCTATATCAGTAAATGACAATTTTACTTTTTGTTCAGTCGGATCAACATTTGTTTCATATTTTATAGCATAGCTCGGACTGTTCATTCCTGAAGTATAAAGTTCCCGGGTATCTATAATGATAGTCTGCGGTGAAACATTTAAATATGGATCCAGATCAAGGTTATCTATTTCAATACGTTTATGGATACTTCCGGCAACCAAGTGGAAATAACTGATATCTTTAATAGAATAATGGACTCCATTCCAGTCTATGCCGTTTGCTTGATTCAGTTCATCAAGTATAAGATAGGGGATCTCCTCAAGGTTAATACCTACCTGGAAAAGATATGCTCCATCATCATTTTTCACCGGTATTCCTTTAGAGTCTCGAACCACCTTACCTGTAAATATATTCACCAAATCATTATTATTGGTATTTCCCGATTTGGATATCTTAGGAGACTCGAATTCAATCAAAGAGGGATCTAGGTCTGTCTTAAACCAAAAAACAACATCCTCTTCCATTCCGAGTTCTTTTATTTTGGTGGTCTCTACGATAAGTTCATAAGGACCATGGAGCTGATAAAGGAGAGTTTCCAATTTCCAGTCATCCACAATCACATTGACTCTCAATTGCTCGGCATCAGGCTTAGTAACTACTGCATATACATCATATATCCTGCCTTTACGAATTCCCGGCTCAAGTGTTTCGCTATCTTTTATCTTAAAATCCTTAAGTTCGATTTTACGGGGACTATCCGCGCCTTCTACACTATTGAAGCTATAAGGGAAATTCAATACAGTAGGTTGGCCACCTTCGCCTACAAGATTTTCCGGGAGATAGGCCACCCCTTGCCAAGCTCTTTTCTTTCTGAAAGTTTCTGAAGACCATTCACCGTCAGATTCCGACCAAGGATTTTTAGACAATTGTTCGAGTGCTGCCTGCACTTTCTTCATATTGGTCTCGTCATAGAAATCTACTTTGCCTGTTTCCGCCTGTTCGCCGCTGAGGACATAATCCCCGGTATATTTATACCTGTCGAGGAAAAGCATCCAGTTAGCATATTCCGACTCGCTTGAATTAATGTCCGGAATAAATCCCGGATTAACAACGGGAGCATCGTCTTTGTAATTCAATGCAGTCTGCTGACGCAGGAAAGAAACAAAGGGAGTTGCTGATGAACTTGTATGACGGTGAAAATCTATGATATCGTTTGTTCCGAACTGAGTAGCCTTTTCCCGATCGAAAAAAATAGTATACCTTACTTTAGAACAGAGGAAATTCATGTCGGCATAAATATAGGTATTTTCCCCGGTAGCAACAGAGACGAGATTATTCTCCGGAGTTTGTGCCGTTGAGGCTGTACTTCCAACCTTGATATCCTCTGCGAGGCAAGCCATTGGGAGAAAACCCGGTTCCAAAGGCCGTGAAGCGCTGAAATTCAAAATCAATTTTCGGATCTCATCTTCAGGTTTTTCTTTACCATGAATCTTATCGTAGAAAGTTGTGCTGTTGTCTTGCTCGAATAAATATCTATTTAAGTTAGCAACGACATAAAATTTATATGTCCCTTCCGGCAGACTTATCTGATATCTGTTATAAACAGATTCAACGAGCCCGTCTGACTGATTTCTCTGGAAAATATGAGCAGAGCCATCTTTTTGATCTATTGCCGTAATGTAAAGTGTATTGAAATTTCCCTCACGAGCCTGATCGTAAGCCCTTGTGTTAGCATAACCGTCAGAACGAGTTGCTCCATATTCAGCGGCATAATCAAGATTGGGCACAAGAAGCGTAATCCCTGTAAAATCCTCTCCCGGTGTGTCATTATCTGAGTTCAGATGGAGATCATCGGTACAGGAAGAGAGAGCAAACAGTACAATGCACAGAATAGAGAGTACAGTACATTGCACACCGGATATGTTGACAAATCCTGCTAATTTATCCTTTATATGATATAGAAAATTCATTTTCGATGTCAGGTTAATTTGGTGGAAACGGATGGCGCAAACCATCAGTTTCCTAGTATTTTATTGCTTAATTTTTTACCAGGTTTCTTTTTTGGGTTCGGTATCGGAGATCCAGTCATTTACTGAAACTCGGACCTCTTCAGTTTTATTGTTGGAATTTATATAAAACCTATATATATGATTCCTCATTACAGGCCATAATTTACTTAGGAATTCCGAATCTTTTTCCTTGTCATCAAAATCGTTTCCGTCGATACTCATAAAGTCAGGGTTTTCTTTGTAATCTGTGAAATAGATTCTATGGCACTGATTATCATCCCAATAATCTGAATGACGCTGATACCGATATTCGATGTGAGCTATCTTTGGTGTTGAATTTATAACTCCATCGTCATTTGGATCATCAATATTCTTATCGGGCATGTAAACCACATATTTCTTCATACCGTTGACTTCACCGGCATAATAGAATTCACAGAAATCGGAACGGTCGATCGAAGGGTTGAACACATGAGGATGATAATCCGGATTTGAAGGACCATTTATACCATCCCATGTATCGTAGAACCACTTAAACCAAGTCTGATAGTCTGAAACATCGTTTTTTCCGTAGAGATAACTGTAATTCTTAATATCAAACCATTCACAATGAGTGGCATCATGCACATTCCGGCCGGTACTTTTTGTCCAATTGTCTATCGAGGGGTTTAATACATCCATAGGTTCTCCATGACTTCTACGGTTCATACTCCTCATAAAGACTTTCTTCACCTCTGTTGAAGCCGGGAAATAAACCTCCACTTTGGCTATGGATCGAATAAGTTCTATATGTTTACCGGTGGCCGATAGATCAAGAACCTTCACGGAACCCCATTCATCGATATTAGGGTATTTCTGAATCCCATACATAGGTATACGCCGGGACTCTGAAGGGACAACGGCCTGTCGGTCAGTAGAATAGACATAATCATCACTTATATATTCAATGCCATAAATAATCGCTTTAGCGTTATTGTTTATATTGAAAATATAAATTTCTTCCGGATTACCTGTAATATCAATCTTTTTATAATATTGCTTAATTTCCGTAAAATTGAAATTACCGGTATTAGCTTCGTAATTACTGTTTCTCTGAATGATTAATTTCGCTCCTTTATTATTTGCATCAACATCTTCACACCTATAAAGAAACCTTAAGATACCGCTTTCATATGCAGTAAAATGAATATATCCCTTTATCTTGTCTGTTTGAGATAAATTGAGTCTCCATGCTATCTCATTTCCGTTTTCGTTTTTGGTTGTTTCAAAATCATCGGTTTGACCTAAAGCTATTCCATGGTAACCTTTTTCGTCTATTACTTCATTAACTACAGTTGACTTAACACCTCCAGTTTTTTCAGATTGAACGAAATAGAATCCATCGATACCGGTTTTTTCATCTGTAGATGTTAAAACTCCATTAGTAGCACCGTCTAACCAGGATTTTAAAGCATCTCCGTTTTTTTCTTGCCATTCATCCGCCCAATCGTTAGGCATAGGTTTATTAAAATTTTTTTCTTCACGAGTAAAATTGTCATATGGGAAAGCATTATTCTCATAACTACCCCCGAAATTCCAAACCTGCCATAAATTAGATGTAGTGCTATTCTGCTCAAAATAATAATTATCCTTGAGGAATTTACCTATTTTATTAGAAGTATCTATATTACCCGAAGGATTCCAGTAATCCCTTATATATTGTTCAGCATCAGCTCTTCTATTATCAGAAGTAGGATAATCTAAAGTTGAGTTTACCCAGTTGGTTCTTACCCCTAAATTTATCTTCCCATTTTCTGCCAAAAAACCATAAGCCCCTGAAGCTTTTTCGTAAGCAGAATTATTTTCCAAGTGATGAAGGTGGTTGACATTTCTTAATTTACCGGTTTGTCTTTGAGTATTAAGCTTGCTGTTTTCCCAGCCCCAGGGAAGTTTATAATCAGTGTCGCCATATCCATCCCAATTCGCCAAGACAGCAATCCTGAAATCCTCCTTTTCTAGCTGAGCTTTTATTAGACTTAAAGGTACAGTGATTCCATTATAATCTTTCAGCACCTTAGTTAAATGAATCAGAACATCCCACTGGCCGTTTTTGTCCGGGCTTTCAGTAATATCTCTGTAGTCTTTTCCTACTTCAAAAAGGAAATCCCCACTGTTATCGAAAAACATGATTATCATTTTATCGGTGTCGATATCATTATCATATTTTTCATAATCTTCTCCATCACGGGTAGTGAAATCCATTCCGACACTTAAAGGGAATGAAAGAGATATTTCATCTTCATCAAGATTTATTTCCGTTTCCTTGTCATTGATATCTATATCGAGATCTTTATCGGTACAAGAATACGAAATAAAGGCCATAAAAAGAGCCAATGAAATGCCAAAGAATTTACATCTCCCTTTCCTGCCCTCTTGCTTTAGGAAATTCGACCAAACAATAGATTTATATGCTTGAAAATTCATTTAAAATCAAAATTTGCAGAATTACATTTCCGAAGAGTCTCCTTCAAATTCCCATGGATTTACTCCGATATTATTATCCCCTTCAGGTTGACTCGGATCACTTCCATTATCTGAAATATATTGGTCGGACTCATGCCATGGAATTACAGAGACAAAGACTTTTATATCCATCTCATCCACATCCGGATTAATCACTTTGGCAACTACGTCATACATTACACCTCTTTCCAAACCTTCTATTTTTTCCGTTTGTTTGTACTCAGTGCTATTACTGTTACTTTCATAATATGATTCTTTGGGATTACCGAAAAGCCATATTTCTTTAGGAGAACCGCCATCAACTTCCGGAGTCTCATCCAAGGAGTTTATCCTTGTATGGAAAGGAAATTTAAGTACAGTATTATCAATTTTATGTATGTTGTCTTCGGCATCTTTGTAAAAACCTTTATTTTCCGGCAGATAGACAACCCCTTGCCATACTTTCTGTTTCATAGGAACCCATTCTGCAGTAGATTTATCCCATGGTTCAAGCTCAGAGTCCGGTTTAACCGGATAGTCATTGCCTTCGTTTCCATGAGATTTTCCTTTCGATTTCCATTCCGGGTCGGTACTCCATTCGGGCCCCGGCCAATAATACCGGTTAATACTCATAAACCACTGTCCTTCATCATTTGAGCCTGAATTAGAATGTACGAAGGGATCCTCTACGTTATAGGGATTATCGTCACCACCTTTAGACAAACCTTCAAACAATTGCGTCTGGCGTCGAATATTAGTTACAAAAGGTTTTCTTGTATCGTCTACATTAAACCGGATCCAGCTTTCTCCGAAACTTTCGGAAATACCTCCCTCAGTCTTGTCAAACATTATAGTATACCTTACCTTAGAACAAAGGAAAGTCATATCAATCCATAAGTGTGTGTTTACACTTTTTACCGGTGTATTTTTGTGAATCGTTATAATACCATCCGAAGGATTTTGTATAGGACCACTTGTGGTTTCTGTTTTTTTCTCATCACCATTAGTTACTACGGTGGTTTCTTCTTCCGAAAATCTTATTTTATCCGGCATGCATACCATTGGAAGATGTAAGGGAGTAAGAGGAGTATTCTCATCAAAATTCAATACAATATCATTGAGCTGGGATTCTTTTGTAAACTCAGAAATCTTAGTTACCCGGTCGAGATAAAGGTCTACATTAGCCAATACTCCGAATCTATATTTACCTGGATATAGTGTGATATTGAATTTATGGTAATCCTTTTCCGACTCTTCATAACTCCCATTTTTATTTTGATCGTTGCTCAGTTCAAATCTTTCTCCTACAGGATTCAGAGCGAAGGTATAAACGGTGCGATCTTCAGAATTTACCTCTACATATTGTCCGGAATCAGCATCGTAGGTTGCATATCTGACAGCTATAACATAAAGGTTACTCATATAACCCTCTTCGGTGATATCATAAGCACGTGTTCCGAACTTAGCGGAGTTACCCTGATAATCAGGTATCAAAAGAGATACCTGAGTCATGCCCTCCGGTATGTTTTGTTCAGGAGAGGGATGATCAGAGATATCATTCTCACGACAGCCTATCAAACTCACTGCCATGAAAAATATAAAAATATGCCGTATATATCTTTTTAATTGAAACATTGTCAATTCTTACAATTCAATAGTTATCCCAAATACAACTACACTCACCGAAAAGGTAAAATTGCTAATTACCATTCCACCACAACTTTCTTATGGGCCCAGTCTGAAACCTGGACATGTATTTCCGGATTCTGAGGCCCTTCCCCTCCCACATAGAACTTATACACATGGTTCCTCATGATTGGCCAATGATAACTTAGATTATCGGTACTTTTTTCATAGTTATCATATTGATCCCTCATTACCGTACCATTTTTGAATTTTGTGTTTTCTTTCGGCAGATCATGCTGAGTATCGTAACCATAGTTGGTGAAATATATTCGATAGCACTGATTGTCGTCGAGATTATATTCAGTGTTAGAATATAAGTCGGCTACAGCCTCACCTTCCGCATTGTAGGTAGTAGGAGGATAGAATCTATATTCAATATGAGGCACTCTTGGAGTGGCATTCATTTTACCTGCAGTGGCCGGATCATCAATATTTTTTTCCGGAATATACAATACATACTTGTAATATCCACCACCCTGGGTATCGAAACCCTCAAACAGAAAACGGCAGAACAGGCTCGGATAAATATAGGGATTGAAAACATGAGGAGGTGTTTTATCCTCCATATCCTGAATTTGATCTGTGTATTTGCTATAATTAAAGCTGCTTTTCTGCCATCCTTTTAATGTTGTACTCGGTACCCATCGGCCCTGTGAGTTACTATATCTGTAGCTTGCCTGATCTCCCTCGGATTTCCAATGAATCTCTTCGGGTTCTTCATTTCCCGTCTGCCATGAACCATAGAACCAGCTTAACCAGTCAGAGTATTCCCGAGTATTATCGACACCTGACCTATATGAAGCTCCATATTTCTGGATCCGGAACCACTCACAATGATCGTTATCATGAGTTGAACTATATGAAGGAGACGCAGGGGTTCCGTCATTACGCAGATTATTCCATATCACATTTGTAGATGTATGGACATCAATAGGTTCGCATCTGGCCGCCCGGTTCATGTTTCTCATGTAGACATGACGTGGTTCACCAAAAGAAGCCTGGATATACACCTCTACTTTAGCCAAAGCCCGGATTAAAGAAACGGTGCCGGGAAGGTTGAAAGTGGTTCCTCGTTGCCAGTCGCCGATGGGTTCAAAATCCTGCACACCATACATAGGAATACCCTGATTTGCGTTAGGCACCACTCCTTCCCGGTCGGTTTCATAAAGATACCGGCCCCGGATAAATTCCACAGAATAGATCACCGCATTGCCTTTAGTGCAATAAATGTAAATGGGAACTGAATTATCTTCGATAGTAATATCAATATAATTCAAATTGTTATATTGCCAGTCGGCAGGAGTTGTGAGGCTATAATTCTGATGAATATAAGGAGTTGTATTCAAGTTACGTTGCACTGCCAGAGAAGCCTGGTTTCCGTCAGAACTGCTCCATTTCACCCTTAAAGTTCCGGAAGTACGTGCCTGGAATTTAATAATGCCTGTAGAAGCATCATTAACTGAGGAAAGGGTTATTGAGGGCAACATGATTCCATAGTTTCCATTCAAAGAGACAGCTTTAGCCGGTTTATCGGGATTCTGCACATAACGGAAAAACACATCATTGTTTGTTTCACCTATATCAATGAGTTTGGAATTCAGGTTAGTACCATTATCCACGCTCGGTTTCATCCACTCATACAAAATCTGACCGTTACGACCGTACCATTCAGCACCCCAAGGATTTGTGACCTTAGCCGGGCTGTTATCATTCCAACCCCAATTATTTTCGTAAGCCTTATTGTAGCCTTTATCTTCGTATTCTTTTTTAGTATCCACGGCAGCGTTCTGCCACAGTCCGTATTTATAAGAAGCATCAAAATTCCATAGGAACCACATGTGCTGATAATGGCGATAAACCTCTTTATCCTGATTAGGAGTGACTTCGGGAGTCCAGTTGGCACGGATCCACTGATTAGCCGTTGCCTTACTATCAAAAGATGATACCTCCTCACTAAGATCATACTCTGCTCTCCAGCCTTTCTCCCCCGTGGCGTCCACACCCATAATATCCCGCATTTTCACCCAGTCTGTAGGTTCTCCCATATGGTATCCGTTATCATCCTTAGTACCCGTGACATATGCCATAAACTCTTGATAAACAGAGGCACGGGAATCATCCCCATAATACACATCATTATATACATGATGAAGATCATTGATATTTCGGATCTTATCGGATGTAGTCTCAATATTTAGGACTGAATTACTCCAGTTCCATTGCGGGTTACCTTTCAAAGTGGAAGAAGGATTTTCACTTGAAGATCCGTTTCCTTCGCTGTCGTCCCAGTCAGCCGGGTTCACTTTCTCACCTCCGTTAGGCCAATTTGCAAGCACAGCAATCTTGAAAGGATGGTTTTTGAGATAATTTTTTATTTTATCGATATCATATTCATTACCCTCCCGGTCTACAAGCATTGTCATCGGGATACGTACATACCAGTAAGATGCAGCATTATCGTTATTAGCATAAGAACCCACCACACGGTCGTTTGCACCGAAGAGGAAGTCACCCTCTGCCGTGAAAAAGAAAATACGGAATTTGTCTTGAGTGTCTATATAATTTTCATATTGTGTGGCACTACCGCCCAATCCTGTAAAACCGAAACCGGGCACAGGATCATCAGCACGAGAAGTGATATCTTTGTCAAGTTTCATTATAAATGAAAGGCAATCACCCTCAATCTCAGCCCTAGAGGGATCGGAGGGATCATCAAGCACAAAATCATCCTTACATGATTGTAAGCCGGAAATGACAAGCAGCATCAATGCTACCTGCCATATCTTATATTGAAGCTTTTGAATATATTGCCAAAATTTCATTTCAAACAGTCAGTTTTGTTTTTAAGACCTTATACTTCCCGAATTTTCCTCACATTATAGGAATATTGTCCTGCACCACTTCATGCCATTCTTTCACATCGACACCCATATTCAGATATGAACGTTTGACATCCATAACGGGTACAATCGGTTGGTCAAGATCATCTATTGGTGTACCGAGCCGTGTAATCTCATTTACAGTTATGTGATACCAGTTATTTCTTACATTACTGAAACGGCCGAATTCAGACCAGTCGGTTTTTGATGAGGGACCGTAATTGCTTAGATGATGCGGAATTGGAACGCTATAGTACATCTTACCATTACGGTAAACATCAACCGGTCCGATAATCTTATGAATAAGAGCCACAAGGTGGTTATAGCTGATTTCTACTGCCAGGTCCTCATCCATTACATAGGTGGTGACTACTTTATTTTCTCCTGTAACTTCGTCGGTCACTGTTGTGTTTTCAGCTTTTTCCGGAGCTAGGAAATAGCGGAATTTAGCACCCATGTATTTTTGATTCGGAGCTATAAGGCACTGACCGTCTCCACCGGAAATTTCAGCAGGAATAAGGTCGAGATCCTGATCATTCTCATCAGCATTTTGATCATTATAAACCACAGCTTGCCAGGTTTTTTCAAGTTTTACCTTGTTATAGGTGATAGTATTGCCATCAGCATCAGTTCCCTCTTTTGGTTCATATTCTAATAAAAGATTACCTTTTTCATCTTTCAGATCTTCCCCGTTGTCATCTTTCTTCGTCATAACCTCAGCGAACCAAAGTTTGGAATTTTCATTCCAGGCCACCTTATCAAGGTGAGTATTATTGTGCTGATCTTCATCATTTTCAGACCAACGGATATGATGGTCCCATTGACCGTGCAGGATCTGTATACCGGCATTACCACCTTCGAGCATAACTGTATTTAAAATAGCCAGTTTTGATTTAAGAAGATTTACCTTTCTAAGGTAGAAGATATTATTTTGACCAAGATATACAGTTTTCGGGCCCGACTCTGTTGCAGCAGATCCGGAATTACCTGCCTCTTCCCGTGTTGACAGAGATTCACTAGCTCCGTCTGAACCCGGATTACTCTGATCATATTCGGTAGATGCATTATCAGCAATTTCGATTTCTGCCATTACGATAAGGTTGGTAGCCAGCGCGTAGGGTTCCCGGTACCACGGCCATACCCAAGTGTTACCACCTCCAAGAGTTCCCGGATCAAAATAAGTATTTTCAAGGCAATAAACCGGATCGAAAGAATAGGATGTTACTCCATTAACAGTTGTAGCCCTATGAATAACCGAACTGTAGTCGTCCATAAGTGTATTAAAGGACTTATACTTTAAATAAGAGGAGGGATTAATAGCCTCAGTGTTTATCTTACCTAATTTTTTATAAGCAGTATAAGTATCATCACCTATCTTGTACTTTTCTTCGTAATCATTATAATCAAGATATCCCCCTGATAATCCCACATGATGGGAATTAACAGAGTCAGCATCTAAAGCAAGACGGAACTGATGAGGATAATGAAATTTCTCCGCTTTACTTATTTCATAATGCAAATCCCTGCCCCAATAAGAACGATGATTGTCGGTTGCATCATTCCACTTCCAGCCTGCCGCCGTTTCACTAAGCAAAGGGTTAAGATCCTTAAACAAATTTTCTTGTTTTTCAAGGTTACTTAAACCAAAGCCCAGAATTCTTATTGTGGCATCTACATCGTCAGTGAGAATCTGATAACCGGTTTGGTCAAATCTGATACCTGTACCTGATTCAGAGTTCATGTTTACTTTTTGAACGGTAAGCTCTATAACAGGGAGTCCTGTAACGGGATCATTTTTAACGTTTTGATCCTTGATAGATTGATTTCCATAGGGATCAAAATCAGCCATCTTCATTTTAGAGATATTGAAATCCACTTCAATCTTAGAAGCCAGACGTTCTACATGACACACGACTGCCGGAGCCTGTTTTGCCGATTCCTCGTCAGGAAATATATTTGAGGAATTTACGTGCATATCGATCACACGATTAGTTCCGTCCGAATAAGTGGAATTGGACATGGTAAAGAAATTACCGCTTCTTTTTGTTATACTTCCATCGAGGTTGGTAACGGTTTCCGTACCATATATTTTATAATCGTTCAATCGGAGGTTAAGAAAATCTACTTTTTTCAAAGCGCTCAGTCTCGCTACTGTATTTATACCGGTTGTAACTCCATTTGCGCCTACCGAATGGTTGTTTTCATCCATCTTGAAGTTTATCAAGGCATAGACATCTAACCCATTTATAAAAGAAGCTAAAGCAGACTGGCTTTCCAGAGCAGCAAAACCGGCGGAAGTATTAGAAGAATTTAACTGACCGTTGTCATCTTTAGCCATAAAGACCTTAGAGACAGTAAGAGTGATGTTGTTGTTTGGGCTAACGTTGTCTAATTTTATACTGCTTTTATCAATAGGGAAAATCCAAGGTTTCGCATCATTACTGTTTTTATCATACATCACTAAATAATGGAGATATTCAGCCTTTGATTCATCGGGGTCAGCAAACGCATACTCGTTTCTATTACCATCATTGAAAGTGCCTCCGGCTGAAGGAGTTGTATTATTTTCTGCACGCGTATTCTGTTGGTCGTTCTGACTGATTGTAATTCCGAAGACACCGGGGAGATCTACTAAGGTTAGTCCATTTCCGATATTGACAGTATTGTTTTCGGAGGGGAGGAGATCGTCGGTGCAGGACGACAGGGGAATAAGAATAGCGATAAGAGTGGCGGCAAAAATCCCTAAGCCCTTGGAAATAAAGGGTTTAATCAGAGTTCTATTAGCATGAATGGCATTAAACCGGTTCATTTGTCATTGAGTCAGTTTGAAATGGTTAAGTTATCAGTAGGTTAGGAAATAGTATACCGGGGCAAAAGTAATGAAAAAATGGAGAAAAAACAAGATAAAAATTAGGGATTGAGAGAGGAGGGGTTATGGTTTGGGGTTCACCCCTCTTCGAGGGCTGAAGATAAGGTAAGGTTATCGTGGAAACCCACGGCTCAAGACCCGTGGGTTAACCAGATTAAGAGCCTTTCAGGCTCTTGATGGTATGGCCAATTCCTATGACTCAGGAGGCGTTGAACCTAATTCAACCCCTGGAACGGGGTTGTTGAATATGTAGGGATATTTATTCAATCCGGGGGTTTCGCTACGCTACACCCCCGGAAATCTAGGATTTCCGCAAGGGATTAAATGTTAAATTTTACCATCTAATTCAAATTTATTTTTA
>JAFLTS010000025.1 GCA_022509185.1 Muribaculaceae bacterium | reverse complement strand
AAGACAATATGCAAAATTCGCTTGCGTAAGTCCTTTGTCCAATCAGTCAGGCACTTCGATAAGGAATGGCAGTCATGTTTCCAAGGCCGGGCATAATGAAATCAAGTCCGTGTTGACCGAGGGCGCCCGCAGTGCCATTGTGCATGATGCACAGCTAAAGTCATATTATGAAAGGAAAAGGAAAGAAGGCAAGACCCATGGCTGCGTCATGAATGCTGTCAAATTCAAGTTGATCTGCAGGATGTTTGCAGTCATAAAACGTCAATCCCCTTATGTGGAGATTGAAAAATTCAGGGCCTGAAGATAACGGATATTGCGGAGCTTGAGCTTGGGGTAAAAAGAGAGTCCGCCATAAAGACGAACTCTTTGACAACGGCTTATCGCCTCGCTGTCGCTTGGGGTATTTAAATAACGTAAAATTTAGTCTATTACATCAAATGTTAAAAATAAATTTGAATTAGATGGTAAAATTTAACATTTAATCCCTTGCGGAAATCCTAGATTTCCGGGGGTGTAGCGTAGCGAAACCCCCGGATTAAAATCTCATAGTCCGAAAGGACTATTGCCTCTCTCCTCGTAGAGGGCCTTACCTCATCCTCTCAATCCCCCATCAGGAGTGCATTTTTTCCCCTTTTTATATGATAAATTCACACTATTTTCATTAATTTTGCCCGATTTTTGGTCTATAGTAAAAACCTTTTGAAACCCGTTTAAAATCTAAGAAATCCTGCTTGAATTGTGAATTCATTGAAACTCACTTTATTAGGTCTGGTCTCAATCTTTTTGCTTAATCTTCACACCTCATGTGTGCAAGAATCCTATACCGATTTTGAAGACTCAGTTAAGGAGAAAGAGGAAGAAAAATCCGAAAATTCTTTATTTATGTCACTCCGCTTTGAGATGTGTGACGATACCCCGACGCGGGCTGCCGGCGATAACTTAGGATTCGAGGATGGCACTATCCCACCTGAAAGCGATATAAAAAATTTTCTGGTTCTTTTCTTTAAAAGCGATGGTACCCAGTGTAATTTTTCTCTGGATGAAACTTCTCCTGTAAAAGTTACCACAGACGGAGAATACGGTCTGGCAGAGGAAATTGAATGGGGCAGCACTGTTTTACTTGAGTTGCTGAACGAAGATGGTATTTTCCAAGATGAAGCAGCCTTGGGCATTGATAAATTCGTAACTATCGTTAATTACGACACTGCTCTTAAAAATTCCTTATCAGGAAAAAATCTTTCAGAAATATATTCCTTAACCCGACCCGACTATAAAACCGATAATGGCTTTCTTATGACTACGGCTGGTCATTACAACACCGACGGGAATTATGTATACTATAATTCCCTTAATGAAGATCCTGACCAAAAGATTTTTTATGCAGGAGAGAAAGAAGCCAAAGCTCATCCTGTCACGGTTTATGTGGAACGTCTCGCAGCCAGAATAGATTTTGAGATTGATACAAGCAAAATACATCCGTTCGAGGTAATATATGGTACAGATATCTATAATCTCACTTTCGATCCTAAATATTTAGGGGTGACTGCAACTGAAAAGAGCAACTTTCTTTTAAAGCATCTGCAAGTAAAGACCAATACGACTTATTCTTCCTCTTTCCCGTCAGACTTTTCAACCTGGATAGACTATAAAAACAAGAGAGTATTCTGGGCAGAATCAGTGAATTTCAATGTGAGCGGCTCTTACCCTGCTGAAATGAAGAGCAGCACATCAAATTGCACTCTTAAGTATCCGGCATTCCGGGAAATCACAAATGGACTGACTGAATCAAATGGCAAAAAGACCACTACAATATATACTTTTGAACATACTTTTAAAAATACGGAGCTTACCGCATCAAATACCAAGAATCCCTATGCAGTTCCTACAAGCATTGTGCCTTACGGTGTGTATGTTGCCAAATGTATCGGTACAGATCTGGTGCCACCCGCCGGTGAATCCCTTCCTTCAGGTGCGGCAGCTCAAATAGGATCTACCCTTGACTTCTCAACAGGCGGATTCTATCTTCGTGAAATTGATATGGAGAGGGTAGACAACAGAGTATTAAATTACAGGCTCTATCTAAAAAATAGTAGCAGCGATGAACTGTTTGATGCTTTGTTGAAAGAACAATATGTAATATGGGTGGCAAAGAAAGATAAATCCGGCAATGTAATAACCAATGCTGACGGTACCCCTATTGGAGACTATCCTGTCAAGGCCGAAGACGGACTGAGCATCTTCGAACTTGTAAATACTTTCCGAAGATATGAAAATGGAAACTTTACTGATGCTTATAATGAATATACCCTTCAGCTGAAATCTTCTGTAAATAATCGGGATCTTCTTTATGCCGAATATGATGCAACTACAAAAACCGGAAAATTCAGCTATCTGACACTGACGGGAATTGATAAGGCAAACAAAATGCTCCAGCAACAACTTGGTTCATGTCAATATTTCGACAAAGGGTATGCCTTTTTCTATGCCCCCGTGCCTCATTACAGCGGTTCCGAAGATCCTTTCAAAAGTTCGGGTTACAAAGGTGAGTTCAATTATTCCAACGGAAAAGTTAATCATAAGACAGCCGATTTCGGTTTGGTTAGAAACCATATATACAATTTTAGTGTATCCTCACTCTCAGGAATAGGTTTCGGGAAGACCAATGATAACTATATCCCGTTGCCTGAGCTGCGTCAGGAAAATACTAAGTATATCTTCGACATACAACTTGAAATTCTTCCTTGGCATGTTTACAAATATGAGTTCGATATTTAAAATCCTATGCTTCTCTCTGATTCTTCTGATGGGCATGTCATCCTGTGCGGATGATATGATTATTGAAGATAAGCCGCAGACCTGGGTGCAAGGTGATACTCCCTACTACATAAAAATAAGGGTCGCCACTTCCAACAGCCCTTTCACTCGTGCAGAAAACAATGAGGAACCGGATGGAGCAGGAATCAGTAATTCCGGAGATTTCGAGAAAGGAACCGAAATAGAAAATGCCATAGGAACTCAGGGTAATTTCGCAATTATCTTCGATGAAAACAGTAGATACATATCATGCGCTGATCTTTATTCCATTAATAAGGAAGATGACGATAAGGCAACAGTGACTGAGGGTGTAGTTTATACATCTCGATTTTATGGTTATGCCGATAGAAAGCCTGCAAAGATTCTTGTGGTTGTTAATGCAACAAATGACCTCAAAAATAAAATCACCGATTTCCCCGGCTGGACTGTTTCTGAGGTAATGAAACAGATTTCTGAGATGTCAGGCAGATATAAAGATGCTAATGATCCCGACGGACGGCTCGGATTCGGTGAGATAAATATTACTGCCTCCACAGAAAATAAAAAGGTTAGATATTTCACCATGACTAATGCCACCTATCTTGATTCTGATGGCAAGGTGCATTGTGAAGAAGCTATAAAGGAGGAAAATTTTGCCGTAGGAAGTGACAGTGAAGAAAATGATCTCAAGGCGGCTGCAGATTTGAAGCCGGTGACGGTTTATATAGAACGTATGGTGGCAAAAACTCAGATGACAGAGATAAAATTCGACCATAACTATTATATACCCACTTCAGCACAACCACTTGATGTCTGTATATATGAACCCGACGGTAAAACTTATAATTACTACAAATACAAATGGGGTATCCAGATTGTTGGTTGGGGTATGAACGGATTGGAAACACAGAACCATGTTTTCAAAAATATTGACACCACCGGAGAATGGTTAACTCATTCTGCCTTCAATTCAGTAGGTGACAAACGTTGCTATTGGAGCCATGATCCGCATTATCTAGATGAGGAGGGAGGGGCGGTCTATCCCTGGCAGAACGATAATGCACGCGATCAGTATGATGAAGAACTGCAGAAATACTACAATCAGTTTAGATCATATGATAATAAAGATTTCAATTTCGCACTGAGATATTATCCCTTCGAGAAGTTCTGTTCCGATTTCGATAAAAATGCACAAATTTCAGGTTATTTCAGCTCTTCATACCAGTATACCCTCTCAAACGAACCTGTATATACACCCGAAAATACTTTCAAACCCGGATTGATTGTTGACAGAAGCCGAGGATCGAGAGCCTACGAACTTGCCGGTACCCATGCCATTGTGGCTGCAAGGCTCCTTCTTCCGGATAAGGATTCCGAAGAGATAAAACCATATACGCGGGGTAATTTATACAGAAACCGTGTAGGTGTTACTTATGATGATGAGTTCTCTCTTCTGGTTGATTTTATTAATGCCGTAAATTATAAGCTGGCCTCCAATCCGCAGATGTATTTCAAATACTATGATTGGGATGACAATGCAACATCTTCAATAAAAAAAACCAATGATATTAAGAATTATAGGGGCAGAACAATCAGGGCAGCCATGGAGGGTGAATATGCTCTATATTGCTATTTCCCAAACATTAATTCAAACGGCGGGAATACCGGTGGGTGGAGTGACTTATTCCCTGATTTAAATACAAGCGACGGAGTGGTGGCAGAGCTGACTCCGGCTGTTATTCAAAAACTCTTATCGGATCAAAATAACAATGGCCGTTATAAATTATACAGGGATGCCGATGCTGTGAATGGAGACGGGAAGGTGATACCGTGGATATGCGAAAAGCAGAGTGACGATAGCTATAAACCTCTCAAACTTATGGTGCTTAAAAAGAATAAGAATTATAGGGAAGATTTTATTCATTACAATGAAGAGACTGATACTGAATATATGGATGTAAATCCACGAAATTCAAATTATAATGAAGTCACCTTGAAAAAATATTTCCTGGATAGCGGAAGATTGCTGACTTTTCAAAAATTCAACAACGGCAAGTGGGAAGATTATGAGGAATTCAAAACTAAGGATGCAACAAATCAAGAGAGGGATGACAACGATATTCAGTCTTTGTTTTTTGAGATCTGGGGAGTGGCTGAATGTTTCCATTACGGATTGATGTATTATGTGATTCCGATCTATGTTCAGGATCCCGGTTCTCCTCTCACAAATTATATTGCTGTAGACACTGAGGTTTCTTTGGAAAGCGGTATCAATCCCGACTTCAGAGATGACATAAAATTAAAGTATTATTATGGTCTGGTGCGCGACAATAATTACCAGTTCACTATCCATTCCATATCCGATATAGGTGTCCCTGTTTCAGATCCTTTCAAGCCAATCGTTCCCAACTATAACGACAAGAAGGATCAGGTGAAATTCGAAATGGAAATTATCGGTATGCACACCGAAGGTCAGACTGTAACCATACCAAGTTAAGCTTAAAAAGATGAGATATCTGAAATATATATTTCTATTAGCCCCGGTTTTATTCTTCTCGTGCACGGACGATGCTTTGGTGGAGGAGAATGTAAAGCTCCCGGAATTCAATATTGAAGAGTTTTCCGAGGGTTATTCTCTTGCCTTTGATATGAAGTTGGATCCCATGGGAAATGAAACAGGCTCCCGTGCAGAGACTTCAGACGACCTTTTAATGCAGGAATGGGAAAACTATCTTAATCCGGAAGAATTCCGTGTGCTATTCTTTGATAATAATGATAGATTCCTTTTTGAATCAAAAAGCCGTTGGTTAACTCAGATTGAATCGCAAGACGGAGGAAACCGCTGGCGCGTCGGTATTCCCGTTTTTCAATATTTAGGCGATAATTATGATGATACCCCGGGACATGAAGGAGAGAAGTTAGATGAAGACGATCAGTATAACTGGGATAAGATCGTAGAAATTATGCGCAAAGAGGGTTTCAAGATAGCGGTTTTGGCCAACCGACCGTTGAAAGTTACCCTTCCTGACCTGGATGACTATGCTGCTAATTATAGTTATCTCAAGGATATGGATTTTGCGAAGTTGGGTCCTTTCTGGACATCAAAAAACAGCATAGCAACAGATGATGTGGATGATTCAGATGTAGCAACGGTGTTCGATCTTCATCACTGCCAGTTCGACCCCGTTTATTTTAGTAAATCAATCGGGAAATCTGCGACTGATGTATATGGTGACCGTTGGTATGATTTAATTATGGATTATAATAATCACACCGAAGAGATCACTGCTAAGGGGAATAAACATATACTGAACAATGCGCCTTGGATGGGTGCGGCGTCAAGCTGGGTAAGCGTAAAAAGAACCCGTAATGTAACCTCTACAAATTCAAGTGGTAATCAGGAAACACGTAATATACGGTATTACAGGTTACCCAACGGACAATATTATTCTAACCCCGAAACTAATGGAGACCCCCTTGTATACTCGGTTAATGAACATGACGGGGATGCTACTGGTGGTAAAATTGCAGATGATCCACAGTATATTCCTATGTATGGCATTCAGGAATTTGCTCCATTGACCTCTTGGGTGAAAGGGACCACATTCTATCTTTCCGAGCGTACAGGATCTCAGACAGCTGATTATAATTACAGTCCTATCTCTTTGTTGCGTTCTATTGTCAAACTTGAGCTTCGTATCGCAAAAAAAGATAAAAATAATAAGGATGTAAAAATTGATAACAAGTGGGCTCAATTGTGGTTTAATAATTATATGGCCCGGTGTGAACCAATGGATGTTTCCACTCCCACCAATCTGATCTGGAAAAAGGATCATTCCTCAGATTGCGAATGGTTACGAATAAAAAAATATGGAAGCTTTATAAATAATGGTAATTTCAAGAATTGGCTGAGCTGGTATTATGGTATCTGGCAAGAATCAGGTTGGGATTTTAACGAACATTCTTCAGGGATAACTGTGCCCGGGAAAGTGGAGTTAAACGAAGTATATGATTATCCCCGCGTGTTCAATCCTTTGACACAACGTTTGCAGGGCACTCTGATAACCGATTGTTATCTTCCCACGGATAAATTTCATCGCTGGGTGATTTATTGTGGAGAAAGAAATATAGTTGATCCCGTTTATTTGGGAATAATGGACGACCCTACAGCAGCTTATTTCAGGATTCCTGTCAGAAGAGTAGTTAGTAATAAGGAAGAGGAAGAGATTTTTAATCTTCCCATCACAGATTATTTAAAAGATAAAAATCCTATTTACAACAATTATACTTATGAAGGTAGCACTGCAAGAAAACATTTAGTTGAAGCAGGAGAAAATTGGGCTAACAGGGCTAATAAAGAGAATATGGCTGCTGAAACATCTTCCATGAAACAATATTTTGTTGAACTTAAAACTGCCGATAACGATTTACTTCCTTTCCCCTTGTTGAGAAATCATTGCTATATCATAGAGGTTATTTTTGGAGATAACTACGACCTCAATGTAAAGGTGCTTAATGCCGATATCAGAAATGTCGGCGGAATTGAATTTAACTGATTAATCATAAAGCATGAAAAGGCTTCTAATATATATTTCATTATTCGTTTCGCTGTTTGTTACATCGTGTAAGGATGAACTGAGTCTTAATACCGGATCAGAAAATCCGGTTGACGACAGTATGCTCCTTTCCTTTAAAATAGATACTCCTGAATCAAGAACCCGGGCAATAGACATGTCGCCCGGTGCTGCCGTTTATATTAATAAGGTTTGGGTGGGGATTTATATCTATGATTATATTACTAATGGTCAGCGTGACGATATAGGAAGAAGAGTGGGTGGCTCAGATCTGGAAAACGAGATAAACCTCAATTACCGGCCTACTGCCTCTGGTTCTACATTTTACAATGTTATTCCGATTGAGTTATACCAAAACAGACCCACAATTTGGACTAATGATACAAAGCTTGTTGTGGTTGGTGTGGCCAATTATGAAGGTGTAAGAACTACAGACGATAAAGATTTATTTGAAGCACTTAAAGAAGCAAACACTTGGGAGAAATTTAAAAACATTGCCATAGACAAAGAAAAGAGTAATTTTCAACCCCGGACACCTCTGTTGATGGGTTATCTTTCTGATGAGAAAACCGATGAGTCAGCTTATGATTATATTTATACTCAGGTAGATCAATCCTCAACACGAAATATAGAGTTTTACGGAACAGCAACTAAAACAAATAATGATAAAAGTGGGTCGCTTTATGTAAATATAAATACTGCAACCAGCTTGTTATCAACCGGGAAGCTTCTAAAATTCAGAAGATTACTATCCAGTATTAATGTGAATCTCACTACGCGTGACGACCAGATGAGTATCACAAGTCTTGAATATAAGGTAGTAAACGAGCCCAAATCCTCATTCCTGGCCCAAAGAAAGTCAAGTACAGATAATAATGAATCCAAATCTCCTAATCATGCCGACCAAAAGGAAAAAGGATATATAACTCTTGATGAGGCCCAATGGCAAAAGCCTATAGAGGGTAACTATTCCTTCTCTTTTGAACACTTGGAAAATATACATACTGCAAAAAGTGAGTTCCCTTATTTTAATAAGAATAAAGATAAAGATGGAGCTGCACAATATATTTCTGAAAACTATCACCTTCGTGAGCAGAAAAATGAAGACGGATCACTAAAATATCTTGCCAATTCGAAAAGTGATTGGAACAACAATGCTTCTTATTTCGTGATGAGGATCGGTCTGAAAGACTTTAACACAGGTAGAAATTCTGTTATTGAATATACAATTCATGAAGGGTTCTGTAATGATTCAGATGGGAGATCATTAGTAGACAATTCTGGCGATACCGATAATAAGCTTTATAATAATTACGAAACATCTGTAAAAACAAGGCTTAAGGATTATTCATGCTATCGGAATACGGAATATAACTATAACGTGAAGATAAATTCTGTTGATGATATTGTCTTGACTGTTACACAAAACAAGACTCATCCTCATGACCAATACAATGGTAATGTTTGGGAGATGCACTATCCAAAGTTTACATCTCCCGGTGCTACCGACAAAAATAACCGAATTGTTACCGCTAAGGATGTTTCCATAAACTTAGAAAGTCCTATCGATTTAACTAAGAATGAAGATAACCAAACTTTGGATTTTGAAGATATCGCATTCAGATTGGTGGGTTCTTTCTTCGACAACACTACAATGCAGGAGGTTCCTGTGGATTTATGCTATAATTTCGCACATGGTGAGCTTGAAGGATTCAGTGGTCTATGGGCTGATCCGGTGACCAGTATCACTGAATACTTTGTTACTACAACAACCGAGGATAATGAGGGTGGAACCAGTATAAAGACTACTGCTTTGGACGCTATGGACAAATATTTTTCACAGTCACATCCAAATGCAGAAGAGATGCTGTCGCGCATAACGGTTAATGCCGGAAGTGAATCCGATCCTCTGAACATCAGGGATTTTATAAAGAAATTAAACGCCAATGAAGTTTCTCGAATCACTGGAGTAAATGTCAAGGGTCTTCAGCTTTATGAAAAGGAAAATGAATCAGACGGGCCCCGCAACCATATGATAGGTCTTTATGTGTTCGACCGTCAACGTGCAATAGAGGGAGGAGACCGGGTAAAATATGATGGAGTTGATTGCCATTATTATCGGATACAGGCCATAGAGCAATATCCCTTATACCTTACTAAAGAAAACTTTGTTGATATCTATGCCTCCGGAGGAAGAATATCTGCTAACGGAAATAATAATGTTCAGATTAATAACCAAACAATTGTCAATGGAGGGACGAGCATGATTCTTTCGGAAAATCCCGATATCGCTTTCCGTCTGATAGGTTATTACAATAATATTAATGGAGAGGGTGGTCAATATTATGACTTGTGTTACAATTTTGACATGAAGGAATATCCCTATTTCAATGATTATATGCCGGGAATTTCCTCAGCCACAAAGACGGTTACAAAATACAGTCTTCCGGAAGAAACAATCCCTCAAGAACTTCTTGACGGAATACGGATAAAAGAGGGGGAAAACGGAACCCCATATACTATACGTGATTTTGTTAACAAGGCATTGTCGGGAGAGGTTAAATCCGGCATCGATTACAGATTTGTATTAAATAAATATAACAGAGTTTATTACCGAGAGGAGGACAAGGATGATAATATAAGGGCTCTTTATATATTCGATAAGAAGAACAGATTTGTAAAACCTGTTTTATATAATGAAACTGACAATGAAGCGACCTATCAGTTCTATATAATAGAACAAGATGCATTGTATCAAAAGCCAACTAAACTCGAAGTTCCGAATGGAGGTTGGTATACGCACTATGCTAAGTATAATATAATTGAAGAATTCGTAGGAGATTTAAACATTCCTTTGATTTCAGGGTTGACTTACAATGTAGATTATTATTATAATGTTAGAGTTTTAACAACTGGAGCAGGAAACAAGGATGTAACCAATAAGGTAGAAATACCTGACAATCTAACCGGTGGAACTTTTACTTATAAAATTCCAATGCATATGGTTCACAGAGCATCCGGAAACATCTCTGTACAAGCCATTGCGATTAATCCAAAATATGATGATTCAGATCCGAAAAATCTAGGCTCTACTACTGAATTGACCAATCCGACTTGGGATTTCAGATCTACTGCTTGGTATAATATATATACTACTTGGAAAACTTATGAGGCCAACAAATACACTCAGCTTACAGGTACAGAGGCAACATACCAAACTGCTGATATTCCTCGTATAACATTGAAAGCTTTAGGAGACACTCGAATAGAGGGCAGTATTCAAACAAATAATTACTTTATATATATAAATAATGGTCTTGACAATTGTGGATTATTTACCCCTTTCTATAAACCCTGTAAAGTTTATATTATTGCGGGTCCTTACGATGAAAAAGGAAATGATGGCAAAAGAGGTATAAGAATAAAAGGTGGAGGTAAAACAGAAGAGATTATTTATAATTCCACGGCTGCCAAAGATTATGGGTATGTTAATATGGATCCTGGAACCCAATATAATTCAGAATTGAAAATTGGGATAGTTTCAGGAGGTGGAAATCTTTATCAATTGAAATTAACTGATTAAGATAGATAAGTAAGAGGGTGTTCATTTGAACACCTTTTTATTTTGAGAAAATGATTATCCGCAGTAATAATTTCACAAGAATTATACCAACGGAAAGGAGATACATCGTGAGCGATGTCTGCAAAAATTCCTAAGTTTTTTGATTGAAGTTAGGGCACGCTAAGTTGCTATAAGGCTTTGGGTTCTTTCGAGGATAATCATTTAATTTTTTATGGATTTCTGCTACTTTTATCGGAAAATTTTGCGAAATTTGTAATTGGTTAATATGAATTAAATGGAGCTTTAAAACCTTAACCAAGAAAAACTTAGCTGACATTATGAAAAAACAAAACCGATTGTATGGCGATAAAAACGCCATGCAAACTTTTGATTATATTCATACCTCCCTAATTATTGTTCGCAAACCTTTTAAAAAATTTATCTTTCCCTGTATCACGGCTTGTTGCATGGCAGTTCTTTTGACTCTCGGGGCCTGTACCGACGATGTCGACACGCGGAAAGCCCTTCCCGAAATTCAAGCCAATACACTTACAATCCATATCCCGAATCCGGAAATCGCTGCCGAATATGGAGCTACCCGGTCGGATCAATATCAAAATACCCGGGCTAAAGATGAGACCTATGAAGCTAATATAAATGAATTATGGTTTTTCGCCTATCCATGCGGAGATGATACATCCGGAAGGAACCCTGTGATTGAAAAACTTACTCCCCAAGGTTCCGTGAATTTCGTTCCTGACGCTGAATACAGCACACTTTCAGTTTCAGGAATTACGGATGGAGATTATCATATCTATCTACTTGCTAATTTCGAAAGATATCTTGAAAAAGGGAAAGAGATTACCACAAGTATCTCTGAAGAAGACCTTCAAAAATTGGTAGCAGATTTTTCCACTAATTATCTTGTAAATAATCAGTTACCGATGTATTGTCTCAATACCCAGGTCGGTTATTCTAAAAATACACCTATAGGCGAGGCGGGAGTCTTCACTTATAATGATACACACAAGGAACTTTATGCCAACCTCACTTTCCTTTGTGCAAAGGTTAGATATACTATTCTTTTCAATAAAGATGACTTCTCCAATAATTTCTCCTCAAATAATATCGATTTCAAAGCAGCTTCCGCTTCAAATATAAGGCAACAGACAGCTTGGCATACAAACGGCCAAGCCAAATCAGATTTCCTTGAAAACGGAATATCGGATCTCACAATAAAGGCAAGAGAATATCCAGATCCCACTTCACATTATTTCGATGAGAATGGACCTCAAGAATATGAAAACGATCTTAAGGAAACAACTTTTGGAGAATCAGACAAACAAAGGGCATGGCAAGGTATCGTTTATCTCCCCGAAAACAAACTTGCAGATGAAGACAGAACTTATCTTACCTTCTCGGCTGAAGGTGACGAGGTGAAAGATTCTTACGATCTTAAACTTTTTGACAAAGAGGGAAAGACACTCGATCATGGCAAATTCTATGATGTGGTTGTTAAATTGGTACATCCGGAAGTAGCTGACTTCCCGGCCACAGTCAATGTCTCCGACTGGGATCTCCAGACCCTCACCTACAATCTCCACGGCCCCTACGAACTAAAAGTTTCTAAGACAAAATTAACAGTAGGAATTGATAATTGGACAATCTTAGGTTATGATTCAAATGCTGAGGTTTCATGGAATGATCTGATACCAATTTATACAAGTACAGATGGTAGGAATTATAAATTCTTTGAAATCGAAAGAATAACACAAACAACATTAGATGAAGATGGAAATACCTATGAATTCCAGGATGAGTTTCCTAATCATATCCGGGTGAAAATTAATTCCAGAATGCCATATGACGAATTAAAGGGGAAAGAACTTTCATCATATGCCTACTTTTATTTGCAAAGCGGGAACCTCAAAAAATTAATAAATGTTGAATTGGAAGAAGTAATTCCTGTCTTGGATGTAACTCCGGCTAAAATAGTAATAAATGTTAGAGAATTAATTTCTTCAGGAATAAATAGTAACAGTATTCCTATTGAATTCTCAACCAATATTGATGTTTCCGATAATAAGTTGACATTATCAGGAATCGAAGGCTTAATAAGTGGAACTTCAGGGTATAATTCTGTATTGAATCTTGATCTTAAAGAGGCATCTTACAACAATGGGTATCTCAATAAATCGGAAGGAAGTATGAAATTGAATTTCTTGAATATTTTGGATGGAAATTCCTTCTGGACAAAAAGTCATGAGTTTACCTTGACCTTTGTTTTATCTCCGGGAGACGGGTATGAAACCAAAACTAAGAAAGTTCATATTCAGGTCGTTCCTTATTCCTCTGATTATACAATACATTTTAAGTGCAAACAAACCCTTTGGACCAATCCTCACATATACGTTTATCAATGTCTTGAACTTCCATTAGATTATGACTTCAAGGTATATGATACCTCCACTAATGAAATGATATCTGCTGCAGGAAAAACAGTGGGATATGTAAATACCGGTACTAATTATAAAGCTTATCTCGCAGGTCTTGAATATGTTTTCTCAAATAATGCCAGTTTCCGTGGTTGGAAAGGGTTCGGTGGAACTGTTGATTATGATATACCCGGAAGTCAGTATGAGAATGGTTTCGTTCATTTAGGAGGAGTAGGAGACAATTATAGTAAAAGTTTCTCCCCGGGAAATGTGAATCCTGACATCTACGATTATAATACCAATTTGAATACAAGGCATTATGCAGATAAAGAAGCTACCTCTGATAATCATTTTTGTGCTACTTGTGCCACAGTTGGTAATTTAAATAGGGACGGTAATAGAGGATGGCCCGGAATTGGAATGATCTATGAAGGCAACGGCTGGTGGAGGTATACTTTATCCGGTATTGCAACTCCCGGTAAGGCAATGATTATGTTCACAAATGATCACGATGGAGTAAGCAGTAATCAGAATAGATTCCCTGAAGATGCAGCTGTAGGAATACCATTGTTCGACTTCCCTGATAACGAAGGATGGTTTTTATTTGATAACACTTTGGTGGGAGGAAATGGAAATAATAAAAATGATCATAAATACCCCGATCAAAACTTCTATGATAATGGTAGTCTGAAAGACGGTCCTGAACAAGAATTTGTAGACAATAGATTTCATAAAGGAGAAACTATACTTATAAAATGGAAATACTCAGTAGATCCAGAATTATACAGACTATGGGTTTGGGATAATAATCCGGAACCAAATAAATGGGAAATTACTGATAAATGGGATAACAGACCTTCTACGGATCATAAGGACGGAGAAGAATATAGGAGTTATCAGTTTACTTATACAGGAATGGGAACAGAGATATTATATATGAATCTGTCGGGAAATAATGGCATAGAAACAAATATAATAGATATTAAGAAATCTGATTCAAAAGTAACTATTGAAAATGGAGTTACAGTCTTTACATTAGATGACTATGCAAGGAAATAGGAATTCTTCTGATTTAAATTTTCATTGGAAATGCTAAAAAATAATATATTGAAAAATAAATTGGATGAACGTTTTATGAGTTTTAAGAAATTAAAATTTTCTATTAAACATTCTATGAATAATATTAAGTATTACCAATTGGTTACTTTTATATTTATGAGTCTGGCTTTGAATTTATTTTCTTGCTCTGATGACTTAGAAGTGAATACAAGCACAGTTCCTGATGGAGTTTTACAATTGGAAATAGGGGTCCCCGAACCCATAAAAGTTAATACAAAGACAACGGATAAAGATATCAATGATCTTACTGTTTTTATTTTCAGTGAGGATGGTAATACGCTTTATGATTCTAAAGAATTTGAGAATGTCACTTCGGGTGATAAGATAAATATTGAATTAAATAGCACTGCAAGAAACAACAATCGAGTTTTATATGCAGTTGCCAACGCAAAGAATAAACTTACCGGTATTACTAAAATAGAAGATATAGAAAAGATATCTTTAACTGATGTTATCTCATTGGATAATGGTTTGGTGATGTCCGGAAAAACAGATGTTATTGCAAAAAATGCGGTATCAGCTTCATTGGATCTATCTCGTATAGTTGCTAAAGTTTCCGTGACTTTTGGTAATGGTGTAGCAGGTTATTCTTATAACGGTTTTAGTATTGAAAAAGGAAGAGACAGGGGTTATATCGGCTCTCCAACTACTTCAAACGATTCTTACAAGTTTAATGAAACGGGGGAAAAACAATCCATTACTGTGTCATCGGATGTTTCAGAGGTATTTCTATATCCTGCAAAGGGAGCCTTGAGTGGGGATAAGGATCCAGCTTATCTGATTATTCAAGCTAAGAGAGAATCAGATTCATACAATTCATTTTATAGACTCGACCTAATAAACAGTGAGAATAAAAATAAACTGGATATATTGCCTAATCATGAATATAAGGTTACCATAACAAGCATCGATGGACCTGGGTATTCAACAAAAGATGAAGCAGCGAAATATCCATCAAATGGGGATATCAAATATTACATAACAGACCATTCTGTAAATGTTTTGTCTATGGTTTCAGATGGTTTGAGAGAGTTAGGCGTACAAAGCGTTATTAATAACTTTACATACCCTGATCCTGAGTTCACAACAACTTTAGAGGGTAGCTTTATTGTAAGGTTATCCTGTATAGAAGAGGGGGATGAACCTTGGTCTCATTATCCAGCTATTTCTTTCGGCAATTTAACTAATAAAAAAAATCATACAGTTGGAGAAACCTATAAAGTGGAAATTATAGAAGGATCCAATTGGATAACGTTGACAAAGGTGGAAGACTTAACAAATACTTCTACTGAGTCAGGCATTGGAGGAGCTAATGAGGAAACTACCGGGAAACGTTATAAATATACAATTCAAATTGTTCCGGAAGATGGTGCGGGAGGTGAAATGACGGGTATTATCCGTGTGACATGGATGGGTTTAACACGTGATGTAAAGCTACTTTATACAACAGAATTTGAACCCTCTAAGTTTTGTAATGCAACCTTGACAATAAAAAAATCAGAAAAAACAATTGACCAAGTATCAATAGCCGGATACTGGAATTTCATAAACGGTAAGGGTACTTCAGAAGGTGAAAAACAACAGGGTAATTCAGCAGCAACCTTGTATGCTATACCTCGTCTATTTGGTATACAACATAAGAATGAAATGGCTGAAAACCGTATGCAAGGATTCCATTTCCCGGTTTGCTATGGTGATGATTATTTATGGGAATATGAATATAAAGTGGATTTCTCTCCTAAATATTCTTATAATAATCAAATCATAAAAATTGATGCTGAAATAACAGGAGACCCCTATTTGGTTCAAAATGTAGAATGGGAATACTATCCTCAAGACTATTACTTTGGATATTTAAAACTTAAAGGAGGCAAAGATTCTTATCATTATGCTACTGGAACTGTCACATTTACTTTAACTTACAACAATGGAGATCCCTTAATTGTATCCTTTGATCTTTATCATACCGGATTCTTCCATTATGATGAAAGTGCAATTGACCGTGGTTACTACTATTATGAAGTAGTGGAAATGGAAAATGGACAGCATTGGCTCGACCGTAATCTCAGGGCTAAGTCAAATGGTATCTATATTCAGGATGATAATGGGAACAGCATATTCAACGGGTCGGAAGGTTATCCTTTTTCAAGCGGAGATGCTAATGGAGAGTATGTAAAGATTGCGGATTATAAGGCTTACTCCGATCCTGATTTAGATCCAAATAAAATATGTCCTCCCGGATACAGAATTCCGACTAAATCAGAGTTTGATAAGATAAGGACGTCTACCTTTTTCCATACGGAAGAGAAGAGGACTTCAACTGTGTCTTATTATGCCTCCTATTATGAAAATAAGTATGGAAGGGAAATTTATTTTCCTAAAGGGAGGTTCCTTAATAATGATGAAAAAGCCGGGGATGGAAATTCGGGATATTATTGGACTCAGACTTCTTCGTCGGGTGTGGAGAAGGAACAGATAGGAAATTGGTTGAACGTTCTTTATTTAAATGGTCAATCAAGTTCTTATATCAATGGTAATGTAACTAAACATAAAATGTCATTGAGATGCATTGCCGGAAATGGAAGAGTACAGGAGACAAATTATACAATCGGCTTTAAAGTAAGAGGAGCAACGGGTGTATATTTATATTCTCAAAACGGCGATAACCGTTCAGGGGTCTTCTCTTTCCCGGGGAAAGCAATTGGAGATTTCGAGACTATGAAGTCGTATAATGGAGAAACAGATGAAGATAAATCCATGCAGTTCTCTTATATCTCCACAGTCCCGGCTTCTCAATTGTATGTCTATTTCACTTGTACGGATGAGAATGGGAAGATTTGGATTATAAGCCGAGATGGAAAGTATGAATATTCAAATGGAGATTATCCTTTAGGACATGGAATTACAGATTCGGCTAAACTTGATGCAGCTTCATCCGCTAATATAGATCTAAATAATGTGAAAGGTTGGCCGGTATGGTTGGATTATAATTATTTTTTCACTTGGGATTCTGATTATGGGAAGCTGACTGATACTCATATATTCCAGTCAGGGTCTATAGATGTGACAAACGAGAAATTTCGATTGTATTGGCCAAGAACAAAGGGAAGTGGTATTCATATATTGCAAGGTAATGAAAAACTTACAGGTGATTTGGGTACTGCAAACGGCACACCTGATAGTAACGATTCTTATTATTATAAGGATTTTGAAGTGGTTACCGGCTCTAAAATTAAGATTAAATTTACTTCAAGCGATACAAATGCTTTTCTTGAGTATGCTTTAAATGCCTTCGAGGAAGTTGACTTTTCGGGTGATAAACGTAATTGTGCTTATTTTACAGAGATGTCTTCAAAAAATTCTAAATTGAATAAAGGAATTCCTTCAGGGCCCTATAATCCTACTAATATAGAAGCCTATGATATTGTTAGATTTAAATGGAAGACAAACATAAATGGATCCGGTTATCCTTATTTGAACATGTGTATAAATGGAGTATGGTATAATCTTAAACATGAAGAAGTATTAGAAGACAATAAATATTATTATCTTGATTTTGTTATGCCGAACTCACTTTCCGGGAATATAATTCTGGAACCGAATGATAAATATACATATACAGATAAAAGAGATCATTCATTTACAGACGCTGAAATTATAGTATCCGGAGATTCTAGATATTGGCAGATAACACATTAATAAAATAAGGGGCTTCGGGAATTTCGGAGCCCTAAGTTTTTAAAGGAAGAGGTTGGAAGAATGGGGAAAGAGGGGTTTTGGAGCCCATAGTCTCAAAGAACCGGGGTTTAACTATATACACCCTCTTTCAGAGGTAGAGGTATTTATTTTGATTGTTCAGAGTTTTCGGTGTTTTAGGAGGGTAAAGGAGGAGGTTAGGCCCTCTACGAGGAGAGAGGCATAGTCCTTGCGGACTATGATTTTCTAAACCGAGGGTTTCGGCTTCGCCTTCACCCTCGGCTAACCGTATTCAACCCTTTCGGGTTGGTATGAGGAAGTCAGAAGACTTCCTCTCCGAAACCGGAATTCGACCTTGGTGGGTTGGCATGAGGAAGTCAGAAGACATCCTCTCCGAAACCGGGATTCAAACCGGACCTGTTGGTATGGGGATTGGGGAGGGGGATTAGAAACTTACGTAGATGTCTCTTTTAGCCCAGGCAAGAACCTTTAATTCAACACTTAGGAAGAAGGATTCAGGCTTTTCCGGGAATGGTAAGGTGCTTATACCTTTTACGTGAATCTGATAGATATTGTTTCTCACCACTCCATATTTCATTGGAGCCGGATAGGATGAGGCTGTGGCTTGTGATCCATCTTCAGGAGAGTTGGTTACCACAGTGTTCGATGCATCGTTATGTTTTAGGAAGGCATAATAGGTGAGCACATAACCACCTTCATCTTCATTATATTCTATCTCACGGTATTCACCGCTACGGTTGGTGATCCTGATAGTATTATCCCCGGCATCAGTGGAAGCTTTTAATATTCCCGGGGGACAATTTGTGGTAGAGAGATCAGCAGGTTTCAACGGAGTATTATCCTGACCAAGAAGTTGGAAAGTAAATGCAACTCCTGTGGCATATTTAGGAAGATTTTCGTCACTCATCATATATACGTCCGGTACAATATTCTCGGTGACATATCTCCATGGATAATGATTATCCTGTGGTGTTCTCTTGATTAAATTTTCTATGGTAATTTTCCCGTCATGGTCTTCTTCAGCAGCAATTTCATAGGGAACAGCCGACTCATCCAGGTCACTGTGGAAACTAACAGATTTGGCCTCTCCGTCCCAATCATTCCCTACAAACCAGACATATTTATCTCCGGAAGTATAACTGTTTTCCGTACCCCAAAGCCCTGCATTTGTATAGGTAGCGGAGAGTTTCGTACCATCAGAAGTATGTCGGAATAAATAGGAAGAAGGATTTACATTGAACACCTGCAAAGAATAAGTTTTCAAATTCACACCCGGATCAGCCAGTCTGTGAATATAAGCCGGAAGATATTTATCTTCAGTAGCCGCCTGACCTTGAACCGCAGTTTCTCTTGGTAGGTCTCGCCAGTCGATACGTGCCACAGCCCTTTCAAGGTCTATAACTCTACTTTCGCTTTCCTTATCCTTCATATGCACGGTATTATCAACCTGGGAAGTGAAGAGATTTCTCAAAGCATCCAAAATCTCTTCTTCCTCACCAGTAATATCTTTAAATATATCTATGGTGAAAGGTTTTACATTGACAAATGTCATAAGTTGACCGGCCGTTCCAAAATCACCGATAGGCAGAGCATCGATATTATCAACGGAAATAGACGCATCTTTAGCTCCTTTATTTCCGGTAGCTTTACCCATGTTGTGTACCGGAGCATAGGAATAATTACCCACTACCAAAAGAACGTGTTCTTTACCGGCCAAATCCTTGATATCTTCCATTTCCACCTCTTTGGATAACTTGTATTCTCCTGAAGAAGCGGGAGCTCCCACACCGTTTATCTCTATCTCAGCTACAACTTCATAAGTAGAGGGATCGCAGAAATAGAGCATAGCGCAATTAAGAGTATTTTCAAGAGTTGTGCCACCCAAAGTTCCATCAGTTGAACCTCCCTGATCATTGGTAGTGCCACGGGTTTCTTCCTGTCCGTTCACCTTTACATTAAGGCTAATATAAAAAGTATTGGCTTTATCGTCGGAAATATCAGGTTCCTCAAGATCCCTTGACTGGCATCCTGATGCAACCAGAGAGACTATTAATGCCATGGCAAGCCATAGTTTCCCTCTGTTTTCTGATATTATATTTTTTATGGTATTAAACAATTTCATGTTTAGTCTTTTCAATAGTAAGCTTTGTGTTCGCAAAAACGACAAAGCCTTATTTTTACCAGTCTATATTCTGAATTCTTTTACCCCAACCGAGAATTGCCACACCGGCCTGAATCCAGTCATATCCTTTATCAGAAGAGGGATTCATATGGATATCCACAGTAAAGTCGTATTCACGGTCAAGAAATTCCTGATCATCGTATCTATGATCGAAATAATCTGCGAGCCAAGCCGAGAAATTATCAATCCGGGCCACTTCCTCACCTGTGGCTGCATCATAAATCACCAGAGAGCTTCCATCCGTTTTCTGCAGACGGCTGACTCCGAACTCGGCATTTATACAATATGTATTGGCTCGCGTAGATATATTATTGTCAACCGGTACCTCTATTACATAGTCCTCTTCCGGTTTTGCACCATATGCATCATACTGCGCTCCGTTGGATTTCGGCGTATATTGTTTCACTTCTTTCCTCAAAGAACGGTAGATCAGTCGCTGAGCCGGATCCGTGGCACCTGTAAATCCAATTGTACCGTTGCCGTTAGGGAAATCGATAATGATATTATATGAGTCGGGATCAGTATCCTGATCAAAAAGATCATTCACAAGGTTCACTTTGATGGAGTTTGTGATACGCATCATCGGAATTGTGACATGGACATGATTATCGGGAAGAGGAGTTACCTGGGGCTTGTAAGCTATATAAGGGATATCCACAAGTTGTACGGAATTCGGTTTTGTACTCCAGAGAGTATCCATCTTCTCATAATTATTTCCGTAGGCATCCTTATAGTTGATAATGCCGAAATCATAAGTACCGTCATCATCCCGGTCAAGTTTCACCCGGTATTCATCAATAGTTGATACACCGGGTATCATTTCGTGAAGGAGTGTGAATCCCGGTGTTTCCAGTGATGCTTCATAACCGGCATGGTTACCTTGAGCCATACCTACAAGCATGTATTCATTCCCCGGAACAAGTTCCTTATCATCAAGGACTATTGAGAAGTCTATAAGGTTGGGATTCATGTCAGTCTTATGAGTCTGCCTGTTAAACAGATAGGTTCCCTTTTTATCGAAAACATAGAGATAAGCGGAACCAGCATGTTCGTTAAACCAGTCCTGGTAAAGCCCGGTCTCGGCCCCTGACATATTGTAAGTATATTCAAAATCCACGGTAGTGAAAGTACGTGGAGGCGGAGCACATTCCGGCAGGTCTTCGTTTACCATTGAACAGGAAGATAGGGAAAGTGCACCGATGATAGTGCACAGAACAAAGTGCATGGAGCATGTGGCATAGTTAGCCCTGCTCTTTTTAGAGCGGATTAGGTTGGATAGGTAGTTAAAACAATTCATTAATGTAAGGTTAGTTTCTTCGTTCTAGGTGGTTTGTCGGAACGCAAATTCCCTGCAAACCGGGTTTATTTTTTTGGTTGGGGAAAATGCTCGAGATGGTATTCTATCAATGGTTCGAATGATCGGGTCCAC
>JAFLTS010000024.1 GCA_022509185.1 Muribaculaceae bacterium | reverse complement strand
AGTAAATTGGGAGCTTTCGGAGTTCCTTTGGCACAGATGGGTGAATTCCTTGACCTTGCCAATCAACCCGAGGGATTGACCAAGATGGATAAATGGCTGGAAGGTGACGATGGAAATCCACAACACATCACAGGAATACCGGTGGCATGGAATTCGAATCCGGATACTCCAACCGAATTTCAGATGTGGATAAAGGCCATGCGTCAGACCGAGAATGAGAATCTGGCACAAGCCATCAAGGATGGCACCGGTATAGCCATCAAGGCCGACCAGAACACATCGTTTGATATTGTGCACATGGTAATGGACAACCTCCAGACCATCAAGCAGAATAAGTTTACGTTTTTGACCGCACTTAAAGCAGGAGATTAATCATGGCAGAAGTTCAAGAAAAATCAGGCAACGACGGTAAAAAAGGTGGCCAGAAAAAGATGCACATCCGCGTGGACTTCACGCCGATGGTAGACATGAACATGTTGCTTATAACATTCTTCATGCTTTGTACTACAATGATCAAATCGCAGACACTTACAATAGCGTTGCCATCGAATGAAAAGGTGGAAAACACAGAAAACATGTCGCAGGCATCTGCCGACGACGCAGTGACTATCATTGTAGATGCTAAACGTAAACCGGGCACCAATTTGGTTGATACTGTAAATGGTGCTGTGGTAAACGAGGTATACTATTATTTTGGCAAGCCTGGGGGTGATGAAGGTATGTTTGGCCCCGGCGGTGAAATTATATCTGCCAATAATAATTTACGTAAGTCAGAATTTCTAACAGATGAAGTCAACAGTGTTGGTGACCGTTCACCACGTGGAATTCGTCAGATAATCCAGGAGAGGAATAAGGAAGTGCTTGCCGAAATCAAGAAAATCAAAGAGCAATACGCTAACGGAGGTTTCGGGCCGCTTGAAACTAAAGAACAGCGTGAAGAAGCACAACTTAAATATGACGAGGCAGCTTCAGCAATTAGAAAGAATGAGAACCTGAAGAAACCTGTAATCATATTAAAATCCACACCTCAGGCCACTTTCGGTAGCCTTGTGGAACTGCTTGACGAGATGCAGATCAACTCCATCTCCAAGTATCAGATTGATAATATGACACGAGTGGATTCAGTGATGCTGTTGGAATACATGAGCGCCCATCCGGGTAACTGATGGATAGATTCATTAACCGTTAATTTGAAAGAAAATGGCTAAAAAGAATGTAGATCTAACATCTCAAGAATGGCGCGATCTTGTATTCGCAGACAAGAATAAGGATTTTGGAGCATATGAATTGCGCCGTCAGAGCGACAGACGCCACAATATGGCCGTGCTTTTCACGGTTGTGGGCTTGATAGTTGTATTTATCCTTATTTTGGCATATTCGAAATATTCAGATTTCCGCGCTGAACAAGAACAACTGGCACTTCAGGAGCAAAGGGAAAAGATGGCTGCAGCAGAACTTCTTCAACAGGAAGAGGCTGAACCGGAACCGGAACCGGAACCTGAAGAGCAGAAAATGGAAATGGAAATCCCGGAGATACCTGAAGAAGTGCTTGCCACTGTACAGGTTACCCAGATTGCCATTGTGGATGCAGACAAGGTGCAGAATGAAGTAATGGATATGGAAGAACAAAAGGAAGACAATACTGCTCGTGGTGTTGTTAACCAAGAAGGTTCTGACGACGTTGATAAATTTGAAGCAGTTAAGGAGCAGGTAATTGTAAAAGAGCCGGAACCCGAAAAACCGAAGGAGGAAGAGATCTTTGTGGCTGTAGAACAGCCCGCGGAATTCCCCGGAGGTCAAGCAGCGCTCATGAAGTGGCTCAGCAACAATATCCGTTATCCTGAAGCAGCTCAACAAAATGATATCCAAGGTAGAGTAGTTGTGAAGTTCGTGGTTGAAAAAGACGGTTCTGTAGGACATGCGGAAATAGCAAGAGGTGTAGACAAGGACCTTGACCGTGAGGCTCTCCGCGTTGTTAACAAGATGCCGAAATGGCAACCTGGTAAAAATAATGGTGTGGCCGTGAGATCATACTTCAACCTACCTGTGACATTCAGACTCCAAAACCAATAATAACGGAAAGAAGTTATGGAAAACGATAATATGAACAATCTTCCCAAAGGTGGACGTCTGATATTCGGTATCTTCATGATCCTTGTATATGTAGGCGTAGGTCTTCTCTTCATTTTCGATGTATTTAACATCGACAATATAGCAATAAGCGCCTCAGTTGGCGGTGTGCTATGCGCATATGGCGTTTGGAGAGGCTATCGTCTTTGGAGAGGCTCTAATTGATAGAACCATTATAAATTATAACAAAAGCCCCCGGCTGAAAAGTGCGGGGGCTTTTTACAAAATTACATACTATGAAACGCTCAGTCTTTTTTAAATTAGCACCCCTTGCCTTAGCCGGTTTAATTGGAGGAACCGTTCTATCATGTACGCCGGTAAAAAGAGGGGAATATGCCAGTGGAAGTGCCACTATTTTCTGTGATGATGGTTTCAGGAATATTCTTGAGGAAGAGATCCAGGTGTTTGAATATACCTATCCTCAGTCAAGTATTCTTCCCTTTTATGTAAGTGAGCAGGAAGCAATAGATACTCTTCTGGCTGATGCCACGCAGGCCGTTATCATCACCCGGGAATTCACTCCCGAGGAAATAAAATTCATGAAGGCAAAATACAAAAGGATTGTGAAACAAGATCCTATAGCTGTAGATGCTGTTGCATTGATAATAAACAAGGATAATCCGGTAAACTCTCTATCTATGGATGATATCAAACAAATAATGAATGGAGAGATAAAGAAATGGAGTCAGCTTGCTGTCAATGACACTTCCGATATAAAGATTGTTTTCGATCATGCCGGCTCATCTACTGTTAGTTATCTAAGAGAAAAATTCCTACCTGAAGGTAAAACTATTTCAGAAGTGGCAAATGCATATGGCCAGCAAAACAATGCCCAGGTATTTGATGTTGTGAAAACCGATCCTTCTGCTCTTGGAGTGATAAGTGTAAGCTGGCTTGGGGATGATTTAAGCAATGCAAAAAACATTCCTGTGAATATCAGGTATGAACAATATAACAATGAAAATGATACTGTGGCAACCAATCTCACCACAGAAGTGAAGATTTTGAAGGTGTCTAATCCTACAGAGGATAATGACTATAGTTCAGTGGCTTATGCACCCTATCAGGCTTATATCTATAGCGGTGAATATCCCTTGGTAAGAAAAGTTTACTTTGTTTCTTCAGCTTCGGGATCAACCGTAATGAACAGTTTCTTTGTGTTTGTCAGAGGCTTTGTAGGCCAAAAGATTATAAGCCGAACAGGAATTCTTCCATATAAGATGAATCCTCGTGTGATTCAAGTGATATAAAGAAGAGAATTATTTATTTGTCATAATGTGTAATACCAATCGGTCGGTGGCCTGCATGGCTTCCCGGCCGATTGATGTTAGATTATGTATGGATTGATCAACATCATCACAAATAATACCTTCAGCCTGAGTGACACATTTGTTGTCCATTGCCAGCATCGCTGACATAAGAGCCGTTCCTACACCGGAAGAAATCTTAAGAGAACAGGACGGCTTAGCTCCATCACATATCATTCCGGTGATATTGGCTATCATATTTTTTACTGCTGAACATATTTCCTCATATCCGCCTCCCATCAGATAAACTATTCCACTTGAAGCTCCGGTAGAAGCGACAACACATCCGCATAATGCAGAGAGACGTCCAAGACTTTGCTTGATATAGATACTTGTAAGATGACTTAATATCAGGGCTCTTGCCAAAGTATTTTCATCGGCTTCAATATCCTCAGCATAGCTCACTACAGGCATTGTGGCGCAAATGCCCTGATTGCCACTGCCAGAATTTGACATTACAGGAATTTGAGCACCCCCCATACGGGCATCACAGGCCGCAGAAGTATTACTGATGATATGAGAAAGGGCTGAATCACCAAAGAGACTTTTACCTTTTGTCTTCATTGTATGACCTAAAGAATGGCCGTATTTACTATGAAGAGCTAACTCAGCAGCCGCCTTATTGAGATTACGCGATTCAAGAATAAATTCAATTTCTTCATAAGGAGCCGTTGTGGCAAACTCATACACGGTTGCCATATCTAAAAATGGATCCTGGAACTTTTGGTTCTCTTCTTGTAACTCTCCACCTTTGGATGACACTTCCAATTTTTCCCCATCTTTTTCAAGACATATAAAATTGGTGTGGGTATCAGAGATAACTGCCTTTGATGAGTGGCCATCTGTATCCTTACACTCTACTTCTATATAAAGAATAGAAGGAGCATCGTTAATATGTCTTATCTTAATTCTATCTTCTGAGATATAATTCTTACCTTCATCTACTTTTTCCGGAGAAACTTCTTTCAAAACTTCGAGACCATATTCGGATTTACCGATAAGGGCACCTAAGGCTATTGCTATAGGCAGTCCAATCATACCGGTGCCCGGAATTCCAACTCCCATAGCATTTTTCAGCATATTTCCACTGAGACCTACATTTATAGTTTCAGGTATATCTCCAAGAATCTCCTTAGCTTTTGCCACACAGAGAGCAACAGCTGCCGGTTCGGTACAACCTAAGGCAGGAACTACCTCTCTTTTTATTAGTTTTATAATCTCTTGACGTTTTTGTGTATTCACAGTAAAAGATATTAAGAATGTATTATTCTACTAAGGTTAATATAAAATAAGGTTGGGTATTTAGTCAAATGGAAGGGTGTTTCTAGACATTCTTTCAATCCTCTTGTTATTCCAACACCGCCTGCATACTGATATGTATCTATCGTTTCCTCCAATTTCTACCTGTTTTCCTTCAGTAATAATTTCTCCCTTACTATCTATTCTTGCGTTCACGATGGTTTTACCACCGCAAGAACAAGTGGATTTAACTTCATCAATAGAATCAGCCACTTCAAAAAGTCGTCTTGAACCTTCAAACAGGTTAGTCTTGAAGTCTGTGCGAAGACCGTAACAAATAATATTGCATCCAAAGTCGTCTACTATACGTGCAAATTGGTCTACCTGTCGGGCGCTAAGAAACTGAGCTTCATCCACCAATATCCATTCCGGAATCATCGCGCCCGATTCAGCCATTGATTCAATTTCCTCATAGATATCAGTTTCGGGATAAATCCATTTACATTCCCTTTCTATACCTATTCTGCTACGAATTACATTCCGGTCTTCGCGGGTGTCAGTGACAGGTTTATAACAAAGATAAGCTATTCCTCTTTCCTCGAAATTATAAGCATTTGTTAACAAAAGGGCTGTTTTAGCAGATCCCATTGTGCCGTATCGAAAATAGAGTTTCCCTCTGTCTTTCATTTTAATATGAAATATTCAGACTCAGTTATTAATGATTCACATGTAAAATTACATTTTATATCTCAATATTTAAAAAAAATTAAATCAGGAGTCAACATTTAGAGCCTCTTAGTGTTAAAATAATAAAGAGATATTTAAGGAATAAGAAATATTGCTAAAGCCAACGGTTATGAAACTCACAGATACAATATCAGTAAATCCCGGCAAGACCACTTTAGGAGAAGTGGAAAATGCTTCCACAGGAATATTAAGGTCTCATGTATTAAATAGCAGAGAAGAAACAACCTCAATAAACCTTACTAAGGTAATCTTCCCTTCCATTAACTCAGGCCTTTCAGAATATGCAAAATATGCCGTGCCAATGCGTACATTATTTGCCACTATCTTGATAATAAGTGGTCTTACAATGTTGAACCATATTAATGGTATGGCAGGAACAGCATGCGGAATCTGCACTTTATGTTTTGGAGGTTTTTTGGCTTTAGGACTTTTTTTAAGACCTGTTATGGCCGGTGCTGCTATTTATTATTGCATACTCGGAGCAGTAGCTCTTAGAGGGGGAATGACAGATTTGACCCTCTTTTCATTAATGTTCGGGTGTCTGATATTTTGCTTAATAGGTGGAGGGAAATATTCATGCGACACTCTAATACGTCGGGGTATTCGCCGTCACAAAATCAAAAAAGAAAAGAAAAGACATGAAGAGATGATGGGATACCGGGCCTTTCATAATGCAAGATTCTGAAAAATCACTATCTTTGCGAAATAAAAGCAACCATAAATCCAAAGAACTATGTCAACTACTCCCGACCAACCCCATAACAGGCGTAAATTATGGATCATTCTTACGGTGATAGCGGCTTTAGCAATCATCGGTATAATAATCTGGCGTATGATTGCTGTGCCTGATTAAAAGACAAAAAGATAACCCTAAAATAAAAAATGATATGGATTATCCAGGAGATCGATATCGAGAGCGAAAAGGCGTCACTGAAACCTACCGGTGGATGGGTTGGCTATATACAGTGGTAGTATGTTTTATTGTGGCTCTTTTAGTTTTAATGTTTTTGGATATGTCGAATCATTCTAAAGTGTTTCAGCAAAATGAATTCGAAAGTGCTCCGGCCATGCAATTGAGCCAACCTGCAATTTCAAACTATTCTTCCCCAACTGAAGAATAATAAAACACCATTATGATTTAATATAATATTAAGGAATATTCACATATAATGAAAGGATCCGGAGGGTTTCGGATCCTTATTTTTTATTTTACATTGAAAGGAAAGCTTATTTATTTTATGTAATTTTGCGATTAATTCTAAATATAATTTATTCCAGATTTCTTTCAAACTTTTAAATTGACGATTCAATATATAAATTAATATACCCGGAATTTTCCAAATTTATTTAAACAAATATTTTCAAAATTTTATATATGAAAAAAATATCATTACCATTTTTACTATTACTTGGTATAATTACTTTTCCATTGATTACTTTAGCTCAGAAAGAGAAAATAGAATCTAATAAAATCTATAATTTCAGACATAAGGAAACCCCCAAAAAAATCCATCCCCATGTAGCAACTGCCTATACTTATAGTAATAATTCGGTTTCTACCCTTTCCGGAACTGTTATAAATGAAAATAAAGATACTGTAAAAGAACTCGGAGTAAACCCATCCGGATTGAATTTAGCCGTAGTAAGGAACAATAAAAAAAACAATCATTCTCTCAAAGTATTTAGAGTAAACACGGCGGAGGAAGAATTTAATTATAACACAAAAAAATATGGAGAGCCCACAGCGGTTGCTTTTACTCCGGATGCCCGACAAATGGCAGTGGCATCCAATGGAAAGATATATTTTTTCGAAACAAAGAAATTTACTCCTATTTCAGAGATAGATTGTGGTTCTTTCCGTCCTGAGATGATGATAATAAGTCCTAATGGTTATTATGTGGCAGGAATTGATGGGAAAACGGTGAATGTATATAATATTGAAGGAAAAAGCCTTCGCTGGACAACTACAGAGGAAGATCCGGTGAATGATATAGCTTTTTCTCCGAATACCAGTGATTTTGTAGTATTGACATCGGATGGTGTGGCTTACCTTTACAATACCCGTAATTTCGAGATGAAAAAAATGATTGAAAATCTTGGAGAAGGAATAGCCTGTGATTTCAATTTCGATGGAAAATATCTTGCGGTAGTCACCTCGCCTACAGTTGTAACCTTAGTAAACTTATTAAGAGATACCGAAAGAGAATATTATGAAAAGCCTCTTGGAGAGGTAACTGATCTAACCTTTATCACCGACTCAAGAAGAAATACCCTTCTGGCAACCTCAATGAATAATAATGTAGAAGTGATGAGAATGCCTGATCTTGAACCTTATTATTCACAACTGATCCAAGAGGAGGTAGACCGTCAGATGGAGGAGTGGATGAAAATGATGCCCGGTGAAACAATAGAAGAATACCAAAGTCGTGTAAATCAAGAAAGTATAAATAAAAGGCGTCGTCTTTTAGAAGATGAAATATCCACAAATTTTGCCGGAGACATTCTTTCAGGTGCCACAATGAGTTTTGGCTCTTATGACAGAAACAATTCGGTGCTGGCAATTAATTTTGACACAATGCCCACAATTTTTCTTAATGTGCCGGAAGAAGATGTGATGAGTTTTGCAGATCCTTCGTTAATTAAGTTTTCAGAAGTTCAATACGGTATTTTACCTGACGATACCTTCGAGATAGTTTATGCTAAGGTGGAAAATGCCGCGAACGGTAAAACCTATATCTATGATAATCTTTTGCGTGAAACCATGAATTTCATGAATTCCGATGATATTTCATTAGAACTTCTGCAACAGCAACAGATGGAAGAAATGAAACTTCAGGAACTAAGAGAACAAGTGGTGGAAGAAGCCAAAAGTAGAGATGTTATTTCGGAACATACCAATATTGCAGTGAATTCAAAAGTAGTGCCGGATTATGACGCTGATGGTAACAAGATATTGAATTATGTTGTGGATTTCACATATCAGGTAGAACCTGAATTTTCGGCCCAAGAAGATTTCAAGCCCGGGAAGTATCACGTGGATGAATCCGGAGCAGCCTCAGCAATGCTCTCCATAGTAAAACAAGCATTTGAAGGTGACATGAGTCAATATCTAAAAGAAGGTAAGAAGCTAAAGATAAATCTTGTCGGAACCGCAGACGCCACACCAATCATCAATGGTATAGCATATGACGGAAGTTATGGAGAAATAGAGGATGAACCGGTATATCTGAATGATCAACTCACTACTCTTACTGTAACAAAGAAAAATGGAATTAAAGAGAATCCCCAACTTGCCTTAGTTAGAGCATTAGGAGTGAAAGACTATCTTGAAAAGAATGTGGAAGGTTTGGATAAAATGAATAAAGATTATCGTTACGATGTAAAAGTGAGTGAAGATAAAGGTTCTGAATTCCGCAGAATCACAGCGACATTCACATTCATAGATGCATTCTGAAATGAAGAAAAGATTTAAAGATATTTTTATAGGGATAATCCTGGGATTATCGGTTGTTGTTATCTGTCCTGCAGTAAATATAAAGGCTCAGATGGAACCGGTGGAACATGAGGAATTAAAGTCACATGAAGATAGTAATGTGGTGAAAGATTCAACAGAAGCCAATTCCACTCTATTTGACAAGGCTACAGAAGCCTACAAACATTTAAAATTTGTGCAATATGACGGCATGGCAGAGGAAGAGCTTTATCCCATTCTAAAAGACACCTATAAGGAAATTGCAGCAGCTTTGGAATTGGAAGAGCTTGAGGAAAGCCAGCTAAGCAGCCTTTATGGAATGATTCGAGACATAGGACCGCAATTTATGAGGGCAGCGGCTTTTTATTCAGGAAAGAATGATAATGAAAATATGACTGATTTCGCCTCTTTATATGTGAATATCATGTTGGAACCGGAATATAAAATGCCCAAATCAACATCAAGCATGTATCCGGCTCTGATTTACATAGCGGCATCAGGGGCATATAATTCTGAGAAGTATCCTGAAGCAATAAAATATCTTAATGCTTATATAGATACAGGAGTTACAGACAGACGGGAACAGGTTAGTATGTTTCTGGCACAAGCTTGTCTAAACAACGGCACGCCAGAATTAGGTATAGAAAATCTTATTTCTTCGGTAGATCTTTATCCTGCTAATTTTAACCTTCTAATGTTGACGTTGCAATGTTGTATTGACGGTGGATATACGGATAAGATGCAACCTCTTCTGGATAAAGCCTTGTTGATGAAACCCAATGATGAAAGGTTATTGTCGGCTCAGGCAAGAATATATGAGGCAGAAAGTAATTTCGCGGCTGCGTTGCCATTGTTTCAGCAACTATATGACTTAAAACCTAATAATTTATCGGTGAATCAACATCTTGCCCTGTGTTATTATAATCTCGGAGCAGAATATCATAATAAGGCATTGACTGAAACCGACGAGAAGGCGGCCAAACGTTACGAGCGTCAGGCTACTTCCTATTTCCAAAGTGCCGAGATGTATCTTCCTACAATTGTAAACAACGATCCAACAGATGTGAAATATCTAAGAGCACTGGCCGTGACTTATGCCTGCCTTGGAGAACCTGAAAAGCTTGATAATCTGAATACACGACTAGTGGCATTAGGACAACAACCGGTGCAAATGAATATAATGCCCGATTCAATTGTTTTTGCTGAGCAGACAGCAAAAGGAGATTCCGGACAGATTATTCCGGATTTTCAGACCTATGCAGAAAAATATGTAGAGGAAAATCTTAGTGAATGGACAAAGCGTAAGGAATTCGAGAAGATGGAAGATTATCAGTCCAGGGTAAGTCAAAATAATGTTTATCAGGAATATCAAAGATTATGTAAGCTTGCAGAAGAATCCTACCTGGCACGTTATGCCGGACGCTTACGAATAGCCGACCTTGAACTTCAGCCTTACGATATAGACAATGAAACCTATTTGATTACTTCCGCTATGGGACCCATGGCAATAAAGGTGCCGTTAAAAAACAAAGAGGCGGAAGCATTCAAAGCTGCCTGGAATTCAATACAATTGAAACATCCAAGATTTTTTATTAAAGATAATCAGGTGGCTATAGCGTCTGTAGAATTTGTTACTCCGGCAGGAAAAATTTATGCCTATAATTCTGAAGCCGCGGCAAACTATGATTTCACTGATGTGAAGATTGATGTAGGATCATTCCTGGCGCAAGGCAATAGTCGCCGGGATAATACTCCGATGAGAAATACAACAGCATCTTCGAGCAAAGTAATCAGAGCTCAAAGTGATGTAGATATAAATATCCCTCTAACCTCACGAGTGGCAGACAAGACTGTGGCACTGATAATAGCCAATGAGGATTATAAGAATGTCACACCAGTGGCCTCATCACTTAATGATGGAGAAACTTTTGCTGAATATTGCAAGAAAACTTTAGGTATTCCGGAAAATAATATTATACTTAAAGAAAATGTAACCTATGCGGAAATGATAGGAGCTTTGGAACAGGTGCGACAATATATTCAAGCATTAGGAAACGATACGGAAGTAATTGTGTATTATGCAGGTCATGGTTTCCCTGATGAGGGAAGTAAAGATGCCTATCTATTGCCAATAGATGGAGATGGTTTTTCTACTGCCACAGCTTATCCACTAAAAAAATTGTATTCGAATTTATCACAGATGGGTGCTGAGAATATAATGGTATTTATTGATGCCTGTTTCAGTGGAGCTACCCGCGACGGTGGAATGCTGGCTGAGGCAAGAGGTGTGGCTTTAAAACCTAAGGCTGTGAATGCGGAAGGAAATATGTTTGTGCTTTCTGCTGCCTCGGATCAGGAGACTGCATTACCGTATACTGAAAAGAATCATGGTTTATTCACTTATTATCTTCTGAAAAAATTGCAGGAAAGTAAAGGTAACGTTACATTGAAAGATCTGAGTGCCTATGTAGAAGATAATGTTAAAAAGAATTCTTTATCTATAAATAAGAAGCTTCAGACACCCACAACAAGTGTATCCGGGAAAATGAAGGAAATATGGACAACAAAAAAATTGCGCCCATGAATCTTTTAAAAGCCTGTTGGATTATATTATTAATAATTTTTATAACTGGAAGCGCCAATGCTTCTGATATAATTTCTGTGAAAGGAGAATCTACCTTTTATGATGATGGAACACACTCCCGCGTAGAATGTATGAGAATTGCTTTGGAACAGGCTCGAGTGGATGCACTTGCTAAAAGTTTCGGTACAATTGTTTCGCAGGATATCCTTCAATCTGAAAGGGTGGATGGCAACCGGGAACATAATGATTTTCTTTCTTTATCAACTACTGAAGTAAGAGGAGAATGGATAGCCGATGACGGAGAACCAGAATATAAATTTGAAAGAGATAAAGAAGAAAACCTTATAGTGACATGCCGAATAAAAGGGAAAGCCAAATCAATAGACAATGAGAGCGTAGCATTTGAATCAAATGTATTGAGAAACGGCACGGATATTCGTAACGCAGATATAAATTTTAAGAACGGAGATTCGATGTATCTGGATTTTCAGGGAGGAACAAATGGTTATCTTTCAGTTTTCCTGGAAGATGAGCAGAAGACCGTTTTCCAGTTACTACCCTATATTTCTGACCGGAATGAAGAAATGAATGTCACAAAAGGGAAAAGATATGTTTTTTTCAGCCCTGATCATGCTCAAAAGGGAGAAATAGTGGATGAACTTGTATTAACCTCTTCTTATAACACGGAATATAATAGGGTGTATGTGTTATTTTCTCCCGAAAGATTTTCATCTCCGGTGATGAATAAAGAGCCGGGTCAGCTGCCTTGGATGAATTCAGATGACTTTACAAAATGGCTGTTAAAGGTAAGGAAGAACGATCCAAAGATGGGAGTTAAAGCCATGAATCTGATTATTTCTCCGGATAAGTAAATATCATTAATAAAATTTTAAAATATGAAGAAACTAATTTATTTATTGCTGACACTTGTATTAATAGTCCCAAGTGTTGCAACTGCAAAGACACATTTGGAGAAAGCGAGAGAAAAAGCTTATAAAACCAAACTAAACGAATACAAGAAAGGAAAGTGGGAAGCTTTGGGATCAAAGCCAATAGATCTTTGTCTTTTAGAACATTATGACAAACTTGGAAAGTTGGGATCCAACGGTCATGAGGTGGAAGGTATAGCTACAAAAGTGCAATCCAAGAATGTTGGGAAACAGATGGCTACAAACAATGCAGTGATAAATTACGGCCAAGAGGCCGGGAGCACATTACAAGGACGTGTCATAGCGGATATCAGTGCAAACGGTGTGGATCCTACCGGGGAATTTGAAAACTTCTTTGCGGCATATGAACGCCTTGTGGAGAAAGAGATCCGAGGAGAAATGGAGCCTTCTTTCACAATTATCAGAAATAACGGTGATGGTACTTATGAAGTGCGCACTTATTTCATAGTTGAAGAAAATAATGCTCAAAAAGCGCGACTCCGCGCCCTTGAGGAAGCTATGAAAAACAGTGAAATTGCAGCAGAACATGCTAATAAAATCTCTGATTTTGTAAGACAGGGTTTTGATGATTAAATGATTGTCCTTCCTCTCTCTTCTAAATAATTTCTTAGGATGAAAAAAAACACGTTTCTAATTTCCGCAATATTAGTATTATCATGCCATGTAATGGCCCAGACTCAAACTCAAAGTAATGGAGTGAATAAATCAGGCCAAGAATCTTTTGAAGAATTCAGGAACAGAATTCATAATAATTACAATAATTTCAGACAGACTATACTCGATCACTATGCGGATTTCCTGAATGGAGAATGGCATGAATATGAAAGTTTAAATGGTTTGAAACGTGATGAAACTCCCAAACCTGAAGAAGCTCCACGAATCATTCCAAAAGTTCCCGAAATTCCATCAAGGCCTGAAATTCCTGATAAGGAAGAGCCTATAGCAGTAAAGCCGGAGCCCAAACCGGAAGTAAAGCCGGAGCCCAAACCGGAAGTTAAACCGGAGCCCAAACCGGAAGTTAAGCCTGAGCCCAAACCGGAAGTTAAACCGGAGCCCAAACCGGAAGTTAAACCGGAACCCAAACCGGAAGTTAAACCGGAACCCAAACCGGAAGTTAAACCGGAACCCAAACCGGAAGTTAAGCCGGAGCCCAAACCGGAAGTTAAACCGGAACCCAAACCGGAAGTAAAACCCGGGAAAATACCGACATTCCCGATTGTTGGAAAAAACAATTTTGAATTTGCTTTTTATGGTATTCCGATGATATTGGAAGATTTCAGTTATGATATTTCTGCCAATCTTACACAACCTTCTGATTTCGCTAATCAATGGAAAGAACTTGAAACAGCCCAGGTTGGAGAGAAGTTATTACCATGCATTAAGAAGGAAATAAAAGAAAAAGGTTTAAACGACTATCTTACCTATAAATACCTTGAAGCCTATGTAAATTCTAAGTTCCCAAAATCATCGGAATCTTCAAGGATGGCATTAGTACATTATTTATTGGTGCATTTAGGTTATGATGCCAGAATAGCTGTAACTACGAAGGGTTCACCGCTTTTATTGATACCCTTTCAACAGACAGTATATGGAAGAAGTTATTTGTCTTTGCAGAATCAAAAATATTATCTTTTCCCACCTGAAGGTAAAGATGTATCTACTATTTTCTCTGAAAAAGTAATGACCTGTCAATTACCTACAGGAGTAGATACAGGGAAGAAATTGGATCTGGTATTAGGAGAATTAAGGATTCCACAAAAACCAAAACATTTTGACCTGGAATACGGGCCTCTACATCTAAATGGGGAAATGAATGAAAACTTGATTCCCATTTTATATAAATATCCTCAAATGCCTATAGAGGCTTATGCCAAATCCAATTTACAACCGGAATTAAGAAAAAACCTTGTTGCTCAAGTTAAGAGCCAATTAGGGGGACTGGAAGGAGATGAAGATGTAGAAGCTTTGTTACATTTCACTCAGAATGCCTTTGAATATGCCACTGATGATAATTACCATGGATTTGAGAAACCTTACTTTTTAGAAGAAACACTTTATTATCCTAAAAATGATTGCGAGGACAGAGCAATATTTTATACATATTTTTTATACAATGCTCTGGATAGGGAGGCACAGTTAGTATCCTTCCCTGGGCATGAAGCAGCCACCGTAACTTTAAAAAATCCACGGGGAGGAATATCATATCAAAGTAATGGAAAGACCTTCTATATTTCGGATCCTACCTATATAGGAGCCTCCACGGGAATGGTAATGCCCTCATATTTAAATGTGACGCCCGAAGTGGATTTTACATACTTGAAGAAATAATAGTGAAAATTTAATGAATTTCCAGATTGAGGCAGTGTCATCGGGCACCAAAGCTCGGGCCGGAAAACTCGTGACATCACATGGAGAAATTCCCACTCCCATCTTTATGCCTGTAGGCACTGTGGGGAGTGTAAAAGGAATTCATCAAAGAGAACTCCAGCAAGAGATTGATGCCAAAATAATATTAGGTAATACATATCATCTCTATCTGAGGCCCGGTACTGAAATATTGCAAAAGGCCGGAGGCCTTCATAAATTTATGGGGTGGAATAGACCTATCCTAACTGATTCAGGAGGGTTTCAAGTTTTTTCTTTAGCCTCCTGCAGGAAGCTAAGTGAAGAGGGGGCACGGTTTCAAAGTCATATAGACGGATCGCGGCATCTTTTTACACCAGAAAAGGTAGTCGATATACAAAGGATTATAGGTTCTGACATAATGATGGCGCTCGATGAATGTGCACCAGGCACTTCTGATTATAATTACGCACGTAAATCATTAGATCTCACAAAGGGTTGGCTTGAACGAGGCTGGCGTAGGTTCACAGATACTGAGCCGCTTTACGGTCATAGTCAGGCATTTTTCCCCATCGTACAAGGATGCGTATATCCTGACTTAAGAAGGGAGGCTGCTCATCATGTTGCTTCACTGGGTGCTCCCGGGAATGCTATCGGTGGGCTGGCAGTAGGAGAGCCCGCCGAAAAAATGTATGAGATGATCGAAGTAGTGAATGATATACTTCCTGAAGATAAACCCCGTTATTTAATGGGAGTCGGCACTCCGGCCAACATATTGGAAGCTATAGATCGAGGTGTAGACATGATGGATTGTGTGATGCCCACCAGAAACGGTAGAAATGGAATGTTGTTTACTTCCGAAGGAGTCATGAATATGAAAAACAGGAAATGGGCAGATGATTTTTCACCACTTGACAATAATGGAAAGACCTGGGTTGATCACGTTTATTCCAAGGCTTATCTGAGACATTTGTTTATTAGCAGTGAACTTCTGGCCATGCAGATAGCCTCGATACATAATCTCGGCTTTTATCTGTGGCTAGTTGAGGAATCGAGGAAACATATCATGGACGGTGACTTTAAATCGTGGAAAGAGGAAATGCTTGACAAAGTTACCAGGCGTCTTTAATTTTAATGAAATTATCTTTTCTCCGACATAAAAAAGAGGATTCGAGGATAAAAGAAGAATCAGGAATCATGATTTCGGAATCAACCGAAACTGATCTGATTGTGGAGAATATGCCGAAATGGAGGCTTAAAAATCCCTTCAAATTATATATACTGGATATATTTATTTTGAGGAAATTTTTGGGTACCTTCTTTTTGGCTACTATACTTTTTCTCGCTATCATAGCGATGTTTGATGTCACAGAAAAACTTGACGCATTCCTGACCGCCCCCCTGGAGGAAACCATATTTGATTATTTCCTTTCTTTTCTTCCATATTTTGCATTACAACTTTCTCCTTTGTTTGTGTTTATATCAGTGATTTTTTTCACTACCAAACTGGCTTCCAATTCAGAAATCATAGCAATTTTATCCAGTGGCGTGAGTTTTAACAGGCTCCTGAGGCCTTATATGATAGGAGCAGCCATTATTGCCGCCATGACTTTTGTTGCTGATAACTATCTAGTGCCACCTACCAATCAGAAGCGAATAGATTATACCAATAAATATGTAAGGAATAAAAAAGTGGAACAAAACACCAACATTCAGTTGAAGATTTCACCTGATGTGGTAGCCTATTTCGGGAGGTTCGAGGAAAGGAATAAAACCGGTTATCGTTTTTCCTTATATGAATTTGATGGTAAACGTCTGATATCCAGAACAACGGCCAATACAGTGCGTTATGATTCCACCAGAATGTATCATTGGATATTGTCGGATTATATGACACGCACATTCGATGGTATGAATGAAACAATCGTTCATGGACGTACTCTCGATACAATAATTCCTTTTGAACCAAGAGATTTCATGATTTCCGCAAATGATGAGGAAACTCTCACTACCCCACAACTTGAAGAATATATCAGGAAACAAAAAATGAGGGGAGTAGCAAACATAAAGGCTTTTGAGATTGAAATGGAGGGAAGGTATGCTTCAATTGCAGCTGCCTTTATTCTTACTCTTATAGGAATGTCTTTATCTTCAAGAAAAGTGAAAGGGGGGATGGGTTTGAATATAGGTATTGGTCTGGCTTTAAGTTTCAGCTATATTCTTTTTTCCACAGTTACCAGTTCATTTGCAATTTCAGGGGCGACCACTCCATTCATTGCCATGGAGATTCCGAATGTGATATATCTTTTGATAGGACTGTTTTTATACTATAGAGCTTCTAAATATTAATACTTTATAGTTGAAGGTAACCGATTCTAAAAAATTTCTGTCGGTAATCCCATTTCTTTAGTATTTCACCGTCACAAATCACGATATCCAGATCAATTGGCACTTCTCCGGCCTCTCTCCGCAAATGATTACGCCCCATTTCTTTTTCTTTTTCTTTTAAGATATCTTCAAGTTCAAACCCTGTGCCCTGATAGACTCCTGAAATCACGGCATTCATATAGTTTTTCCCTGAATTAGAAGCACATGGAGTTTCATAAACAGCAGAACATTTGGTTTCAATTAAAATACTTTGCAACCAAATCATGGCTTTCTCCACATTTTCTTTTCGATTACCAAAGTTTGACCCTATACCGATTACTACTGAAACCATAAATCCAGAAATTCAAGGTTTTTCACCCCTTCTAAGCGTAATTAACGTCACTTCAGGATAGGCTGAGAGAAGACGTGCGGGCATTCCCACTTCACCTGTACCTATATTAACATAGATATTTGTTTCCTCTCCCTTTTCATTCTTTCTTTTGTAATGACCACCCCATTGTTCATAACGATATTTGGCAGGTGACCAGTTCCAGTTCCCTATTTTCACCATTGCCTGCATTGCATGAGTATGGCCTGAGAGAGTAAGATCTATATTAGTGTTTTGAGATATTTCCTGATTCCAATGTTCCGGATTATGGCTTAAAAGAATCTTATAAGTACTGTCATTGGGATGTGCTCCATTAAGGCTTTTATCTGCAAAGGCCATATCAAGATCGCCATATTTCGGGAAAGGAGGTTCTCCCCAGTTTTCCACACCTATTAGGAGTATGCTATCGTTACCATTATGGATGAATGTGCTTTCATTGTTAAGCATCTTCCAACCCATTTTCCTTTGGTATTCTTTTAGTTTAAGAAGATTTCGTTCTTTTTCAGCCGGAGTATTCCAGTCTACATAGTCGCCATAATCATGATTGCCTAAGATAGAGTAAACTCCGTCTCTTGCATGAAGTCCAGATAAAACTCCAGTGAAAGGTGTAAGCTCACCGCTTGTTTGATTCACGATATCACCAGTAAATACAATCAAATCAGGATTTAAGGAATTTATAGTGTCAACTAAATTTTTTAGAAAAGTGTCATCTTTACCCCAAGTTCCTACATGAAGATCGCTGATCTGTACAATCCTGTAACCATTAAATTTTTCGGGTAACTTTTGAGAATAAAATTCTTTATAGGTTACCATTATGTGATGTCGGGTGTGTCCCGCACCTATCCACATAAGCGCCATGATAGTTAACCCTAGTCCGAGGCCAATCCAGCGCGAAGGGAATGCCTTCCATCTAATCCGGAAAGCCATTCGAATAAACCTTCCGAACAAAGAACATATCATATATAAGGCCTTAGCCACATAAATGGTTAGGAAAGTAAACAGCAACCACATTACTGCGGAAATTCCGGAATCCGCATCACGTCTGGGCAAACTGATAGTGACAATTAAAAGTGCATAGCATAATATTCCGAAGCCCCAATAAACGAGAACTCCTTTTTTCTTCCACATTTGTTTCACATCGAGGCTTATATAAAGGTCGATGATAAATGAAAAAATAAAAAGGAAAATTATTGATAGGGTAGGGAATCTCATTATTCAATACCTCCTAAAAGAGCCTTGAGCTTATTTTTCAATGGATTAGCATACATTGTAAGCATCATTTGCCACATATATTCTCTTTCCTCCGTAGTGATATCATCAAGGTCTACTTTATCCAGCTGGCTGTTGAAATAAGAAATAGTCTCCTCTTTCTTTTCATTGGAATATTTTGCAGCAAATCTATCCGTAGAGTGAAGGATATCGAAGGCCACATAATTTATTTCAAATATCTGATAGCTTCTGTGAATGGCCTGATCAATAAGACATCCTACATGATGGGCTGCTTTGTTATTATCGTGGAATTCTCCAATTTCATCAAGCTTGCTGTTGATTCGGGGTGTAAGCTGGAAGTGCACTTCACCTTTATATCTCAAGAGGCCAGTTTCCATAGAAAAGAGGTCATCCCTTTGAGTTTTTTTGAAATCGGGATTTCTTTTTCTAAGGAGGAATTCCCGGGCTTTAAGATAGTCGTTAGGATCGAATTCATAACTTATAGAAACCGGCATAAGATTAATTTCTTTAAGTTTATCCATAAATCCTCCTTCACCGGCCATAGCCAGCATCTTGATCAGAGAATCCTGTGTTTTGTCGCTACTATCTTTCGACCTTCCCTCTCTCTGCGCAATCCACACTGACTCTCTTTTATCCAGTAGGCAATGATGAATGTAAGCAGAAAGTTTTTTTGCTGCCAAAAGCCCTTCCCGGAGGCCCGTATTTCTTTTCACAATAAAGCTTTTATTGAGCCTGACGAGTTCCGTGATCCAATCGAAAATCAGAAGGTTGTTTCCGATAGCCACCTCTGATGTAGGCAAGCCTCTTCTAAGAAAAGCGAGGTTTAGAAAAGAAGCATCGAGCACGATGTCTCTGTGATTAGTGATAAAAGTATAATTAGTTGAGGGATTAAGGTATTTTATACCCCCTAAAGATATTCCGGATGTTGTGGTTTTAGCGAGCATTTCCAGGAAAGGGAACATTACCTGGTGTTGAAAATCATAAGTATTGTCGATTTTAAGAAGCTCTTCAATGAGCGCCGGCACATCTTGCGGAGGCATTGTATAATTTATGACATGCATAAAGCCGGGCTCTTTAACAAGTCTTTCCATTCTTTGATGGAATTCCGAATCGGAATAAGGCGCTATATCACTAAAGTCGTATTCTTGCTCTTTCATAAATCGCACACCATTTTACGGCATATTACGCAAATTTACATTAATTCTGTGACAGAAGTTGAGTTTAATCGTTGTTTTTACGATAATCTCTCCATTTTTCTATCAAAGAGGCAAAATCTGAGGGAAGTGGGCTTTCAAAATTCATTTCTTCGCCTGTAGATGGATGTTTGAAACCCAAAGTACGTGCATGCAGGGCCTGTCGGGGACAAATTTCCATACAGTTCGCAACAAACTGCCGGTATTTAGCAAAAGTAGTACCTCTTAGAATCTGATTACCCCCGTATCTTTCATCATTAAACAAAGGATGCCCCATATGTTGCATATGTACACGAATCTGATGGGTACGGCCGGTTTCAAGCTTACATTTCACCACTGAAACATAACCGAAACTTTCAATTTCCTCGTAGTGTGTTACAGCATGTTTACCCTTCCCGGGTTCAGGAATGACAGCCATCTGCAGCTTGTTTTTAGGATTCCTTGCTATATCTCCGGTTATGGTGCCTTTCTTTTCATTGAATTCTCCCCATATCATAGCAACATATTCCCTACGAGTTGTTTTATTGAAAAATTGTTCTCCTAAGGCGGTTTTAGCTTCCGGAGTTTTAGCAATTACGAGAAGGCCACTTGTATCTTTGTCTATTCTGTGAACTAATCCAAGCCGAGGGTCGCTTACATCATAATCCGGATTGTCTTTAAAATGCCATGCAATAGCATTCACTAATGTGCCATGATAATTTCCATGACCCGGGTGAACCACTAATCCGGCGGGCTTATCAACTACCAATACATCTTTATCTTCATAAACAATGTTAAGTGGAATGTCTTCAGCAATAATCTCAAATTCATACCGGGGTCTGTCCATTACGATGGAAACAATATCTCCCGGTTTCACTTTATAACTGGATTTTACCGCTTTTCCATTAACTATGATACATCCTGCATCGGCTGCTTGTTGAATCCGGTTGCGTGAAGTTTTTTCCATTCTGTCCACAAGGAATTTGTCGACACGTAAAAGTGTTTGTCCCTTGTCGGCCATAAAACGGAAATGCTCATACAAATCTCTACCGTCTTCCGTGGTATAGGTAGGTTCTTCGGAAAACTCCGGGCTATCAATAATTTCGTAATCTTCTGTCATTGCACAAAGACCGGTTCAATATCTCCCAAATCGTCTTCATCAATAATTATTGGTTGCTCATCTTCCACTTCAGTGACATATTGGAGGTATTCTTCTTCAAGAAGAGAGTCGGCAAGACGATTAAGCTGTCCGTCATGGACTTCAACATTAATTAGTGCCGTTACGGGTACTTTCTCCATTTTATTGATGGTTTTCCCATTGGAAGTGAGCCGGATGATTCTGTCGTTATCCCCCGGTATTTTAATTACGTTCACTTTTTTGAATCCAAGTTCTTCCAGTTTAGCGAGGCCTTGCCTTAAAGAATATCCTTTTAAAGCTTCACCTTCACTACTATTGTCGGCATCTATAATTAGTTCCCGAGGGTGTACGGCATTGATATATAGAAAAATTTTTCTTCCGGGTTTAACCTTAGCCCCGGGTTTAGGGAACTGCTCCACGACAAACCCCGGATTAATATCTTCATTATATACGGAATCGCGTATATCAGTTCTGAATCCTTGATCGTGAAGAGTGTTGATTGCATTGGTAAACGACATGTTTTCCACCTCGGGAACAGCCTGCCATTCACCATGTCTTGTAAAGATATTCAATGACAAGAAGACAATGAAAACACCTATGATAGCCACCAATAAAATTATGATGATATTGGCCATTACCGGGTGTTGCTTTATATTGAAACCTTGTGACATTATAAGAACAATGAAAGTGGAATGTCAAAATTACCTAAAATTCAAATAAAAATTCAGGAATTGGAGATTTATTTTCATTTTTTATTTGTAACTTTGCACCCCAAAGCATCTTTATTGAATGTATAAAATATTTTTATGGTTGCCGTTGGCATTTTTGTTATTTTCCTGTGGAGAATACAACAAAGTGCTGAAGAGCAATGATGTGGCATATAAATATACCTATGCCAAAAAAGCATTTGATGAAAGAAGGTTTAACCAGGCAGCCACTGTCTTGGAGCAGGTTTACACGCCATTGAGAGGTACAGCTGATGGAGAAGAGGCTTTATTTTTGCTCGCAATGGCAAATTTTGAAAATAAGGATTATTTAAATTCAGGATTATATTTCAAAACTTATTATTCCCGCTACCCAAGAGGAAAGTTTGCTGAACTTGCGCGTTTCTATTCAGGATATGGATATTATCTTGACTCCCCCGATCCTCAACTTGATCAGTCACCCACCAAAAAGGCTATAGAAGAGTTGCAGGGGTTCATGGATTATTATCCCGACAGCGACAGAGTGTCAATAGCGCAGAACGCTGTGAATGAAATGAGAGATAAGCTCACTTTGAAAGAGTTGCAAAATGCGCAATTATATTATAATCTGGGAAATTTTATGGGTAATAATTACAATGCTGCCATTATTACAGCCCAGAATGCATTAAAAGATTTCCCCGTATCAAAATATCGGGAAGATTTCGAATTGTTGATATTGAAATCAAAATATCAGGAAGCAAGATTAAGTATTGACGAGAAAAAAGGGGAAAGATATAGAGATGTGATAGATGAATATTTCTCTTTCACAAATAATTATCCCGACACAAAGAACCGACGAGAGGCGGATAATATTTATGAAATAGCACGCCGACATGCGGCAGAATAAGAGTATAAACTAAACCCTATATACAGTGGATTATAAGAAAACCAATGCACCGTTGAATACGGTGACCCGCGACATGATCGAAATGGCAGAACAAACGGGCAACGTGTATGAAACCGTTTGTATTATAGGTAAAAGAGCCAACCAGATTGCTGTGGAAATGAAAAAAGAGCTTGAGAAAAAGCTTCAGGAGTTTGCTTCCTCAGATAATCTCGAGGAAATTTCTGAAAATCGTGAGCAGATTGAAATCTCGAAGTTTTATGAAAAACTTCCCAAGCCAACTTTGATTGCAACACAGGAATATCTGGAGCATAAACTTTATTTTGCAAATCCATCAAAAGAAAGAGATCATCTCGGCGACTAAGGATCTTTATGTTTTCAATCCCGAGCATGATATGGCTCTTGGGGTGAATGTGGAGATTTATACTCCGCCGAACGAAGTAGTTAAACTTCGAAAAGAGAAATCACTGTTGCCCGCAATTTATGCGGGCAACAGTGATTTTATTCTTATACCTGATGATCTTGAGGATAGAGATTTGCCCGGTCTGGAATATTATGACCTTGTTAAGGACAAGGACAATAAGTTGATAAGGTATAGAGACCTTCATTTTTATAAAGAAGAAATTCGGAGAGTGATTCCATGGGGATGGGATCGCAGTATAAGGTTCTTACTTGCAAATTCAGGCATTGACAGAGAAAAACTTCCGACAAATGAAATAATAAACAAAATACGCGAATTGTCTCATCGTCGTACTGTAATAGAGGTAAGGAATGTAATATCATCCATTTTAAATGAACCTCCCAAGAACCTTCCCAAAGAATTATTCAGTTTGTCAGAAGTAGAAATTTTTTTGCAACTTAATCCTGTAAGTTTTTTTAAAGCTCCATGGAGTTCGTCGGGGAGAGGTATAGTTGTAAGCGACCATATAAGCCGTAAAGGTCTGCTTGAATGGTGTCATGGAATAATAAAAAAACAGAAAAGTGTAATGGCTGAAAGAGCTTGGGACAGATTATTTGATTTTGCAACGGAATGGGATATGATTGAAGGAGAAGCTTTTTTTCGTGGATATTCAGTATTTAAAGCCTCTTCCCGCGGTAAATATCATGGAAATATAACAGGATCGCAAAATGAATTAAAGCATCTTATCAGTCTCCATGCACCGAAATTTAATTGCGAAATCATAAACGCACAAAAGACAGCCCTCGAAAAAATTATAGGGAAAAGCTATACGGGTCCGTTAGGTATAGATCTTTTAGCTGATACTCAGGGAGAAATCAATGCCTGTGTAGAAATTAACCTAAGAAACACAATGGGTCATATTTTATTGGAATTCCAAAAAAAAGATTAATTTTGTAACAAGTATAACCATAAAATCAAAGTCATGACAAAACCGTATGTACTTGGTGTTGATATAGGTGGCACCAACACAGTTTTCGGAATCGTTGATGCACGAGGCCAGGTGATAGCAAGCGATTCTATAAAGACCAAGAAACACCATAATTTCGACGATTATGTTGAAGAACTTCATGCAGGCGTTCAAAGATTATTGGAAAGGAATGATGCTGAAGACAAAATCCAAGGCATAGGAATAGGTGCACCAAACGCTAACTATTATACGGGAGAAATATTAAATCCACCAAATCTTCCTTGGGGACCGATTATTCCGTTGGCAGAAAAAGTAAGTAAAGCTTTTGGAGGCATACCGGTAGCTGTTACCAATGATGCCAATGCAGCAGCTTTAGGAGAAATGACCTATGGAGCAGCTCGAGGAATGAAGGATTTCATTATGATCACGCTGGGTACAGGAGTTGGTTCCGGTATAGTTGTAAACGGCCAGCTGGTATATGGCCATGATGGTTTCGCAGGAGAATTAGGTCATCTTATAGTTAAGAGAAACAACGGACGTATGTGCGGTTGTGGAAGAACAGGTTGTCTTGAGGCATATTGCAGTGCCACAGGTGTTGCCCGTACCGCCCGTGAATTCCTTGAAGTACGCACCGAACCCTCTACTTTAAGAAATTTACAAATAGAAGACATTACCTCCAAGGATGTTTATGACGCAGCCATGGCCGGTGATAAAATGGCTAAAGACATTTTCAACTACACGGGAACAATTTTAGGAGAAGCTTTTGCAGACATGGTGTCATTTACATCACCACAAGCAATTATACTCTTTGGAGGTTTGGCAAAAAGTGGTGAGTTGCTCATGAAACCTCTGCAGGAGGCTTTCGATAAGTCAGTAATGCCGGTATTTAAGGGCAAGACTAAAATTATCTTGTCAGAGCTAAAGGAAAGTGATGCAGCTGTTTTAGGAGCTTCTGCTTTAGGATGGGAAGCCCGCAATAGATTTGATAATGCTGTGGCTGAAGTATCGGGCGCAGAAACAGAAAAAGCTTAAAACTGTTTAAGGCATTGATAAAGTCGGTGTACGGGTAAGCCCATTACATTATAGAAGCTACCGTCTATTTTAGCTACAGCAACTGCGCCGATCCATTCTTGAATGCCATAAGCACCAGATTTATCCAAAGGTATAAAAGTATCTACATAGAAGCGGATCTCATCTTCGGTGAGATCCGCAAATGTTACTAAGCTTTCCGATGTAAAGCTTTCTCTTTTTTCTTTTGTGGCTACAGTTACCCCTGTTGTTACCTTATGTGTTTTTCCGGAAAGTTTTTTTAGCATTTTCATAGCCTCCTCCTTGTCTTTGGGTTTCCCAAGGATTTCATTATCACATATCACAACAGTATCAGCAGTTATGATTAATTCATCTTCAGTTATTCTCTTTAAAAATTCATCAGCTTTCTTATTTGATATGAATTGTGCCACCTCCTCAGATTTAAGATCCTGAGGAAAGCTTTCGTCCAAGCCTTCGATTGTAACAACAGTAAAAGGAATTCTCAACATATTAAGAATTTCTCTTCTTCTGGGTGATTTGCTGGCCAATAATATTTTATAATTTTTCATGTTGAATTCTTTTAGTTAACAATTCATAAAGAGCTTTCAATTCTGGTTCTTTTCCCAACATATCAAGATGAGCCCTGATTATTTTTCTGTCATTTCTAATAGCGGGACCCGTTTGGGCCTCTTTGGGGGAAAGATATTTCAATTTTTCCACAGTCTGTCTTAACAAAGGCATAAAGACAGAAAATTCAATATCCGTTTCACTTAATAGTTCCTTTGCAACACCAGCCAAAGCATTAGTGAAGTTGCAGGCAAAAACCGATGCAAGATGGAGTTGCTTTCTTGCCTGGGAATTTGCATATCTCACATTTTTGGTGATAAGGGAGGCAATATCCTTTAATTTATCTTCTACTGAAGGTGAAGATGCTTCAATGAAGAATGGTATATCATCATAATTCATTTCTAAATTCTTAGAGAATGTCTGAAGAGGATATAGTACACCGTATTCTCTATTTTTTTCTTTAAGACATTCCATATCTACTGAACCGGAAGTATGGACTATAATTGAAGATGTTTCTTTCAATTTGGGCAATATTTGTGAAATGGCTTCATCAGCCACGGCTAAAATAATCAGTTCAGAATTAAGATTCAAACCCTTCAGCGAATGGGGTTCGATTAATTCCACTTGAGTCTTTCCCCCCAAAGCCTTAAAAAGATGGGTGGCAACGTTCCCGGAACCTATTATAGAAATCATGATATAAAATTGTATGATTATCTCAAAATTCTTCCTCAAAGAAGACGACATTTAGGTTGGCGTACTAGTCGTTGGTCCCTATTTTCATTACTTTGAGTATTTTTTCAGATAATCATTTTATTTTATTGATAGAAAGAAATTTTATATGAAAAAAGGAGTTGTAATTACAACTCCTTTTGTAGCCGATCCGGGACTCGAACCCGAGTCTCCACCGTGAGAGGGTGGCGTGCTAACCGCTACACTAATCGGCCGAGCAAGACTTCCTAAGAAGTCTTTGCAAAATTAGTTAAAAGCTTTCAAATATCCAACTTTGAAGCCAGAAGCCTTTAAAAAAATGAAGAACCCTTAAGCTTGAGCTTCTTTTTCTTCAGATTCAACCACTTCTTCTTGGAGATCGGCCTTAGCAGCAGCTTCTTCAGCGGCTAATTTTTCAGCTTTTTTCTTAGCAACCGATTCTCCTTTCAGCCGGTTTTTCTCAACTTCTGCATCAAAACGAGCCTTTTCTTCCTCTGCTTTTTTAGCTTCGAGTTTAGCTTGAGCAGCTTTGGCTTGTTTATCTTTAGATTCTTTCCAAGCATTGAAACGACGTTTTGCTTCATCTTCTGAGAAAGCTCCTTTCTTGACGCCTCCTTTGAGATGTTTCATAAGCATTACACCCTCTTTGCTAAGGATAGAACGAACTGTGTCGGTAGGAAGAGCTCCAACTTCGATCCAATACAAGGCACGATCAAAGTCTAAATTTATTGTAGCAGGATTAGTGTTCGGATTGTAAGAACCTATCCTTTCAATAAATTTACCATCACGTGGTGCCCTGCTATCGGCTACTACAATAGGATAGAAAGCGTAGCCTTTTCGGCCATGACGCTGTAATCTGATTCTTGTTGCC
>JAFLTS010000023.1 GCA_022509185.1 Muribaculaceae bacterium | reverse complement strand
TGGCTTGAATTTTTTAATTTTTACTCTCCTGTTATAGTGGCTATAATGTGTCGAGCCGACTTGTATTCCCGGAATTCCAATAGATAGATTCCCTGCCATGTGCCAAGATTCAGACAACCTCTTGTAATTGGTATCGTTATCGACGTTCCAATAACTGAGGTCTTAGTATGAGAATTGGCATCATCGGGTCCTTCATCCGTATGAATATAATTTGGATCTTTGTCCGGGATCAATTTATCAAGGATGTATTCCATATCTGTTCTAACATCCGGGTCAGCATTTTCATTTATACTCAATGCGGCTGATGTATGCTTGATAAACAGATTCAGCAAACCGATATTTGGCAAAGAGGGTAACTCTTGAAGGATTTCATTCGTTACCAGATGGATTCCTCTTTCCCTTGGTCTCAACACTATCTCTTTCTGACTCCACATAATTTAATCTTCTTCCGGTTTTTCTATTTTTTTCGGGCCAATCGGTCCCATTATAGTTATACTAATGGTAATTAAATATATAATCTGAAATCTATCTTATTGGTTATAAATTTGGTTACCCTGTGGTAACCAAAGAAAATTTAAAAGGCTGAAAATCTGTGAGATTTCAGCCTTTTAAGGTGCGCACGAAGGGACTCGAACCCCCACGTCTTACGACACCAGATCCTAAGTCTGGCGCGGCTACCATTACGCCACGTGCGCCTTTATAATGCAAAGTTAGATAATTTTCTTTCCCCGAACAAATGTAATGCCATAAATTACTTATGGCATCTTATTTAAAAGCTCAATATTAATCTTGATGCCGGTCTTACCATTCGAATGCAACAAATGCACCCAGCGACTGAAGTGTTATATTATTATTATAATTATACCAATAATCAGATGTGAGCAACTTATATTTCACGCCTACATCAAATGCCTGCTTGTTGTTCTTTTTATTGCAAGGGATCCTGATACCGATCGAAGGATCCAAAAAAAAATATTCCTTATTTGTTAAATAACCGTCGCCTATAGCTATGTATTTATTACTTAACAGAAAAGAACACCCAACCTTAAGATCCAAGAAAAAAGATACACTTGTGGTTCCTCCTATTAAGAACCGGAAATCTGCAAACAATGGAAGCATTGCAGCAGTCTTGGCAACACCTCTCTGACCCGGAGGAGGTGTACCTTCTCCGAAATGTTCCCCGGGATGACTGAATAAAACATCCACTCCCAGACCGGCACCCATATAGAACCATGAATTATACTGGTACCCTTGTGATGTGCTGATTTCTATGAAATCACCATTATACTTTGAAAGAGTATGGGAATATCCGGCTTCCACTGAGCCTTTATACCTTCCTGATCCCGAAAGGGCAGGTTTCAATACAGATTGTATGGTACTTATTCCTTGATAAACCTGTGCCTGACCACCAAATATAATCCCTAAAGTCAGAAGCAGAGAAACTAAATATTTCTTTTTCATGTCACAAAGTTAATCTTTTTCTCATCACCTGAAAACTATTTGTTAATTTTGCAAAGGAGATATTTTATATGATTGCAGTTTACATTGTTATAGGTTTCTTTGCAGGGATTCTTATCACCTTTCTATTCACTCAACATCAACTTTCCAAATTACGCGTTTTAAACGGCTTACTTAAAGAGGACAAAGAACGTCTTGACCGGGAAAATAATCATCTTCTGGAGGAAAACAAAACTCTTCTGGTAGAAAAGAGCAGTATGAAATCCCGTATAGAAGTGCTGGATTCAAATGAAGAAAATTTAAAAAAGGAGTTTGATATAGAGCGTAAAAGATGGGTATCTGAAAAAGAGTCTGCAGAAGTTAATGCAGAAAAATTAAGGAATGAAAGCGACAGGCAGTGGCAGATAAAATTTGATAAACTCAAAGAGGAATTTCATAACATCGCCAATCAGTTACTCTCGGCAAAGCAAAATTCTCTTCAACAAAACAATCGAGAGCAACTGGGTGAAATGCTAAAACCAATTCAACAGCAGTTTGATGTATTCAGAAAATCTCTTGAGGAAAGCAAGACTTCTACAGAGGTGGCAAAAAAAGAATTGAAAGATTCATTCGAATCCACTTTACGGCTGTTTGTTCAGCAACAGTCTCAGGCTGTGGATGCCATCAAGAAAGAAACGATCAGAATCGGCAATGATGCAAATAATCTCACCAAAGCCTTGAAACGTGACACAAAGAAACAAGGTGACTGGGGAGAATACATCCTGGAGACGTTGCTCGATAGCAGTGGTCTTGTAAAAAATATCCATTATTTCATCCAGGAAACAGTGAAAGATGAAGAGGGGGCACTTAAACGTCCGGATGTCATTGTCAAATTCCCCGAAGGCAAGTCAGTGATTATTGATTCCAAAGTGTCTCTTACCGCCTATACAGAATCTTTTGAAACAGATGATGAAACGTTGCAGAGAAGGCGTCTTAAAGATCATGCAAGAAGTGTAAGAAAACATGTGGAGGAACTCGCTGATAAAAAATATGATACCTTGGTGAAAGATTCCATAGGTTTTATACTTATGTTTATACCCAACGACCAATGTTATCTTTCAGCCCTCGAGGAAGATCCCGATATAAGCCGATATGCCTACCACAAGGGAGTAGTGATAATTTCCCCTTCAAACCTGATGATGGCCTTGCAACTGGCTCATAACCTCTGGCAGCAAGATCTTCGCAACAAAAATATCGACAATATCGTGAAAAGTGCCAACGACCTTTACGAGAAGGTAGCTACTTTTTCAGAAACAATCGACAATCTTGACCGCCTTTTCAATAACCTTGCAAATGAATTCCACAAAGCTAAAAATCAGATGTATGAAGGAAAGGGTAATATCTTTAAAAAAGTGGAAAATCTCAAAAATCTCGGCATTAGTCCCAAGAAACAGATCAAAGGTCTTGACACGGAATAATGGCTAATTGCAAGAATATTAATTTTAATTTAATTTTGCAATAAACACCCACAATCTGCATGGCCAAAAATTCTTCAACTAATAATCACTGCAGTGCAGATTCAGGATCAACCTTTCCTGATAACTGTGTTATTGTAATAGGGCGTCAGTTTGGAAGCGGAGGAAGAACGATCGGCAAAATTATTGCAAAGCGTCTGGGATTCAGTTACTACGACACCGAGCTTCTCTCGGAAGCTGCTGCGGCTTTAGGGGTAAGTCGACAGGTGTTGGAAGATCATGATGAAAAAAAACCATCTGCATTGAGAGCTCTATTGCAAGGTGCTTATGGAATCGCTGATAATTTTCATGCGGTGCCTCTTACGGGTGAAAGAATCTACACAGCGCAATGTTCGGCAATCAAAGAAATTGTAAAAAAAGGCTCATGCGTCATTGTTGGTAGGAATGCCGATTTCATTTTACGACAACATCCTCATCTTCTCAGTGTCTTCTTACACTCACCTGTTGAACTACGTGCCCAGAGGATTCTTCAAAGAAAGGAAGCCCAAAACCGTCAGGAAGCCATAGATATGGCTCTTCGAAACGACCGGCGAAGAGAATCATTCTATAATTTTTACACCGGTGACAAAAGGTGGGGACAGGCAGATAATTACCATTTGAGCATAGACACTTCTTCTCTTGATAATGAAAGTGTGGCTGATTTGATAATAAAATTAGCTTCTATAAAATTCCTGGTAACTGAGTCGGGAAAAGATATATAAGAAATAGATTCCAGAAACGAGGTCTGTCGCTCCGAATAAATCGGAGAGGAAAGTCCGGGCAACTATGGGCGACATGCTTTCTAACGGAAAGCCGGCGGTGACGTCGGGGACAATGTGACAGAAAACAACCACCTTCTTCTGAAGGCAAGGGTGAAAAGGCGGGGTAAGAGCCCACCGGCTCCAATGGTGACATAGGAGGCCGCACATCCCATGGGTTGCAAGGCCAAATATACCGGCACATAAAGATGGCCCGTCTTTGCCGGGGGGTAGGCTGCTCGAACTTGCAGGCAACTGCAATGTCTAGATAAATGACAGACACCGGCTTCGGCCGGCACAGAACCCGGCTTATATCGTTTCTGGCCTTTAAAGACTGTGATATTTTTTAAGTGTCACAGTCTTTCTTTTTTATTAATTTTGTAAACCAATTGTCTGCCACTTATTTTTGAGGCAAAATGGCTGAAAAAAAGAAAACAGAAAAAAAGGGATTCTTTAAAAAGATAGCAGATTTCTTTTCCTACTGCGCGGGAGGCGTGTGGGATGATCCCTCCCCGGCTTTCAAAGTGAAAGTGGTGAAGGTGATCAACCTTTCCTTCAGGTCTTTTCTCGACCGTGACCTCCAGACCAAATCAATGGCCCTGACTTTCTCAACAGTACTTGCAATCGTTCCGGCCTTTGCAATGCTTTTTGCAATCGGAAGGGGATTTGGATTTCAGAACCTTCTTGAAGAACAGCTCTTCATGAATTTTCCGGCTCAGAAAAGTTTTATAACCTTTGCCCTGAAGTTCGTTGATTCTTATCTTAACGAAGCCTCTCAAGGTGTGTTTGTGGGAGTTGGTCTCGTGTTCCTTCTCTACACACTTATATCCTTGCTATCTGATATCGAGACATCTTTCAATCAGATATGGGATATTAAGAAAGACCGTTCTTTGGCACAGAAAATCACAGACTATATAGCGATCTGTCTTCTGGTGCCTATAATGATGATCTGTTCTTCCGGAGTAAGTATCTTCATGAGTTCCACATTGCAGTCAACTACACATTTCAAATTTTTAACTCCGTTGGTGAATGTGGCGCTTGAGGCTTCTCCATTTGTACTGGCATTCCTGGCCTTCACAATTTCTTTCAGTCTGATCCCAAACACTAAAGTAAAATTAAAATATGCAGCCTCGGCGGGCGCAATTTGTGCAGTTATGTTTCAAGTGCTCCAAATGCTTTTCTTGAGCGGGCAGCTTTACGTCTCCAAATACAATGCCATCTATGGATCCTTTTCATTCCTCCCTTTGCTGCTTATTTGGCTACAACTCTCCTGGCTAATACTCTTATTTGGGTGTGTGCTCACCTACTCCATGCAGAATATATTTGCATTCAATTTCCTTGATAATTCCGTGCCTCCTTCACGAAGCCTGGAAACAAAAGTCATGCTGATTATCATGGCTATAATATCGAAGAGATTCCATGCCGAAATGGCTCCCCTTACTCCTCAAGAAATAAGCGTACAATACAATCTCCCCATAAGGATGGTTAATCACCTGTGTTCAAAATTACATAAGGCAGGACTTATCAATATGGTGATGGTGAATAACGATTATTCCGGAGTGGCTCCTGCAGTAGATACCGACGAACTCACAGTGGGAAATATATTCAAAAAAATAGAAACTGAAGGAAATCAGAATTTCATACCCCGATTCAATGAGATATATTCCGACACAGTGAAGGCACTCGACCAATGGTTTAGCCAGTGTTATTCGGATCTGGATAAAATTCCTCTGAAAGATATACCGCTTCCGGAAGAAAAAATAAATATGCAATTGTCTTGAAATATCTATCGGAGAAGTAATTCAAAATTTTCCGCATGGTATATTTGTTGGATAAATTATTACAATTGTTGCCTATCGTAAAAGAAACCTTAAGAGGGTTGTAAATTCTAATTTTTAAATTTATCTTTGAAAACAAATTGGTTAAGCCTATTAAGTTAATATAAACCTTAAAACCGGTATCCATTATATGAGTTATCTGAAATTCGACAAGAGCCTCATGATAAACCTGGAGCAAAGCCTCCCCAAAGAGATGCTTCGCACCAATAAATCAGGCGCCTATCATTGTACCACCATTGTAGGATGCAACACTCGGAAACAACATGGGCTTCTTGTTATTCCAATTCCCGAAATGGACGACAAAGCCCATGTTTTGCTTTCAAGTCTTGACGAAACCGTGATACAGCATGGTGCTCCATTCAACCTGGGATTGCACCAGTATGGCGAAGGAATTTTCAGTCCTAACGGCCACAAATATATCCGTCAGTTTGACTGCGAGTCCGTACCTACTGTTACCTATCGTGTCGGTGGAGTGATTCTCACAAAAGAGAAAGTTTTCATCTCACATGAAAACAGGATTCTGATTAAATACACCCTTGTTGAAGCCCATTCTCCAACAACTCTTCAATTCCGCCCATTTCTTGCGTTCCGTAACGCCAATGATCTGGTGATGGAAAATTCAGCGATAAACACTGAGGTAATTCCAGTGAAAAACGGAATCTCTACCTGTCTCTACGATGGCTATCCTAACCTTTATATGCAATTCTCCAAGGATCCGGAATGGGTGAACGACGGCCATTGGTATAAGGGTGTGGAATATTATAAAGACAAAGTTCGCGGAATTCCATATAAAGAAGACCTATGGGTACCGGGATATTTCCAGCTCCCGATTCAAAAGGGAGAGAGCATTATTTTCTCCGCCTCTACATTTGAAGCCAATCCTGAGGATTTCGTGGAAACTTATGCCGCAGAACTTTCCACACGTACATGCCGCACAAGTTTCTATAATTGCTTGAAAAATTCAGCAAAGCAATTCTATTTAAAGAAACCCGACGGGATGTATATTATGGCCGGTTATCCATGGTATAATGTAAGAGCCCGCGATGAACTCATGGCCCTTCCGGGATGTACTCTGGCAATCGACCATAAGGAAGACTATGAACTTATAATGGAAACTTTCCTCAAGGCACTCCGTGCTTATCTCGATGAGGGTATCAAGGATAAAACCATAGGTGAAATTGATCTACCTGATATTCCATTATGGACCATCTGGGCTATCCAGCAATACAGGCGAAATTTCGGTATCCGGGAGTGTCGTGAGAAATATGGCGACACTGTGAAATGGATCGTTGATAAAATCCGTGAAGAGAAAGTGCCCGGCCTCTGGATCAATCCGAACGGCCTCGTTTCAGCTGACGGCAGTGACAAACCGGTGACCTGGATGTCAGCCTCACTAGACGGGAAACCGGTTATTCCTCGCACAGGCTACATTCTTGAATTCAATGCACTTTGGTATAATGCCCTGTTGTTCCTGAATTCTTTATATGAAGGAGACCAAAAAATGGCAGATTACCTTCAGACATTGAATGAACTGGCCGAAATAGTGAAACATTCTTTTATAAGCACCTTCCTCAATGATTACGGATACCTGTATGATTATGTGAACGGCACATACACCGATCTCGAAGTAAGGCCCAATCTGGCAATCGCTATCGGTATGGAATATTCGCCACTTGACCGCAGGCAGCGAAAGAAAGTGCTCGACCTTGTGACAAGAGAGCTCCTTACTCCTAAAGGTCTCCGTTCTTTGAGTCCTAAGAGTTACGCGTATCGTCCCACATATGTGGGAGGACCCGTTGAACGTGAGCTTACCGTACATCAAGGACCGGCCCGTCCCTGGCTATTCGGTTTTTATGCCGATGCTTATTTCAAGGTGTTTGGTGTGAGCGGAGTGGGATTCATAGAGAGAATGCTTATCGGTTATGAAGATGAAATGACTGAAGGTTGTATCGGCTCTCTCTCTGAAATGTATGACGGAAATCCTCCTTACACAGGGCGAGGTGCCGTGAGTACAGCTAAAAATGTAGGTGAGATCCTGCGTACTCTTAAGAATGTAAAAGAATTCAACAAACTTCAAACCTTAGAAACCGAAGAATCCAAATGAAAGCTCTAATGTTCGGATGGGAGTTTCCTCCCCATATCCTTGGTGGACTCGGCACGGCAAGCTATGGCCTCACTAAGGGAATGCACGCTAACGGAAATATGGATATCACTTTCGTGATCCCGAAACCTTGGGGTGACGAAGAAAGAGATTTCGCAACTATAATCGGCGCTTGCAACACCCCTGTGGCCTGGAGAGATGTGTCGCGTGAATATGTGGAATCCAGAATAGGTAAATATATGGATCCGCAACTTTATTTCGACCTTCGTGACCATATATACGCCGATTTCAACTATATGAAGCTGAATGACCTGGGTTGTATTGAATTCTCAGGCCGTTACCCCGACAATCTTATTGAAGAAATCAATAACTATTCCATCGTTGCAGGAGTGATTGCACGTACCGTGCCTTGTGATATTATTCATTCACACGACTGGCTTACTTATCCAGCAGGAATACATGCAAAAAATGTCACCGGTAAACCTTTGGTGATACATGTGCATGCCACTGATTTCGACCGTTCACGTGGTAATGTGAACCCTACTGTTTTCGCTATTGAAAAAGACGGTATGGAAAATGCCGATCATATCATCACGGTATCGAACCTTACGCGTCGCACAGTAATCGAAAAATACGGAATGCCTCCTGAGAAAGTCACTACGGTTCATAATGCAGTTATTCCACTTGACAAGGAGCTTCTGGATCTTCCCCGTAGAACCCACGGAGAAAAAGTTGTGACATTCCTGGGACGTATAACTATGCAAAAAGGACCGGAATATTTTGTGGAAGCCGCTGCAAAAGTGCTTAAGAAAAACAAAAATGTAAGGTTCGTGATGGCCGGAAGCGGAGATATGATGGACGACATGATAAAACTGGCAGCCAAACGTGGCATAGCCGACCGATTCCACTTCCCCGGATTCCAAAGAGGTAAAGAAGTTTATGAAATGCTTCGTGACAGCGATGTTTATATTATGCCAAGTGTTTCGGAACCTTTCGGAATATCACCTCTTGAAGCAATGGAGATGGGTGTGCCATCTATTATTTCTAAACAGAGCGGCTGTGCCGAGATTCTCGACAATGTGATCAAAACCGACTATTGGGACATCGATGCCATGGCTGATGCCATACATTCAATTATCACTAATAAGGCCTTGTATAATACATTGCGCGACAAAGGTATCGAGGAAATCCACGGTATCACTTGGGAAAAGGCCGGAAAAAAGGTGATTGATATCTATGACAAAGTGATTGCCGACAGAAAATAAACAGCGAGCTCTCTAACTAATATTTAAAACTCACAAACCACTACATATGAAATCCGTTTGTTTTTATTTTAATATCCACCAGCCCTTCCGTCTGAAGAGATATAGATTTTTCGATATAGGAAATGATCATTACTATTATGATGATTTTGCCAATGATGAAATCATAGGAAGACTGGCCGAAACAAGCTATATCCCGATGTGCGAAACTCTTCTGAAAATGATTGAGGATTCCAACAGGGAATTTAAATGCGCAATTTCTATTTCAGGAACTGCTATCGAACAACTCCAGCTTTATGTGCCCGAATGTATCGACCTTCTTAAGAAACTGGCCGACACAGGTTGCGTGGAATTCCTGGGAGGAACTTACGCTCATGGTCTTTCTGCCTTGGAAGATGTGGAAGAATTCATCCGTGAAGTAAAAGAACACTCCGATCTATTGCGTCGTCTTTTCGGCGTTAAACCTAAAATGTTTGCAAACACCGAACTTATTTACGACGATGACATTGCAGCAATTGTGGCTTCTATGGATTTCAAATCGGTACTTACTGAAGGAGCAAAACATATTTTAGGTTGGAAATCTCCTAACTATGTTTATGCCGCAGCTACTGCACCTAAATTAAAACTCCTCTTCACAAACAGGAAACTTGAAGAAGATATTACCCATAATTTCAATAATCCCGGTTGGCCGGAATATCCCCTGACAGCGGATAAATATATTGACTGGATCGCCGCACTTCCTGAAGAGGAACAGATTGTAAATCTCTTCTTCAGTATGGATACTTTCGGTGGATTCCTTCCAAAGGATACGGGAATTTTCGACTTCATGAGAGCACTTCCGAGATTTGGAAAAGAAAGAGGTGTGAAATTCTCAATGCCTTCCGAAACTGTGGCCAAACTCAAACCGGTGGGAGAAATTTCAGTGCCTTCTCCAATCTCAGATATCGATGAGGCCAGAGACGTTTCAGCATGGAAAGGTAACGAACTGCAGAATGAGGCTCTAAATAAGCTTTATGCTGTAGCAGAACGTGTGAATCTATGCCAGGACCGTCGCCTCAAACAGGACTGGAAGTATCTTCAAAGCAGCGACCATTTCTATTATATGAGCACTAAGAACAAAGCTGATGGTGCAAGTCATGCCGCTTTCAGTCCATACGACTCCCCGTTCTCTGCTTTCACCAATTATATGAATGTTTTGGCTGACTTCCTGGTAAGAGTCGAAGAGCAGTATCCTGAAAATATAGATAATGAGGAATTGAACTCACTCTTGCTAACAATACGAAACCAGAGCGCTGAAATCAATGAACTCAACAAAGAAGTGAAAAACCTTCGCAATAATATCTTGAATTCAGAAGATTTCAATGCACAGGCTCCTCAGGTGGAGATGTTGGAAATAGCAGAAAAGGCAGATGTGGAAAGTCCTGTTAAGGCTGTTAAAGATGAAGAGAAAAGCGCTCCGAAAAAACGTGGCTCACGTTCCAAAGATGCTGAAACGGCAAAGAAATAATTAATTTATCATTTTATATTCCGGAGGAGGGCAATAGTTTTGCCCTCCTATTTTTTGGTGAAAAATTTTATTTAGGGAATAATAGAAGAATAAATATCTTTTAAACTTTCATATTTGAAAAATCATTAGATTTGTAAAATATTCAACGATATGATTGTCTTACAGGACATTAAAAAGTCCAAGTCTCAATTCCATATCTCTTAAACCGAAATAATTCTTAATATGATAAAGATAAAGACCGGTTCTGGTATTTTTAGACTTGCCCTTTTCTTTGGTTCTTTTGGTTGCAGTTTAATCACATCGGCAGCTGATGACTGGGCTCAGTTTTCCCGTTATCAACAAGACAACGTGAAAGTGAATCAAGATACTTCCAAAACTTGTCCTAAAGCTGTGTTCATCGGTAATTCCATCACAGAGGGATGGGTGAATGAGGATCCCGACTTTTTCACAGACCAAAATTTTCTTGGAAGAGGAATATCCGGACAAACCACCTATCAGATGTTAGTGAGATTTCGAGACGACGTTATCAATCTGCACCCGGAAATAGTAGTGATAAACGGGGGAACAAACGATGTGGCAGAAAATAACCATATATTTAATCCACAACGCACGCTTGGAAACATAAAATCAATGGCTGAAATAGCGGAGGCAAATGGCATAAAAGTAATTTTATCTTCCATTCTCCCTTCCAAGGGATTCCCTTGGAAAGACACTGTACAAAATGTAGCTCAAAAGATTATCTTACTTAATGAAATTACCAAAGAGTATGCAGATTCTGTGGGTTATGATTTTATAAACTATTATCCTGCCTTAGTAGGAGATAATGGATCACTCAGTTCGGAATTTACTTCAGACGGAGTGCATCCGAATCTTAAGGGGTATAAAGTAATGGAAAGCATTGCCTTACCTGTGATTGAAAAAAATATGACAAAAGAAGAGGTAAATAAACCTGTGGTAATAAAGCTTTGGAAAGATGATCAACCCCGTTTCCGGAATAATTTGCCACAAGGAGCAGAAAAAGAGGAAAACCCTGATTGGATTACTCAAGTAACGGATCCCGAACTAATTGTTTACCCGGCTGAACATCCTAATGGAAGAGTTCTAGTAATGTGTCCGGGAGGAGGATATTACGGGCTTGCAATTGAACATGAAGGTAAAGCACTTGCACCTGTCCTTAACGAAAACGGCATCACCCTGGCAGTGTTGAAATACAGAATGCCTAACGGAAATCATGAAGTGCCTTTAGAAGATGTGGAAAGATCCATTGACATCTTAAAACTCCATGCTTCCGAATGGGGAATAGATACCAAAAGAATCGGGATAGGAGGAGCATCGGCAGGAGGACATCTGGCATCGACTGCTGCAATAAAATTGTCCGGCAAAGATAACTCCCCGGCTTTCCAGATGCTTTTGTATCCGGTTATCACTATGCAGCAATCTTACACTCATCCCGGTTCAAGAGAGTTACTGTTAGGACCGAATCCGGATGATATCTTAGTTAATAAATATAGCGGGGAATTAAATGTTTCAACACAGACACCTCCGGCTTTTATTGCCGTCTCAGCTGACGATGAGCTCGTTCCAGTGGAAAATTCATTGCTATATGTAGATTCTTTAAGAAAAAAAGGAATACCTGTGTCCCTCCATCTATATCCAACGGGAGGGCATGGCTGGGGTTTCGATCCCACATTCCCTTACAATCAGACATGGGTGAATGAAATGATAACATGGATTAACAAACAATAAATCTTATTGTTTTTAAATAGCTTTACGCATGAAAAGCACTTACCTCATGTGCCTCCTTTCGTCTTAGCCATGATTTACCAAATAGTCCTTGCGATGCCTATTTGACTTTCGGAAAACTTTGATTATCTTTGTTTTTATACAATATATCAGAATAATGGAGGGTATATCTTTCGGTATACCCTCTTAACCTTAACCATCATGAAAAATTTATTAAAAGTATTTCTAATCTCTTTGTCCATACTTCCGGCCACAGCTCAACAACCCGTGTATCTTGACGACTCCAAACCGATAGAAGACCGTGTGGAGGATGCCTTAAGCCGTATGACATTGCGTGAAAAAATCAATCTCATCCACGCTCAGTCCAAATTCAGTTCACCGGGAGTGCCTCGGCTTGGTATTCCTGAATTATGGACTACCGACGGTCCTATGGGGGTTCGTCCCGAAGTGCTTTGGGATGAATGGGATCAAGCCGGCTGGACAAACGACTCATGCACGGCATTTCCCTCCCTTTCCGCCCTTGCTGCTACATGGAACCCGGAAATGGGACTGCTTTATGGGAAAAGTATAGGAGAGGAGGCTCGGTTCAGAAATAAAAGCGTGCTTCTTGGGCCCGGTATCAATATCTATCGCACACCTCTGAATGGTAGAAATTTCGAATATATGGGAGAAGACCCATATCTGGTTTCTCAAATGGTGGTACCTTATGTTGAGGGAGTACAAAGCAACGGAGTGGCTGCCTGTGTGAAACATTTCGCACTTAACAATAATGAAGTAAACCGTCATACATCCAACCCCATTGTTGATGACAGAACCCTATACGAAATCTACCTCCCGGGATTTAAAGCCGCGGCTACTGAAGGAAATGCCTGGAGCTTTATGGGTGGCTACAATCTTTTCAGAGGTGAACATGCAAGCTATAACCCCATTCTAATGAACGATATTCTTAAAGGAGAATGGGATTGGGATGGTGCAGTTATTTCTGACTGGGGAGCAGTACATGACACGGCTACTGCGGTGACCGGAGGTCTTGACATGGAATTTGGCAGCTGGACCAACGGCCTCACTGAAGGGGCAAGCAATGCCTATGATAATTATTTCTTAGCTAATCCCTATCTGGAAGGAATTCAAAACGGCACCTATAGTGAAGATGAACTGAATGATAAAGTGCGCAGAGTGCTCCGTCTCACTTTCCGTACTGCCATGAACCGTAACAAGCCATGGGGATCAATGGTAAGCGATGAACATCGTGCTGCTGCCAAACAGATAGGAGAGGAAGGAATAGTGCTTCTTAAAAATGATAACGATATACTTCCCATAGAACCTGAAAAGACAAAGAAAGTGGCTGTAATAGGGGAAAATGCCATTAAGAAAATGACTGTGGGTGGAGGAAGTTCTTCTCTAAAAGCCAAATATGAGATCACTCCTCTGGAAGGTCTGAAGTCTCGTCTGGGTGATGAAGTGGAAATAGTTTATGCCCGCGGTTATGTAGGTGATCCTTCAGGTGAATATAACGGGGTAAGCACCGGCCAGGATCTCACCGACTTAAGAAGCGTTGAAGAACTAACTGCAGAGGCTCTTCAGGTAGCCAAAGAAGCCGATATGGTGATATTTATTGGTGGATTAAATAAAAGTGATCATCAGGATGCTGAAGGTACTGACAGGGAAACCCTTTCTCTTCCCTATGGTCAGGATGAACTTATTTCAGCTCTTGCTAAAGCCAATCCTAATCTGGTTGTAGTAAATATCAGTGGAACAGGAGTTGCTATGCCATGGGTGAATGATGTGCCCGCAATACTCCAAGGTTGGTATCTTGGTTCTGAAACCGGTAACGCGCTTGCCTCTGTACTGACCGGAGATGCCAACCCAAGCGGAAAACTTCCTTACACTTATTATGCATCATTGGATCAGGTTGGTGCTCATAAATTAGGAGAATATCCCGGAACACCGGGAATAGATGTCTTAGGCAATGAAGTGATGGACATGCCTTATAATGAGGGTATTTTCGTTGGTTATAGATTTATTGATAAAAATAAATTAAATCCCACGTTCCATTTCGGTCATGGCTTAAGCTACACCACTTTCAAATATGGAGACATTGCCTCACCTAAAATCTTTGCTAAAGGGGATGATAAAATAGAAGTGTCAATTCCCGTAACAAACACCGGTGACCGCAAAGGTAAGGAAACAGTGCAACTTTATGTTAGGGATATAAAATCAAGTGTAGAGCGTCCCTTTAAAGAATTGAAGAGATTTAAGAAAATAGAATTGAATCCGGGAGAAACAAAAGAAGTGAAGTTTGAACTCGACCGCAATGCATTAAGTTATTTTGATGCCGAGAAGCATAGCTGGGTTATGGAACCGGGAGATTTTGAAATACTTATAGGAGCCTCTTCAGGTGATATAAGAAGTAAGAAATCATTTAAAGCGGAATAATTTATCTTGCTACGAAAATTACGGAATAATATAGTGTTCAAGACTTTAAAATTCAATCATATAGTTAAAAATTGTTAAGAATAAATATTTATATGTTTTTCAGCATAGTTTTTAAAAAATGTTTTATATCTTTGCATTGAGTTTTTCATGGTATTAGATTTTAAGGTTAATTGAAGGTTGATTGTCGGGAGACAATCAATTTTTTTTAAACAAAGAGCGGAAAAGATTTAGTTCTCTTCCGCTCTTATTTTTTCAGTCTTATTTACTGCATTATTCATTGGGTACCGGAATAGTCTCTATGGCTCTTCTAAGTCTCCTTATTACTTCTTGCTTTGGCATCAGTTCCGTAATGTCGAACATATGTGGACCTCTGCATGCACCCACAACAGCAAGGCGAAAAGCATTCATCACATTGCCAAGATGATATCCTTTATCTTCTATCCAAGAAAGAACTATTTTCTCTGCGTTAGCCGAACTCATATCATCTATACCTTCAAGCACACCTATAAGTTCTTCCATTATTGCCGGTGTTTCTTTGCTCCAACGCTTCTTCACATCCTTTTCGGCATAGCTTTCCGGTGCCTTAAAGAAGAAGTCTCCCTGTGTCCATAGATCCGGAACCAGGTCTGCCCTTCCCTTCACCAGTCCTATTGCTTTTGCTGTGTATTCGGGATCACAGTTATTTACACCATTGGCCTCAAGAGTGGGTTTCAATAACTCTGCAAGTCTGGCATTATCAGCCTTCCCTAGGTATTCATGATTAAACCAGATTCCTTTCTTGTAATCGAATTTTGCCCCGCTTTTAGAACAATGTTCAAAGGAGAATTTATTTATAAGGTCCTCCATATCCATCATTTCAGTATCATCTCCCGGATTCCAGCCCAACAAAGCCAGGAAATTCACTACCGCTTCCGGTAAATATCCTTTTTCCCTATATCCGGAGGATATCTCTCCTGTGGCAGGATCTTTCCATTCTAACAGAAACACAGGAAAACCTAACTTGTCGCCATCTCTTTTCGAAAGTTTTCCGTTTCCTACAGGTTTCAACAACAAGGGCAAATGAACGAATTGAGGCATCGTATCTTTCCAACCGAAAGCTTCATATAGAAGTACATGAAGCGGGGCCGAAGGCAACCATTCCTCTCCTCTTATCACGTGGCTTACTTCCATTAAATGATCGTCTACAATATTGGCCAGATGATAAGTGGGCAATTGATCAGCGCTTTTATATAAAACTTTATCATCTATTATATTGCTATTGATTTTAACTTCTCCCCTAATAAGATCGTTTACCACAACCTCACGGTCAGGCTCTACCTTAAATCTCACCACATACTGTTCTCCTTCGGCAATAAGTTTATCTACCTCTTCTTTCGACATCACCAAAGAGTTTCTCATTGATCCACGGGTGTGCGCATCATACTGGAAATTGGGTATTCGCTCACGGGCTGCTTCCAGTTCTTCAGGAGTGTCAAAAGCTATATAGGCCTTTCCGGCATCAAGCAACCTGTCAACATATTCCTTATAAATCTCTTTTCGCTGACTCTGACGGTAAGGACCATAATTACCACCCTCTTTTACACCTTCGTCAAATTTTATCCCTAACCATGCTAATGCATCGTTGATATATTCTTCTGCTCCGGGCACAAAACGACGGCTATCAGTGTCTTCAATTCTGAGAATAAGGTCACCACCATTTTTTTTGGCAAATATATAATTATATAATGCTGTACGCACTCCTCCTATATGGAGAGGCCCGGTGGGTGAAGGCGCAAATCTCACTCTTACTTTTCTATCCATTATTTCTTTATTTTATATTTTCCTTTATTCCATTCCAATGTCACTGAAGGTTTCACAAACAATTTTGCGATATTCCAATCGTCTTCATTAATATATTTTTCTACAGTAAGTCGAGCTTCAATATCATCGTTTTGTGAATTAGCAGTGATTGCAATAGTGGGAAAAGGAATCATCTGCTCTATCTCCTTCATTTTAGTGGCTGATCCTTTTGGGATATCAAAGAAATCTTTCAATTGTGGCATCTCTATATGTTTTTCCACAGGCAGAAGTTCCATATCCTGATTGTAAAACATCACCTGGGTGTCTTCCGATTGGATGCTATCGCCAACAGTATATAGAGTCATTGCCAGAAGCTCCTTTTTATCAGGAAGGATTTTTATTTCCAAATTGCTAACGTTTGTAATCCTTACTTTAAGGAAAGTAGGGTTAACAGATTCCAGCCAAGAGAGCCCCTCCATTACATTTGAAGCTTTATAAATACTGTCTACATCCCAATAATCAAGCATATCCATTCTTGTGGAAGGAGGAAGAATTTCCAAAGCCGAACAGTTCAACTTCTCAAACACACTTCGAGCAGTAAAAATTGAATCTTCACCATGGGCCTTGGGTACAGATATGGCAAAGGCCGACACTAACAAGAGGGTCGACCAATGGTAAAATCTAAAAATCCTTTTATTTTTTTTTCTTATAGAATATCTCATAATTTCCGTTGTAATCAGCTTTTTTTGATGACTTGCTCTTTTTATCTTTTCCTGATGTCTTTCCATCTTTACCTGATTTCCCTTTCTTGGGATTTGAAGTATAATCTTTGCCGGCCGCTCTTTCAGGTTTAAGTTTAGTACCGAAGAAATCAACGTTTTTCAAGGCACTTATCACCCTATGGGCATCACCTTTCTTCACATCAAAGAGAGTGTGATCGGGTAAGAGGTCTATCCTTCCTATTTCCGGTTTATTACCAGTGGAATTTCGATTGATAATCTCCATCAGATTGCCCGGGAAGAATCCTTGAGCCTTACCGACATTCAGAGCCAGCCGCTCATATCCGGGTTCAGCTTCTCTGCGTTCTTTATCTCTTTTATCACGTCTACGGTCTCTTGAATTCTTATCTTTCCTTTCGCTATGTTCAGGAGCGTTAAGATCAATATCCGGCATATTCCTGTAGTAATTAAGAAGCCGGTTGAATTCCAGAGAGAGTACTCTCTTCAGAAGGTCTTCCTCAGTGAGCCATTCAAGTTTCTTTCTAACTCCCGGGATAAATTTAGAGATAGCATCCTCTTCAACCTGCACTTTCTCAATTCGGTCAGCGAGATTATAAAGCTGTTTTTCTATAATATGCTCCGGCGTGGGAACTTTCTTATATTCAAATGTCTTGCCAATTTTCTTCTCGATTTCCTTGAGTTTCTTTAATTCTCTCGAATGAATTATAGCCACTGAGACTCCGGTTTTATTGGCTCTTCCGGTTCGTCCCGAACGATGGGTGTAAACTGCGGTATCTTCAGGAAGCCCGTAATTAATTACATGTGTGAGGTCGTCCACATCAAGACCACGCGCTGCCACATCTGTAGCTACGAGGAGTTGAGTGACATGATCACGGAATTTTTTCATAGCCAGATCTCTCTGGGCCTGCGACAGATCCCCGTGCAGACAATCAGCATTATAACCGTCGGCTATTAATTTGTCAGCTATTTCCTGAGTCTCTTTTTTTGTACGGCAGAAAACTATTCCGTAGATGTCGGGACTATTATCGGCCACTCGTTTCAAAGCCAGATATTTGTCGTGAGCCTTAACCATATAGTAAATATGACGGACATTCTTTGCACCTTCGTTACGGTTACCTACAACGAATTCCACCGGATCATGCATAAACTGTTTGGAGATATCTGCTATTTCCTTAGGCATCGTGGCTGAAAACATCAGCATTTTTCTATCATTGGGCACATGCGACAATATCTCTTTAATATCATCGAGGAACCCCATGTTAAGCATTTCATCCGCCTCATCGAGTATCACGGTGTGAACATCGTCAAGTTTCACTTCTCCCCGTTTTATAAGATCTATCAAACGTCCCGGAGTAGCGACTATTACCTGTACACCATTACGTAAAGCCTTTATCTGGCTATCTATACTTGAACCGCCGTATACGGGAAGGATCTTCAAGCCATCTATATATTTTGAAAAATCTGCCAAATCCCCGGCTATCTGCAGACAAAGTTCCCGCGTCGGAGCTATGACTAAGGATTGAGGCACTCTTTTTGACACATCGATTCTTTGCAATACGGGCAATCCAAATGCTGCTGTTTTACCGGTGCCTGTCTGAGCGAGTCCCACCACATCACCCTCTTTAGAGAGAAGATGAGGAATCACTTTTTCCTGTATAGGCATCGGAGCCGCAAAACCAAGTTCATCTATGGCTTTTACAAGAAGAGGATCAACTCCTAATTCAGCAAACGGATTAATCCGATTTACCTTTTCATCCTGCAGAGTATTGTCTTCCATAATATTGTCTTCCATAATTTATGCTGTTTTGATATTAATTTTCGTTTTAGTTTTATAAATACTTATACAATAATATAAACACCAAAACAGGGATAATTCCTCAATAATACGCAAAAAAACATAAAATTTATGTAACTTCGTAAATAAACTAAAAATAATTTAAATGAAAATTTTAAGAAATTCTCTTGTAGCACTGGTTGTTATCTCTTTCGGGTATCTATACGGTGATGCTTGCACTAATCTCATAGCCGGGAAGAAAGCCACCACCGATGGTTCTGTGATGATAACCTATGCTGCCGATTCACATAACCTATACGGAGAACTTACCCATACTCCGGCTGCAAAACACGCCCCCGGAGAAATGCGCAAAATAGTGGAATGGGATACTAATAAACCATTAGGAGAAATTCCTCAACCCGCAGAAACCTACAATGTAGTAGGGAATATGAACGAACATCAGGTGGCTATCGGTGAAACTACTTGGGGAGGTCATGAAGAACTGTGGGACACAACCGGAAATTCCATTATCGATTATGGTTCTTTGATACAGATTGCTTTGGAACGCTCTAAATCTGCTCGTGAGGCTATCAAAGTGATGACCGACCTTGTGAATGAATATGGATATGCAAGCGAGGGTGAATCCTTTTCAATTGCTGACAAAGATGAAGTTTGGGTGATGGATATGATTGGGAAGGGTGCAGAAAAAGGAGCCGTATGGATTGCAGTAAGAATACCTGACGATGCTATTTCCGGTCACGCTAATGAGCCTCGGATTCGTCGTGTGGACTGGAATGACACTGAGAATGTGATTTACAGTCCTGATGTTATTGAATTCGCCAGAAAGAAAGGTTATTTCTCCGGTAAGGATGAAGATTTCTCTTTTGCAGATGCATATGCCGACCATGATGTAGCTACCCGGAGAGGTTGCGATGCACGGGTTTGGACTTATTTCAGAAGATTCCAGCCTGATACCGACAAATATTACGCATGGTGTGCAGGAGAAAACGATGAACCCATGCCTCTATATGTAGTACCTGAACGTAAAGTGAGTCTTTCTGAAATGCAGGAAAGCATGAGAGACCACTTTGAGGGAACACCTTTTGAAATGACATCGGATATCGGTGCCGGTCCTTATCATGTGCCTTATCGCTGGAGACCAATGGAATTTGAAGTGGATGGTAAAAAATATTGCATGGAAAGAGCGATCGGCACTCAGCAAACGGGCTGGAGTTTCGTGAGCCAAAGCCGCGACTGGCTCCCTGATCCGGTTGGAGGAGTATTTTGGTTTGGCACTGACGATACAAATACGTCTATTTATATGCCATTCTATTGTTCCCTCACAGAAGTTCCTTCTGAACTTGGACACGGTGATATCAACACCTTCTCTATGGATTCGAATTTCTGGATGAACAACTGGGTGGCAAATCAGGCTTACAATCGTTATGATATGATGATTCCGGATATCAGAAAAGTTCAAGGAAATCTTGAATCCGGTTTTCAGAATTCCAGGCCTATGATTGAAGAAAAACTTGTGGCATTATATAATGAAGGGGATATGGATTCTCTGCAGAATGTAGTGAACACAGAAGCAGCATCAAATGCTAAAAATGCCACTGACTCTTACAGGGATCTGGCCATATATCTTTTGGTAAAGTATATGGATGGTAATCTCAAGAAGACAAATGAAGACGGGTCGTTCCAAATTACTGAATACGGCATTCCGGCTTATCCTTCATTCCCGGGTTATGACAAAAAATATTACGAGAATATAGTGAAAGAAACCGGAGATCATTTCCTTATTTCCAAGTAATATAAACCCTTAAAATTAAAATAACCCATCTTGCCAAATTGGCCGGATGGGTTTTATATTACGTGATATTTTACGGGCAAATGCTCCTGAAGCCGCTTCTTGAAATTGGAATTCCTTACCGACGGGGAGGGATTATCAATGGCCGTCTTAATTGCCTTTTCCTCCCCTACGAGTACACACATTTTCTTTGCTCGACTCACACCGGTGTAAAGCAAATTTCTATAAAGCATGGCACGATGGCTCATACTTACCGGCATTACCATATAATCGGTTTCTGATCCCTGGAGCTTGTGAACTGTTGTGGCATATGCTAATGATAGCTCTTTCAACTCATTTTTTAAATAACGGGAAATTTTGCCGTCATTAAACGTAACTTCTATCCAGCCTTCCTCAGGACTAACCTGTGATATCCACCCTGTTTCACCGTTATACGTTTTCCTTATGGATGAATTTGAAGTTTGCATTACCCTGTCTCCCAAGCTGAAATATTTCATCCCATGTCTGATACCTATTGCATCAGGATTTACTCTCTTTTGGATATCTAAATTCAATTGTTTAGCACCAAGCGGTCCCTCTTGCTGAGGAGTAACTACCTGGATATCTTTGGCGGTGATACCAAATTTCCCCGGAAGCTCATCAGCTACAAGACTGATAAGACGGTCGTGTATTCTTTGCGGACTCTGTTCAGAAATTATCATGAAATCGCTGTTGTTATCAGCTTGGGGAGTTTTCCCACTTTTTATGGCTGAAGCTCCTGCTGCTATAAGGCTCCCTTCATGTTGTCTGAAATTTTCAGCCAATGAAATCACTGGGACAGTTCCGGAATTCAAAGTATCACGCAATACATCTCCGGCCCCTATGGCCGGAAGTTGATCTACATCTCCCACCAAAACAATCTTTGTGGATGGATTCAAGGCTTGTAAAAGATGATTAAACATAACCTGTTCAAGCATAGATGCCTCGTCTATTATCAGTACATCAGCTTCTATGTGTTTTGTTTTATACCCTCTTCCCATACTATAACCCAACAAACGATGCAAGGTCTTAGCTTCTCTGCCGGACAGATCGGAAAGACGCTTTGCGGCACGACCTGTAGGAGCTGCAAGAATCACTTTCTTATCATAGTCTTCTAATAATTTAACTACACCTCTAACTGTAGTACTTTTCCCTGTACCTGGCCCACCGGTTATTACTGTCACAGGATTTTTCAAAACAGTGCTAATAGCTTTCAGCTGATCATGCGTTAATGGATGACCCTCCCGATCAGTTGTGGGTAAAGGAAGATCGTCTGTTATTTTTTCTGCTGAATTAATTAAAGATGCAAGTTTCTCTGCACCCTCTTTCTCAGCTTTATAGTAGACAGGAAGATATAGTCCCTTATGACTTCTCACTAATCTTTCCTCTTTTACTAATTCAGTAATTTCAGGACTAACAAGAGTTTTATCTACTCCCGTTATTGAAGATGCAGTCTTTATGGCTTCCTCTTCAGTAGCAAACATATTTCCCTTTTCGGCATATAACTTCACTGCGGTCAGCAACGCACCACGAATTCTCCGAGGATCTTCGGCCGGAATACCCATATATTTTCCTAACTTATCGGCTGTAAAAAAGGAAAGTTTGAAAACTTCCTCCACAATCTGATATGGATCCTCTGAAATTATTTTCTCTGTATTTCCCTTGTAATGTGAAATTATTTTCTCAACTTCTACATTTGAAAGACCTCCTGAATAAAGAAGGGATAATAAACCGGGACAGTATTTCAATGCTTTAAATGATTCCTTTATTTCTTCAAGTTTAGATGGACCTAAACCAGACACCTCAGATTCTATTCTTGAAAAATCAAAATTTTCGCTTAATATTTCAAATCCGAATTTTTTAAATATCCTGTCGGCATACACTTTACCGATACCTTTTATAAAGGAACCGGATAAAAAAGTTTTAACACCTTCAGCTGAAGGTGGAGGTAAAAGGCTGTTTAAGTTCTTTTCCATGATCTCTTCTTTTTCTTTGCCGACTGTAAGTATAAAATAATAACATTTCAATCTCTTAAAAGATGAATTCAAAATATTTTAAAGATTAAAAAAGAACCCCGAAAGTCTTTTTTGACTGTCAGGGTTCATAAGTTAGATTATAATATAAATTTCTTGTTCTTTATTATAATTCCTTACCCCATGGATAAGGGTTCTGGATAGCACGGTGATCACCTCCTACACCCCAGTTAAGACCTTCTGTCTGCACCGGCAGGATATCTTTGCTAAAATTCAATGTGATATACACATAGACAGGGTCAGTATCAGCAGGTGATGACGTTGTCTCATAAAACAATCGATAGGGATAACCGGAGTCAGCATCCCCTATAGAGAAATAATCATCAACTTTATTATAATCATCATTATTAAAGGGATATTGCCACTCGGCTCCTCCGCTACTGGCTATTATCTTTCCAAATCTATTAGACATAGTTCTTTCCAATAGCTCTACTGCTTTTACAAGGTCTTCCACTTCTGTCTCATTGTTTCCGGGAAGAATATAAACATAATTATTGTTAAGTTCCCACCAGATTGATTCATTTGAATGATCACCTCTTCTCAGCCAGTTATGGTCTTCCTTTTTTTCACTGTTAAAAAATTCTTCATCCTGTTTAGCATCCAGGAATCTTACATCGGTGAAACCTAATGTACCCTTATTCACTTTTTTCTTTAGGTTTTCATCCCATTCCTTATGATAATATCCTAATGCGTAATACCAATAGTGAGCACCTGTGTTTGCTGCCAGACCTGTGTAATGAGACTGGCAAGTTTCAAGTGGGTGACCATGGTCTTCTTCAACCGGGAATTCCTTATTTGCCATTAAGGGTTGATAAAGATAAGTGTTGTTGTCCGGACCCACATCACAGAAACTTTCTCCATGTCCCGATGAATGGCCTCCATGAGAATCATACACCATCTTGAAGTCAGCCAAGACCAGTACCCAATCCTCCTTCTCAGGATGGAGTTTCTTCATTCGGTTTTCCACATAGTCATCGAAATTTTCAGATACAGCTTTTTTACGATCCTCATCTGTAATAAATTCATAGATAGGTATCAGGTTTCTGCCGGTAGTGTAATCCATATCATTAGCCATGTAGCGGGTGATTTCCCAACCCGAGCAATCATCGGCAGAAAACGATTGATCCCATACATCAATATTTGCCGAATTTTTGTTACCTCCTCTTACATAATTACCTGAAAAAACTTTCGTAGCCTCCTTATAGTTATGATTGTAATAACTCATATCAGCTTCCGTAGTGAGATATTTGCCGTTTTTAGCTTTCCAAATATCTATAAAATCTTCAAGCTCTCCCGCTTTTTCCGAATCTCTGATATCTGCTGAAGCATCAACACCAATGGAAGTGTCATAAGCAAATTCCATTCGGCAATAAGTATGCACATAGCTTCCTCCGAAAGCTGCCGACATGAGTACATGAGTGCCTACTGCATCAAGCAGATTATAAATGGATTCTGGATCGGAATTGTCATAGCGGTTATAGGCATCAGTCCCGCTATTATTTAATGCATCATTTACGTTGGTATCTAAATAATCGGCAAGAACTGGAGTTCCATCGGGCTTGACTTCTTCAAACATCTTATCCTGATCAAGGATAGGAACTCTTGCTGAATCCATTACTTTAGCCACATACCCCATATAATACTCGCAGTTTTTACTTTTCGACGCACTTCCCTGCACACCTACATCTACTCCGCCACTCAACACGGCATCGCGAGTGTGAAGTTTTCCGTTCGGACCTTTGAAAGAAAGGCCTATGTGAGCAGAGAATTCTTCTAAGGTCTCTTCAATCCTTGTACCCCCTATTTCCCATTCCAAAGAAGATTGAGATTCACCACCCAATTCCAAGGGAAGAAAATCGGATTCCAGGATAGTGGTGTAAGTTTCTCCATAGCCTGACCAGGGGAATAGACTACGTCCAATCTTTTCATAATAATAAGTTTTTTTGATGCTTTCAGCCCCTGTTCCTAAATTTAATTTTTTCCTTACAACTACTCTCACATTTTTTGTTTGTGAATTATCAGCAGTTGTCACTGTCATTATAAAGGGTTTGATCATTCCGTCTTCAATGGCAGAACGCGTTTCTTTCACTCCCGTGATAAAAATATGGTTGAAACCATCATCATCTCTTCTTAATTCCCATAAAAGAGGAAATTCCTCTTCGTTATCTAAAGAGACTCTTACATTCTTTCTTGTACCCAGAGAAATCAGCTTATCCGATAGATTGTCTATATCAACAAGTATATGTGACATTCCATTGGTTATATCCTTGGCTCCTGATATCAGTTCCGTATCGGCGCTGTCGTCATAATCGAATTTAAAATCATTATCATCTTTACATGAAGTAAATGCCAGAGCTGAACACAATGTCATCCCTGCCATTAATTGGTAGAATGGTATCTTCATCAGTTTATATTATTGTTTGCTTTTGGAATAACGCAAATATACATTTAATATTTCTTTTTTGAAAGATAGATAAGGTGAGGTGATTTAGTTTCTCAATTTGTTTTATAATGATATTGGCGTTATTTTTGCATTATAAAAAATAAGACTATTTTCAGGGCTAATATTTCCATTAGGGTCACTTATAAAGTAAAAGACAGATTTTATTAACCGGGTGAAACATGTGGTTTGAGGAATAGAACTGCTTATACTTTTCATGAAATCAGGGATCAGGGAGAGAAAAAAAATACTTTCTGATTATTTATGATAAAAAACATGGAGGTAGAGAAAAGCAGTTGAAAATTTTTGAGTCAGACAGATTGCCCGCTGTATAAGCTGGAATTCTTGAATTAGGCCTTGAAAACATAAATGTTATTATAAAGAAATCCTATACTAAAGACCAAGAAATAACAGAAATAATAGAATTAATAAATATAGAAAATATGAAATCTCATTTTACAAATCAAAATCAATTAATTATATCGAAACTACTGATATTTGTATTACTTATTGCGTCTTTTTTCACCCTTAAGGCTGAAATAAAAGTTACAGATGCAAAGACGGGTCAACCCCTTCCAAAAGCTTCAATTTTCGATAAAAATGGAGTTTTCATCGCTGTAACAAATGATGAAGGTATAGTGCCTCAAAATGTCGCGGCATCTTCTTTCCCTATTAATATCAGATATGTGGGATACGTGCCTTTAAAACTCTTATCTCCGGATATTGAAATAGTGACAATGGAAGAGACCTCCTATACATTGCCGGAAGTAGTAGTGGATGATGTCTCCAGAAATATTCTTTACCTTCAGGCTTATGTAAGAGAATATGCTACAGCTGAAAATTCAAAAGACACTTTAGCAATATTCAAGGAGCAACTTGTGGATTATGCTATACCGGTGGGGAAAGCCAAGTTTAAGGGCTGGAAAAAACCAAGGGTTCTATCTCAACAAGAATATGAATATAAAAAGATAGAAAAAAAGGACATCTCTATCGATACGTTATTATTGAATGAAGGGGGGAAAATGAGGTCAACTAATTTTAATATAACCCAAAAATTCAAATTACCTGAAAGTATTCTGTCGGGAGATTCCACAGAATATGTAAAATATGGGAAACATTACCCGGAAGAAAAATGGAATGTGAGGGGTAATTATTATATATATGAAAATGATAAGCTTGCAGACTACAAAGACCATAATTTTCAACCGGGTATTTTAAAAATATTAGGTATGACAATGGCCCAGACAATGTGCGACTACAAATATATCTTTGAAAAAGAGGGGAAAAAGGGTGCAAATGTAGAAAATCTTGTGGCAGCGTCTGAAAACTTTGATTTAATTATGAAAGGCAAAACCTTTAAGAAGGCAACGGAACAAGATGAAGATACCAAACTGGCATTTTTTACAGAAATGTATGTGATAGACAGGGCATATTTGACTGCTGATGAGGCAAAAGAACTTAAAAAAGACGCTCCGGTAGTGGAAATAACGAATTTCCAGGTTCCATCAGGAATACCTGCTCCTCCTGAAGAAGTTGTGAATTTGAAAGCGGCTGTTTTAGAATCAATCGGTAAATGACAGAAATAACAGAAATAAAAGAAAATATTAGCAATATGGTGGTTTGTCTCAATTGTGGCACAGAATGTCATGATAACTTCTGTCCGCATTGCGGACAAGCCACTACGGTGCCTTCAAAACTCAAGATGAAGAACTTTGGCAAAGGAGTGGTCATGAGTTTTGGAAGGTTGACACCGGGATTTGTAAATACAGCAAAAGGGCTGTTATTTCATCCATGGACTGTGATTAGAGATCATATCCATGGAAGACATGTGCCTTATTCTCCTCCAATCACCATGTTGATCCAGATAATGCTTTATTCCACAATAATCTTCGCATTTCTGGATGCAATATTGGGCACACATACGGAGTTGGAAGAAAGTATGTTCGGTTACAAAGGGGATAATGCTATACTTAAAATGATTGACACTTCAATCGTGATTTCCACTCTCTTTGCAGCGGTGCCATTATGTTTTGGAGTTTATCTTGCTTACTACCGTCACGGTGCAAAAAAATATAACTTCGCTGAATATTTGGCTGCCTTCACTTATATTTTTGCAGCTATAGGACTTTGGGATACAATCTTTTCTTTCCTCAACTTTATTCCCGGAATGGATTTAGATCTCACCTTTCTAACCTTGGGTTTAGCTGCAATTTATAGCACCATTATCTTATTTAAGGCTTTCCCTCAGAAAAATTGGTGGATTTCTGTGGCCCTTCTATTATGGTGTGGATTTATATTGATGATTGGAGTGTTAATTATAGGATTGATTATGATTCTGCCACGAGCAATTGAATATTTTAGTACCCATCCTTTATAATTAGCATACTTAAAAGGAAAAAAATCATATTAAAACACTGGAATTCAATACTTAGCTTGAAGGAATAAACTCTGAAATGGGAACCGAACTTTACATGAAGCATGGTGTATTTCGTCATTTAATTAAAAGGAATGAATTCACCAGAATCGGTGATGTTGGGAAAAATATAGGTTTCATTACAATGGTTCATAAAATATGTAGTCTCAACCATTGAAAACAAGGAGAAAATTATAGGCCCTATCTGAATATCATTCCGCAGTATCTAAGGAGTCTAAAAAATAACTTAAATCTTAGATAAAATGTCGGAGGGAACAATTGAGCAAAATCGCGGTAAGCTTGAAAAGAACGTCAGACAGCTGGTGTTGAACGAAGTGAAATGACAAACCAGTCCGGTGCTCGTTGGCGTAGCCATCATGGCTGACCGCCGGAATGAAGATTATTATTTAAAAAATCGAATGGAGGGAACAAATGTTCTCTCCGTTTTCCTTTATAATCACGAACTTTGTAAATTATGATTTTAAAGCAATATGGACAATACAAAGAATATAGAAGAAAAAATAAAATTGACAATTACCGACTACGGCATCTATATTTTATCAATAAACAGATTATTAGATTTTCTGAGAGTCAGGAACATCAGGAGCAACAAAATTTTGTCTCTTTTTCAAAATAATCATGAACTTTATTTAGAATCTTTATTAGAAGGGGTTTGGATTCCAATTACGCCTATAGTTTCAACTAAATATCTTATAAACGGCATATTTCCGGA
>JAFLTS010000022.1 GCA_022509185.1 Muribaculaceae bacterium | reverse complement strand
CTGCAAAGAAGAGAAATGTCAAGGTTGACGCAAGCGGTCAGCTTCATGTGCATAGCTCTTTTAACAACATCATCGTGTGTCTTGCCAACAGCGAGGGCCAGGTTATTTCCTGGAGTTCAGCAGGCAAGATGGGCTTCAGAGGCTCAAAGAAGAACACACCATATGCAGCCCAGATGGCAGCACAGGATTGTGCAAAGACAGCCTATGATCTTGGCTTACGCAAGGTAAAGGCCTATGTAAAAGGACCGGGCAACGGTCGTGAGAGTGCAATCCGCACCGTACATGGCGCAGGAATAGAAGTAACGGAGATAGTAGACGTGACACCGCTTCCGCATAACGGATGCCGTCCACCGAAAAGAAGAAGAGTATAACAAAAAAGATTCTTCAGGCTCTCGCTGAATGTGAAATTTGGCTGTGCAACACTTTCTCTCGACAGCCAGCGGCTGCACTAAGGTGAGAGCAGAAAAGTCGACTTTAATTAAAAAACAAGCAAAATGGCAAGATATACAGGTCCCAAGACCAAAATCGCCCGTAAGTTTGGCGAAGCTATTTTCGGCGAGGATAAAGTATTGGCAAAGAAGAATTATCCGCCGGGGCAGCATGGACAGAACCGCAGAAGGAAAGTATCGGAATATGGCACTCAGCTTCGTGAGAAACAGAAAGTGAAATATATGTATGGAGTGCTGGAGCGTCAGTTCCGCAATCTGTTTGACAAAGCCGCCCGCACCAAGGGTATTACAGGTGAGGTGCTTCTGCAGCTACTTGAGAGCCGTCTTGACAATGTAGTGTATAGATTAGGCTTGGCCCCGACTCGTCCGGCAGCTCGCCAGATAGTGTTGCATAAACATGTGACAGTTAACGGCAAGGTAGTAAACATTCCGTCATATCAGGTAAAACCCGGAGATGTAGTTGCTGTAAGAGAAAAATCAAAATCACTTGAAGTGATAGCCGACGCATTGTCAGGATTCAACCACAGCAAATATCCGTGGATAGAATGGGATGAAAGGATGAAAGGAGGCAAATATCTTCATATGCCGCAGCGTGAGGATATACCTGAAAACATCAAAGAGCAATTGATCGTCGAGTTATATTCTAAATAATAAAGGATAAAGACCCATGCCAATCTTAGCATTTCAAAAGCCCGACAAGGTGATCATGCTTGAATCTGACGACAAGTTCGGCAAATTCGAGTTCAGACCATTGGAGCCGGGTTACGGGCAGACCATAGGAAACGCCCTTCGAAGAATATTGCTGTCGTCGCTTGGTGGCTATGCCATCTGTTCGATAAAGATCGACGGGGTGAACCATGAGCTTGACACAATACCGGGAGTGCGTCAGGATGTTACCAACATCATATTGAATCTGAAGCAAGTAAGGTTTAAACAGCTTGTAGCCGATCAGGACACCGAGAAGGGAGTTCTGGAGGTTTCAGGCACTGATGTTGTTACAGCCGGAGATTTAGGGAAAGTGCTCACAGGCTTCGAGGTTTTGAATCCGGAACTTGAGATATGCCGTCTGGATCCTAAATCGGGATTCAGGATGGAATTTACAGTGAACAAAGGTCGTGGGTGGGTAGCAGCCGATGAAAACCGGGAGATGCTCGGAGATTCAGATCCGGCCTTGATAGCTATAGATTCTATCTATACTCCGATAAAAAATGTGAAATATTCCGTAGAGAATTATCGTGTAGAACAAAAGACTGACTATGAAAAGTTGGTAATAGAGGTTCTCACAGATGGTTCCATTCCGCCCCAGGATGCATTGAAGGAAGCCTCAAAAATATTGATCTATCATTTCATGCTCTTCAGCGATGAAAAGATTACAATAGAGACCCCCACAGAGAATGAGGTGGATGAATTCGATGAAGAGGTGCTTCACATGCGTCAGTTGCTTAAGAGCAAGCTCACAGACATGGATTTGTCTGTAAGAGCATTGAATTGCCTGAAGAGTGCCGAAGTTGAAACGTTGGCCCAGCTGGTGGCTTTCAACAAGAATGATTTGTTGAAATTCAGGAATTTCGGCAGGAAGTCGCTCACAGAATTGGATGAATTGCTAGCCAATCATAATCTGAGCTTCGGAATGGATATTTCAAAATATAAATTAGATAAAGATTAATCTGAGATGAGACATAATAAAAAATTCAACCACCTCAGTCGTAAGAAGGCGCATCGTGAGGCCTTATTGAGCAACCTCACCATCTCCCTTATACTCCATAAGAGGATTTTTACGACTTTGGCCAAGGCGAAGGCCTTACGTGTGTATGCCGAGCCGATCATCACACGTTGTAAGACAGATAATATGGCCAACCGACGCCTTGTATTCAGCTATCTACAGAATAAGGAAGCTGTGAAAGAGCTTTTCGGCGTGGTTGCCGAGAAAGTGGCGGATCGTCCGGGAGGATACACGAGAATCCTGAAAACGGTGCATCGTCTTGGAGACAACGCAGAGATGGCTATGATAGAATTAGTGGACTTCAACGAGCTTATGCTGAATGAAAAGGCAGGTAAGAAAGAGAAGACCACCCGCAGAAGCCGTAGAAAGAAGAGTGGAGAAACCGCACCAAAAGCAGAAACAACAGCTCCTGCAGAAGAAAAAGCGGCTCCCGTCGAAGAAAAGGCTCCTGAAGCTGAAGCTGTGGCTGAAGAGGCTCCTAAAGCAGAAGAAGCTCCTCAAGCTGAGGAAAAACCGGAAGCTGAGGAATCAAAGGAATAAGTCGATAACACGGTATATTTTTTACTGCATAAGGATATGTCATGGTAATATGGCATATCCTTTTTTGATTTTATGAAATCTATTTATTAAATTAGCGATAGGAAAGAATCCAATCCTCTGACTTTAAAGATAATATTTTTGATTACCCCGAATGCGTCTACCCGAGACAATCCATCTTAGCACATGGTTTTTGTTTCTGGCCATCTGTCTTTATTTCGCCATAATAATCATCTCGGTGACTGTGGTGCTTAAGGAGAACCGGAATCCTATCCGTGCGCTTTCCTGGGTGATAGCATTGATTTTTCTGCCGGGAGTGGGATTGATTTTCTATCTCTTTTTCGGCAGAAGCATCAGGGGAGAAATGCTCTCTCAAAAAAACCGCAGGCGGCTTCAACATTCATTTCAGCCCTACGGAGTAAAACTTCAGGACACTGATTTGAAAAAAGAGCAGAAGAACTTAGTGATGCTTGGCACGCAGGTGGGAGGGTATCCTCTGACTTTCAATAACAATGTTGAAATAATAATCGATGGTCCTACTAAATTCCAGATGCTGAAGGAGGATTTGAGTGAGGCAAAGAAATCGATCTATCTTCAATATTATATTTTTCTTGACGATGAAACGGGGTGCGAAATAGCAGATATTTTAAAGAATAAATCGAAAGAAGGGGTTGAAGTAAAGGTTATCTATGACCATGTAGGGAGCTTTTCAGCGAGCAACAGTTTTTTTAAAAAAATGACGGAAGCCGGAATAGAAGTTCATCCGTTTTTCCGAGTTAATTTCCCTCAACTTGCAAACCGGATTAACTGGCGTAACCATAGGAAAATAGTTGTGATAGATGGTGAAACCGGATATATCGGGGGTATGAATATTGCCGACCGTTACGCAAAAGGAGACGGAAAGGAAAAAGATAAATGGAGAGACACTCATTTCCGCGTGAAGGGAGATATAGTGGAATCATTGCTTCATTCTTTTCTTGTAGACTGGAATTTCCGTAAGAAAGAACCTTATTTCCCAACACTGCCAGCCCGAGACGAGACATTAAAAAACAGGACCGGTATTCAACTTGTGACAGGAGGACCAATTAGCCAATGGGATAATCTTTCGCTTATGTTTTTGAGGGCGATAAGCAATGCCAAACGGCTGATCTGGATTCAGACCCCCTATTTTCTTCCTACCGATGCCTTGTTTAATGCTTTGCAGGCAGCAGCCCTATCCAATATTGATGTAAGGATAATGATGCCGGAACATACCGACAGTCTCCTCTTGCATTATGCATCATTTTCCTATATTTCCCAGTGTCTGGCGGCCGGAATCAAGATATATCTCTATAAACCGGGGATGCTTCATGCAAAATCGATGGTGATTGATGATGATCTGGTGACGGCAGGTTCAACTAATTTTGATTTCCGTAGTTTTGAAAACAATTTCGAATGTAATCTTTTTATCCACGATGAGGAACTGAATTCCAAGATGCGGGATATATTCTATGCAGATATGCAGGATTGCGTGAAGCTGCGTAAGGAGGAATGGAAAAAACGTCCTTTGGGACACCGTTTCCTGGAATCATTATTGAGACTGATATCTCCAATTTTATAACGGCAAGAATAAAGATTAATAAACGAAATTAAAGATTAAGGGATAGGAGCTAAAGAGTCAGTTATCAGATTCAGACTGTTTAATCCATTGGGTCGCCACGCGATCGAGTTCATCATACCATTCTTGTCCGAATTCACGAATAAGAGGTTCTTTAAGAAACTTGTAAGCCCTTACTTTAAGTTTTTTTCCTAATTTATCGGCACAATAGCAAATTTTCCAACGGTGAAAATTCAAGGCTGTCATATTCCCGATTTTTTGAAGGCGGACGGGATACAGGAAGCAGGAGGAGGGTTTGAGATTAGGGATAAGACCATCTCGATATCCCTTTTCAAGAGCACACAGGCAGGTGCCATTCTCATCATAGATAGAGAAAGCACAGTTTTTGCCTTCAATCAATGTCGTGACCAGGTCGCCTTCAGCATCAATGTAAGATGACCCTTCTTCGCAAATCGCCTTTAGTCCTCCCGGGCTTAATAGAGGTAGAATTTGCGGCATATGCTGATCAATGAGATTTTTTTCCTTTTCGAGCAAGGGAGCTCCCGCATCTCCATCTATACAACATTGGCCCTTGCAAACAGCAAGATCGCAAACAAAATATTTTTCGATAAGATCGAGAGAAACGAGGGTGTCTTTTATTACGAACATACTACAAAATTAATAAAAAAGGATAAAAAGAAGCCCAAAGGGGCTTGAGTCAGAAAAGAAAAAAGGGTGTAAAACGATAAAAATCAAAGATAAAAGATAAAAAACGATGAAAAAGTGAAAAAAATCACTAATGGTTTGTGTATTACGGATATAAAACAGTATCTTTGCGAAGAAATTTAAAACAACGCTACAATGAACAAAGGAGATCTCATTAATGAAATCGCTGCAAAAGCCGGGTTGAATAAAGTAGCCGCCAAAGCAGCCCTTGATGCATGTCTGGAATCAATCGAGCAAGCACTTGCTAACGACGATACAGTTAAACTGATAGGCTTTGGAACCTTCTCAATGGTGAACAAACCGGAAAGAAGCGGAATCAATCCCCAAACAAAGGAGAAAATCACTATTGCAGCCCGCAAGACCGTTAAGTTCAAACCAGCTGCTGAACTTGGCAAATAAGCAGAAAGAAAAGAAATTAAGGAGCGTTCGCGGTGAAGGGATCGGGGGCGCTCCTTTCTTTGCATAAAAAGAGGAAATTAAACCATGACGATAGAGTCTATTATCTCTCAGGGAGTTAGCAAAGCAGTAAAAGACCTCTATGGCATAGAGGTGAGTGAATCCAGCATAGTGCCCCAGGCCACGAGAAAAGAGTTTGAGGGGAATTTCACAGTGATGGTATTCCCTTATCTTAAGGCTTCTCGTAAGAGTCCGGAAGCCACCGGAAAGGAGATAGGGGAATGGCTTGAAAAAAATGTTCCTGCCATAGAAAAATTCAATGTGGTAAAGGGATTTTTAAATCTGACAGTGAATCCGTCTTTCTGGACAAAAGTTCTGAACCATATAGCCGAGGATAAGGATTACGGTTTTTTGAAAGCTACAGAAGGTTCGCCCCTCGTTATGGTTGAATATTCCTCTCCCAATACCAACAAACCTCTTCATCTGGGCCATGTGAGAAATAATCTTTTAGGATATTCTCTTTCCAGGATACTTGAGGCTAACGGAAATAAGGTGGTAAAGACCAATATTGTGAACGACCGTGGTATCCATATCTGCAAATCAATGCTTGCCTGGAAAAAATGGGGTAACGGTGAAACGCCTGAAAGCTCAGGGAAAAAAGGTGACCATTTGATCGGAGACTATTATGTAGAATTCGATAAACATTATAAAAATGAGCTCAAGGAACTGGAAGGTTCCGGTATGACCCCGGAAGAAGCGGAGGCATCGTCAAAACTGATGCAGGAAGCGCGGGAGATGCTCAGGAAATGGGAGGCAGGAGATTCTGAAGTGAGAAACCTTTGGGAGACCATGAATAACTGGGTTTATGAAGGATTTGATGAAACCTATAAACGTCTGGGTGTTGATTTTGATAAGATTTATTATGAATCAGACACTTATTTAGAAGGGAAGGATCTTGTGTTAGGTGGAATAGAATCCGGTATAATGTACAGAAAAGATGACGGATCTGTTTGGGCCGACCTTACCGGCGACGGACTTGATCATAAATTATTATTGAGGAGTGACGGCACCTCGGTTTATATGACCCAGGATATAGGAACCGCCAAATTGCGTTATCAGGATTACCCGATAGACAAAATGGTTTATGTGGTTGGAAATGAGCAAAACTATCATTTCCAGGTATTGTCTCTGATTCTTGACAAATTGGGTTTCAAATGGGGTAAAGACCTTGTGCATTTTTCTTATGGAATGGTTGAATTGCCTGAAGGAAAGATGAAATCGAGAGAAGGAACTGTGGTAGATGCCGACGACCTGATCGACAAAATGATAACCTCTGCTAAGGAAGCATCGGCCGACAGGTTTACCGACATGGCTCCTGAAGAAGCGGCGGAAGTAGCCAGAATGGTAGGATTAGGTGCATTGAAATATTTTCTTCTGAAAGTAGACCCAAAGAAGAATATGCTTTTCAATCCGAAAGAATCAATTGATTTTAACGGGAACACAGGTCCTTTCCTGCAATATACCTATGCACGGATAAGGTCGGTGATCAGAAGGGCCGGGGAGGTGCCTGAACATCTTGCTGAAGATATATTGCCCAATGAAAAAGAATCAGCCTTGATACAAAAGCTTGCAGATTTCCCGGCAGTTGTAAGAGAAGCGGGACAAAATTATTCTCCGGCATTGATAGCCAATTATTGCTACGAATTAGCCAAGGAATACAACCAATTTTATCATGATTACCCAATAATGAAAGAGAGTGATGAGCGTACAAAAGGCTTGAGGCTGTTACTTTCGGAGCAGGTGGGGAAAGTATTGAAAAAGGCCAGCTCATTGCTTGGAATGGAAATGCCTGAAAGAATGTAGTTGGAACTAAAGTTTAGAGTTAAAAATTTGGAGTTAAGTTTTTAAATAGTTTAATAAAAAGGAAGACAAGACAATAAACCTGGCACGGTTTATGTTGTCTAAATAATACAAATAAAAGAGAAATGGAATACAGGAATCAAAACATAACACCTCCGCCCTACTATGGGAGCAGTGCGGTGACGACTCAGACCAATTCAGTAATGAAGAGGGTCTATGTAAGAATGTTTGTGGGAATGTTGATTTCAGCATTCTGTGCCCTTGGCGTAGCGTCGAGTCCGGCAGCTATGCAATTTTTCTTCGCCAACCAGATTGTTTTCTGGGGTATCTTTATAGGAATGCTTGTAATGGCTTTCGTGATACCGGCAAGGTTGACAAGAATGTCAACAGCCACTTGTTTATTGCTGTTCTGTGTATTTGCGGCTGCAATGGGCATATGGCTTGCACCAATATTCGTGATATATCGACTCGGCACCATAGTCTATACCTTCTTTATATCTGCAGGAATGTTTGGAGCTATGTCAATATATGGATATTTCACTAAGAGCGACCTCTCGAAATACGGAACCTATATGATTATGGCTCTATGGGGTTTAATCATTGCTATTGTGGTGAATATCTTTTTGAAGAGTTCGGGTCTGGAATGGGTGATATCAATTGTAGGTGTACTACTTTTTACCGGCCTTACAGCCTGGGATACACAGATGGTAAAACGCCTTTCGGCAGCTAACCTTGATCCACAGATGGCCGACAAACTCGCCACTATGGGAGCTTTGAATCTGTATCTTGATTTTATCAATCTTTTCCTATTCCTTTTAAGAATTTTCGGAGGAGGAAGAGATTAAACCCGGAAGATAAATTTTTAATAAGTAAAATACAGAAACTGAGATTCGTAAATAATGAATGATAGAAAGACACTTCTCATGGTTTTTGAGGAGTGTCTTGTCTTTATAAACGTTTTTATGTAATTTTGCCACGAAATTATGAACTACAATGGAAGCTGAAAAGCCCGTTGCACTTGAAAAAATAGGCCTCCTTGCCGAGACGAGCTGGGAGGTATGCAACAAAATAGGCGGTATATATACCGTATTATCTACTAAAGCAAAAGTTTTGCAGGAAGCCTACGGAGAAAATCTCGTTTTTATAGGCCCTGATGTATGGAGTGATACAAATCCTTCACCTTGTTTCAAAGAAAGCAAGTCGCTGTTTAAGAATTTTTCCAAAAAAAACATAGGAGATTTTAATATCAAGATCAGATGCGGACACTGGGATATACCCGGTTCTCCCCAGGTGATATTGGTGAAATTTGATGGGGTTTATCCACATTTGAATTCCATGTTTGCCACTATGTGGGAGAAATTCGGAGTTGACTCCATGCATGAATACGGCGATTATCGGGAAGGTTGTGCATTTGCTGTAGCCGCTGCAGTAGTAGTAAGGAATCTGGCAGAACATTTAGGAAAAGATCCCAAAGAAGTGTTCGCTCATTTTAATGAATGGACTACAGGAATGGGTCTTCTTTATCTACGATTGATAATGCCTGAGGCTGCCACTTTGTTTACTACTCATGCCACCAGCATAGGACGCAGTATCTGCGGTAATGGAAAGCCGTTGTATGATTATTTCGACGGCTATAACGGCGACCAGATGGCCGGAGAGTTGAATATGGAGGCCAAACATAGTCTCGAAAAAACTACAGCGAAGACAGCCGACTGTTTTACGGCCGTTAGTGAAATTACGGCCCGGGAAGCTGAAAAGCTGCTTGATATACGTCCGCAGGCAATCACTCCCAATGGATTTGAACCGGGATTTGTGCCCGGTGACAGGAAATACAAGACTTTAAGGAAGAAAGGTAGAGCTAAAATTTTCTCTATAGCCGAAAAACTTAAAGGGAAGAAATTTCCGGAAGATACTTTGATAGTAGCGACTTCGGGACGAAATGAATATCGGAACAAGGGTCTCGATCTTTATCTTGATTCTTTAGCCGAATATGAACAAACGGATTCTCAAAAGGAATTAATTGCGCTTGTTCTTGTTCCGGCATGGGTGTCTCACCCTTGCGAGGATTTGAATGAAAATAAAACTAAGGGTAAGGGGAATAATCAGACATCAGAAAAAGGGCCGGATTATATCACCCATATGCTTCATAATATGGATTATGATTCCGTAGCCCGAAGGATCGATAATCTTGAGAAGGAACACAAGATAGGGGATGGAGTAAACGTTATATATATACCATGTTATCTTGATGGTAACGACGGAATAGTGAATATATCTTATTATGATCTGCTGCCGGCGGTAGATATAACCATTTTCCCGTCTTATTATGAACCCTGGGGATATACCCCATTGGAGAGTATAGCATTCGGAATCCCCACGATCACAAGTGATAAGAGCGGGTTCGGACAATGGATTCTAAGCAATAATAAAAATTCACTCTATGAAACGGGCGTGAGAGTAGTTCCACGTAATGATTCCAATTATCAGGAAGTTGCTCATGAAATTGGACGTCAGTTGTCTGAATTTTCCAAAGCGCCGGCGGATTCAAGGAAACTAAGCATGGAATCAGCCATGACGACAGCTGAGAAAGCTGACTGGAAATATTTTATCTTCTATTACTATACTGCGTTTATTACGGCCAAAAATAGAAGAGATCAAAGAATTTAAAGAACACAATCAAAAGTTATAATATGAAATTGCAGGTAAGTAACACGAATGAGCCCGTATGGCGCAGTCTTACTGTAAGTGCTAAACTTCCTAAAGAGCTCCAGCCTCTTGAGGAATTGTCGAAAAACCTTTGGTGGGTATGGAACAGTGAAGGAAAGAATCTGTTTCGTGACCTGGATCATGACTTATGGCGTGAAGTGGGGGAGAATCCGGTAATGCTTCTCCAACGTATCAGTTCAGCCAGATTGAATGAAGTTAAAAAAGATTCCGGCATGATGGACAGGATCCGTAAAGTACATGCCGAATTCAAAGCGTATATGTCGGAAAAAATGCGTGTTGATATTCCTTCAGTAGCATATTTTTCCATGGAATATGGTCTTTGCAATTGTCTGAAGATCTATTCCGGCGGTCTTGGTGTGTTGGCCGGTGACTATATCAAACAAGCTTCCGACAGCAAAGTCAGAATGACAGCGGTAGGATTCCTATACCGTTATGGCTACTTCGCCCAGTCATTGTCAATCGACGGCCAGCAAGTAGCAAACTATGAACCTCAGAACTTCGAACAATTACCGATTGAACAAGTGATGGGAGAAGACGGTCAGCCTATGATTCTTGAGGTGCCGTATCCGGGAAGAATGATATATTGCCATGTCTGGAGAGTAAATGTAGGAAGAATGAATCTTTATCTTCTCGACACTGACTTTGATATGAATTCCGAATATGATCGTTCCATCACCCATAAATTATACGGAGGTGATTGGGAGAACCGTATGAAACAGGAATATCTTCTTGGAATCGGTGGTATCTATATGTTAAACCGTCTTGGTATCAAGACCGATATTTATCATGCCAACGAAGGTCATGCAGCGTTGCTGAATCTTCAAAGGCTTGTAGATTATGTTCAGAAAGACAATCTGCCGTTTAATGTTGCTTTGGAGGTAGTAAGGGCAAGTTCGCTTTATACTGTGCATACTCCGGTGCCGGCAGGTCATGATTATTTTGAAGAAAGCCTTTTGGGCAAGTATTTGGGAGAATATCCGGCAAAATTGGGTATATCCTGGACTGAATTGATGAATATGGGCCGTGAGAATCCGGACACACCGGAAAAATTCTCTATGAGTGTCTTCGCACTGAATACATGCCAGGAGGCCAATGGTGTAAGTTGGCTTCACGGAGAAGTGTCAAAGAAGATGTTTGCAGGAGTATGGAAAGGTTATGGCCCGGATGAGAGTCATGTAACTTACGTTACTAATGGAGTGCATATGCCTACATGGGCTGCATCAGAATGGAAAGCTTTCTATGCAGAAAAGCTTGGACGTCATCTTTTTGAAGATCAGAGCAATCCGGAAGCCTGGAAAGGTATCTTTAATGTACCCGACGAAGAGATCTGGAATCTCAGGATGACAATGAAGCATAAGTTTATTAACTTTGTTAAGAGGGATTTCAAGGAGAAATGGCTAAAGAACCAGGGAGATCCGGGAGCTGTGGTAAGCATTTTGGAAAAGATAAATCCGGACGCTCTAATCATCGGTTTTGCTCGTCGCTTTGCCACTTATAAACGCGCTCATCTTCTGTTCACAGATCTTGACCGACTTGCACGTATAGTAAACAATGATAAATATCCGGTGCAATTTATCTTCTCAGGTAAAGCTCACCCGGCCGATGGAGCAGGTCAGGGGCTAATCAAACGTATTGTAGAGATCTCAAAGATGCCACAATTCTTGGGTAAGATTATCTTCCTTGAGGACTATAATATGATAGTGGCCAAACGTCTTGTTTCCGGAGTAGATATCTGGCTGAACACTCCTACACGTCCTCTTGAGGCTTCCGGTACTTCCGGTGAGAAAGCTGAAATGAACGGAGTGCTTAACTTCTCTGTTCTCGATGGCTGGTGGTATGAAGGTTATAAGTTTGATGAGCTTGCAGGATGGGCATTGACAGATAAGCGCACCTATTCCGACCAAGCCCAGCAAGACCGCCTGGATGCTGCAACAATCTATTCAATGCTTGAAAATGAGATAGTGCCTTTATATTTCAAGAAGAACTATAAAGGATATAGCCCTGAATGGATAGACCGTATCAAACGAAGCATAGGAAATATCGCACCTCATTTCACAATGAAGCGTCAGCTCGACGATTATATTTCACGTCTGTATGTACCCGAAGCAAAACGTGCAGAGAAATTGAAGAAAAACGATTTTGCAAAGGCAAGGGAAATTGTGGAATGGAAAGAGAAAATAGCATCAAAATGGGATGAGGTGCAGGTACTCAGCGTAGAGATTAACGATGGTCAGACACCGAGTGGCACAGCCTTACCTTCAGGAAATTCCATCTATGTTAAATGTGTTATCGATACCAAGGGTCTCGGAGATTCTATAGGAGTAGAATTGGTAAAATATCGTGACCGCGACGGCCAAGCTGAATTCATGGGCACAACTCCGTTGAAAGAAACGGGTCATGAAGGTGATATCTATACCTACGAGTATGACCATAAACTCGAAAACGTAGGAGCCTTCAGATATTCTTTGAGGATGTATCCCAAGAGCAAGGATTTGCCGCACCGTATGGATTTCGCCTATACACGTTGGTTCTGAAAAGAAAAATGTTTTCTAACATATCCACCATGTTATTCTACATGGTGGATTTTTTGTAAATTGCAAAGAATTTCGGAGTCGTGTATCCGGAAATAACTAAAAGGAAGAAAATCACTTAAAATCTCAATATAAAACATGAAGATTTATAAAACAGACGAAATCAAAAACATTGCTTTGATAGGCTCGAAAGGCTCGGGCAAAACCACCCTTGCGGAATCTATGCTGTTTGAAAGCGGTGTGATTAAACGCAGGGGTTCAATAGATGGTGGTAACACTGTATCAGACTATTTCCCGGTAGAAAAGGAATATGGTTATTCAGTATTTTCCACAGTGTTTAACGCCGAATTCAACGGCAAGAAATTGAATATGGTGGATTGTCCGGGAGCCGATGATTTCACAGGTAATACTTACACAGCTCTTGGTGTTTGTGACACCGGAGTTATTGTTGTTAACTCTGAATATGGTGTTGAAGTAGGCACACAAAACATATTCCGTGTTACAAACAAACTTAAGAAGCCCGTAGTTTTCTGTCTTAACAGAATGGATGGTGAAAAAGTTGATTACGACAATCTTCTTGAACAGCTCCGTGAACATTTCGGTCAGAATGTAATGCCGGTGCAGTATCCTCTTGATGCCGGAGCCAATTTCCATTCCATGATCGATGTATTGTTAATGAAGAAATACGAATGGGGTCCTGAGGGAGGCGTTCCAAAAGTGTCAGATATACCGGCTGACCAGCTTGACAAAGCCCAGGAGATGCATGATGCACTCCTTGAGGCAGCTGCTTCCAATGATGAAGAGCTGATGGAAAAATATTTCAGCGATGAAGCTCTCACAGAAGAAGAGATTCGTCGTGGCCTTAGAAAAGGTCTTATCGACAGAAAGATTTACCCCGTATTTATTGTAAGCGCACAGAAAGATATGGGTGTGAGAAGAATGATGGAATTCCTTGGCAATATATGTCCTTCTCCATCAGAAGTTCCCGGACCTGAAACTACCTCAGGCAAGGAAGTAAAGCCGGATTCTAATGGTCCTCTTTCAATCTTCGTATTCAAGACATCTGTAGAGCCCCATATCGGTGAGGTTTCTTATTTCAAAGTGATGAGTGGAACTCTCAAGGCTGGTGACGATCTTGAAAATATCACAAGAGGAGGTAAGGAAAGACTGGCACAGATATTCACTGTATCGGGTCAGATCAGAAATGCAGCCGACCAACTCGAAGCAGGCGATCTTGGTGCAGCAGTGAAATTAAAAGATGTAAGAACCGGTAATACACTTGATGCCAAAGGTTGTGATTATCAGTTTGACTTCATCAAATATCCGGCTCCAAGATATATTCGTGCCATCAAACCGCTTTCAGAAAGCGATTCAGAGAAGTTGATGGGTATTCTGACCCGTATGCACGAAGAGGATCCCACAATCCTTGTAGAACAGAGTAAGGAGTTAAAACAGACCCTTGTTAAGGGACAGGGTGAATTCCACCTCCGTACACTTAAATGGAGAGTAGAAAATAACGACAAGCTTCCTATCGAATTTATAGAGCCGAAGATTCCTTATCGTGAGACCATCACCAAGGCAGCCCGTGCGGATTATCGCCATAAGAAACAGTCAGGTGGTTCGGGACAATTCGGAGAAGTGCATCTGATCATTGAACCTTATACTGAAGGAATGCCGGAACCCGATTCTTACAAATTCGGAAGTCAGGAATATAAGCTTAATGTTCGTGACAAACAGGAAATACCTTTGGATTGGGGTGGTAAACTTGTGGTTTATAATTGTATCGTCGGTGGTGCTATTGACGCTCGTTTTATTCCGGCAATAGTAAAGGGTCTGATGGACAGAATGGAACAAGGACCGCTCACAGGTTCTTATGCTCGTGACGTAAGAGTGATGATCTACGACGGTAAGATGCACCCGGTAGACTCCAATGAAATTTCATTCCGTCTGGCAGGACGTAATGCATTCTCCCAGGCGTTCAAACAGGCAAATCCGAAGATTCTGGAACCGGTTTACGATGTAGAAGTTATCACTCCGGCTGACACTATGGGCGACGTTATGAAGGATGTGAACGGACGTCGTGGTATCATCATGGATCAGGATTCAGAAGGCGGTATACCTAAATTGAATGCTAAGGTTCCTTTGAAAGAGATGTCATCTTATGCTACATCACTGAGCTCAATCACCGGTGGTAGAGGATCATTCTCAATGCAATTCTCCTCTTATGAACTTGTTCCGGGTGATGTACAGGACAAACTTCTTAAAGAATACGCTGAAACACAAGAGGAAGATTAATAAATCTTTTATTATGGATATAGAGATGCGCCAGGGAGGACCTTGGCGCATTCTTTATTTTGAACGGTGAGGGTGATTATTTTGTTAGAATGATAAGGTGAGATTAATAATTTTTAGATTCCTATGATAAAGACCGGCAAAGAGCCCATTCCGGTTCTGACATATATAGCCATTATGTCAGTTTGCTTTATAATCAATCTTCCCGGAGTGGCTGTTGCTCCCATAGAGGGAAAATTGAGGGAGACCTTACACACTTCTGAACTGGAAATTCAGCTTCTCACTACTTTACCGAATTTCGTGATAATACCGTTCGTACTTATAGCCGGGAAACTGTCTGATTATAAGCATAAATTAGTTTTAGTTACCATTGCACTGATAATTTTCTTTGGCAGCGGCATATTATATTTAGTGGCCAGGGATATGAATGGATTGATAGTAGCCTGTTGTCTCTTGGGAGTGGCCGACGGGATACTGATACCATTTGCTATGGGATTTGTTGTGAATTCATTTAATGGAAAATACCGTACAAGAAATTTAGGAGTTAAATCAGCTGTTTCTAATTTTGGCACAGTTGTGGCCGGGTTTGTTATAGGATTCCTAATTCAAAAAAATAATTGGCATTTGCCTTTTGCTGTTTATTTAGTATCTGTAGTACCATTAATATTTTGTTACTGGCTTAAATATATACCAGGCTTTGGTGATATCCCCATAAGTGCTTCCCCGGCTCAGTTGAATCAGGCTAAAATTTCCCCGGGGAATAAAAGTGGATTAATTGGGAAGAGAATATGGGCCTTGATTGGTAATAATGTTTATATCACGTTTGTCACTTTTGTTATTGTGATTTATCTTCCACAATTATTGATACAGAATAATATGAATCCTAAGTTAGGAGCAGATGTAATGGCTGTATTCTTTATTGCGGTATTGTCATCAGGTTTTGTATTGGAAAATATATTAAAAGGGTTTAAGTCATTGGTCTTTCCCTTGATTGGATTTTTAGTAACCGTAGGTTTAGCTTTATTTGTATTTATTCCAAAAACCTGGGCGATGTATTGCGGAGCTGTTCTTTCCGGATGGGCCTTTGGTATTGCCCAGCCATTGATTTACGATAAAACGAGTTATGCCATCATAGATCCGAAAAAAAATATATTCGGGCTGGCATTGGTATTGTGCGCGTTATATATAGCGATATCTGCAGAACCTTTTATTATCACCGGAATATCCAAACTCTTTAAGATAAAATCGATAAATACATTTGCTTTTCAGTTAAGTTTCTGGATGGGAGTAGCTTATACTATCTTATCATTCATCTTAAGAAAGAAATTTGCATTTTCGATAGAGAAAAACTATTATTCATAAATGGTTGTGGTTTCAATTTGGTCGATTATAGGAAAAAGAAGATAATCAATGAAAATTAAGGAATATTCCATTGAATGTTTTTCTTCCCGTAATTTTATATTTATTGAAGTAAAGATACCTTAAGTTATTAGAATAATATTACAGCGGATCTTAAAGATTAATTAAAATAAGGCAGATCATCAGGATGGAATACAATTGAGTCAATCGAAACTCCTGAAGCCATAAAATAACCTAAACAGTAGTTTCCCGAAAACATAGATGGTCCGTTGCTGTCGTTTTCTAAAGCGATTAGATAATCGTACATCTCACGCGAGATAGTATTAATGGCAACTTTCACAATATCCCCCTCTCTTAAAATGTCTTTTTCATCTTCTTCATCCAAATTCTTTCGAGATGTCATGATCACTTCGTTAATAACACCATTAACAGCACTTCTATCGTCCGAAATAATCCATTTATAAGGTTCGTCGTTACGATATACCTTAAGCCAATAAAAATCCTCGGGGGTATTGAAATCTTTGAATGAAATTTGCAATACAGCTACATGATCATAGGGCATTTTAATCCACTGGAATTCCATATCTAAAATTTCAGGTGCTTTTCTCATTTCACATTCCGATTCAAATATTTTATCCTCTCTTTCCACTTTCAATATATATCTATGACCAATCAATCCTTCAAAAGAGTTTGTGTAAAAGTTTTCTTTATCGGGATATAGGTATATGATGTCACCGGTTTCCATATCCTCACAAACCACTTTGGCATCGGATAATCTCATATCTGAAAAGGGTTCATTCATAGGTGTGGTGTTAGTCAAGGATACTTTTATTCCATCCTCCGTTAAGATTCCTTCTATCACCAACTCAGGGGTGATAGAATGGTATTCAAAATCAAGTTCCTTTTCACAGGAGAGAAATAAGAAACCAATAATGATACAAAGGATTTTTTTCATAGTCAGAATTTAAGAGTATAAGAGACCGATGGTAAAATAGGGAATAGAGATTGCTGAACAGCCCGTGTGCCGGAAGGCTTGGTAGGATCATCTTCAAAATATATTACAAATGGGCTTTGATGAGAATAAACATTATAAACGCCGAAAGAAAGGATTGATGTAAACCTCTTGCCAATTTTGATATATCGGGCAGAAATGTCTAAATGATGTGAGGAAGGTGTCTGATATGAGTTTCGTTCTGAGTAAAAATAACAAGTTGTTCCACCTACCTGGTATTTGGCATCCGGAGCTGTGAGAGGACGCCCTGACGAATAAGACCATGAGAGGGATAAATTCCAATTTTTATTGAACTCATAAAGACCTACAACAGTTAAATCATTTCGATGGTCATTTGATGCCTTATACCAGTCCCCATTATTTATTCCCGGTATTTTAGTCTCTGTCTTTGATAAGGTATAAGAAACCCATCCGGTTAATTTCCCTAAATTTTTCCTGAGCATTAACTCAAGACCGTAGCTTCTCCCTACACCTGAAAGAATGAGACTTTCCAGACTGATTCTTGAAAACATGGTAACGCCATCTTTATAGTCGTAGACATTTTTCATGTCTTTCCAATAGGTTTCAACACTCCAATCCCAGCCCCCGGATGTGGACATACCGGCATATCCCAGTGAATATTGAGTCGTGCTTTCTGGTTTTACAAAGGATGAAGTTAAGGCATAGCGGTCAAAAGGGAAGGTGGTAAAGGTAGATCTGACTCCATGCAAATTCTGAGTTGAAACCGAAATTCCGGCCTTTATATTATGACAGTCATTTATCTGAAACCTAATGCTTCCACGAGGCTCCAAATTAAAATAATTCTTGGAAGAGAATTCGGGAGGAATTTCGTTTTGGGCAAGGAAATAATGAAACCGGGATTGTGATAAAGCCGAAAATAAGGAGCCTCTTAAACCGGCTTCAATGTATAATTTTGAGAAGAAAGATCCTTCATAACGAACCCATACGGCATTTTGCCATCCTGAGCGCATCTCTTTTTGATGAGTTTCACGGATGATCATGTCAGCTGATTTCACCTGAAAAAGTTCAGAACGAAATCCGAAGTCCAGTTTTTGATTTTCTGAAAACTCTATATCAAATTTTTCGTTTAAGGAATAACTCCGTATATATTCTTTAAGTTTCTGATTGGCATCCATTATGCTCATTCCCATATCAGTGGTATAATTCGTTACCGATGCCGTGGATGTTAGTAATAAATTATCATTGTTTAAAAACCAATTTAAACTTCCGGCCAGATTTCCCCATCTCATCTCCATTAATTTCGACACAGCCAGATTGTCTCTGGAATTGAAAAATGAAAGATCAATGGTATTGGAAGAATCTACCTTATATCTGATTTTGGCATTTATATCATAAAAATTCATTACAGTGGATTTGTATTGGGGAATTAACTTCAATAAAAGATCCACATACGATCTGCGAGCTGAAACAGCAAATGATAATTTATCTTTTATTATAGGACCATCTGCCGCTACTTTAGCATTCAATATTCCTACTGTGCCTGAAAAATTAAAATTATTTAGGGAACCCGGTTTCATATAAGTCTCTAAAGCGGAAGAGGAAGCGCCTCCTAGTGTGGCCGGAATCGGACCTTTGTGTAAGACTGCTCTACTCATAGCATCTTCATTGAAAGTGGAAAACACTCCCATAAGATGGGAGGGGTTATAAAGAGTCATTCCATCCATCAATACAAGATTCTGATATGCATTCCCCCCTCTTACTTCAAAGCCTCCTGCACCCTCGGCTTCGTTCCTAACACCGGGCAAAAGTGTGATTGATTTAAGAATATCTACTTCTCCAAACATCTGAGGTGTCAGAGAAAGCTGGTTAAGTTCAAGAACCTCACTTCCCAAATGACTGTTTATTCTGCTGGAGGCGGAAAATTCCGTGACTACCACTTCCCTTAGTTCATTCACCGACACTGAATCCAATTCAGTTTGTGCTGTCAATGGTAAAGAAAAATAGCACAAAACAATCAAAATGAAAATAGGGGGAAGCTTCATAAACCTTGAAAAATATTTCAAAGTTAACTAAACGAGGATTATCAAAGTTCCTTAAAATAATAAAAAAATCTAAGGATTAAAGGAAAGGACAAAGTATCAGGGACATATAAAATTCTTTAGTTTTCTTATAAATACTAACCTTAAGACAGTTTTTATTAACATGAAAAGAAAACGTACCTTTTCAGATAATCCTTTTTTAATAGAATTAAGAGAAAAGGTACGTTGTAAATTAAATAATATTATAAAGCTATTTTATATGATTTATTGGGAGAAAGCATAATCTCCAATCGTAGTCACAGAATTAGGAATAGTAACAGAAGTCATTCCGGACCACTCAACAAATATGTATATCCTTGACTATTAATTTATTGTAGCTAATACCGTAGAAAAGTGATTTCAGGACAAATTTGCCGATAAAAGAAGGTAAGATTTAACGTTTTTAACTTTATTTAAGCTACATGAATGTTAATTCCTAAAGTTTCAAAATCCATAATACACATATATCTTATACTTGCATGTTCACCAAATCCAACCCGATATTTCTATAATTATGGTAAAGATTATCCCGATGTCCTCTATATTCTACTCTATCATCCACAATTAGGTTGCGAACAATTTCAATAGCACTATTGCTTCCATAATCAATATTTTCTCCGATCCCTCCACATTGGGATTATATCTCCTTACTCTTGTCACAGGTCCAAAACCATCGGATCCACCGTGTCCCACATAACATTTTGGCCCCTGGTCTTTACAATGGTCAATGGCCACTTTACATAGATAATCTTTTGGCCTTAACATGCCTTTGGGATTCTGAGTCATTAACGATTTAATAGCTTCTTGAACTGCCGACTTACCCTCCCTCATTTTTATATTTAATCCATTAGAATCTACATACACAGTGTCAGGGCCTATCGAATTCAGAAAAGGTACTAATATTTCATCTGCATATCGGGAAGGATTAGTACGACATTTGTTAACTTCGATGATAACCTCTCTTTGTATATCATTTAAAAAAGAATAGCCTTCAACAGATTTATAAATTGAATCAGGCCATTCGGCAACTATTTCTTTAGAAGGAATATCCTTTTTCGGAACCTCATAATTTTGTACTGGTTTTCCATATGGAAATTCCCGTATAGTTTCCACTATTGTATCAATGGAATTTTCAATTTCAGTATCTTCAAAATAATCTTCATCCTCACATGATCTTAAACAAACGATTAAGATCATTATCGAAATGACAATAATCAAAATAAATGTACCCGGTTTTATTGAACTTTAATTTTTATCGTTGAAACTTCGGGTCTAAATGAATATCTCCAATTACCGGAACAATATGAATTAGGAACCTTTGATTACGAGAATCATCATCCATATTTATTCTTTCTGCTCTTGGAACTCCTCCTTCTCCACTACCGGCAATCACTAATTCACATTTATCCATTTTCGTGAAATCTATGCCGGCTTCATCACGCCAGAACTCATGGAGTTTAAGTGCCCTTTGATAACTTAAAACATCATTGTTGAAATAATCATCCCGATGATACCCATCAGCAGAAGCCTGTCCTTCTATAACAACCAAATACTTTATATCTGTTCTTATAGAATCATTTTGTTGAAGATTTTGAATCGTATGACGAATTTCTTCTCCGGCATCTATTATTTGACGTCGAATTGCATTGGCTTGAATAGTATCAAACTGAGTTGAATGGGGGTCATCCTGCATAAGATCGTTTAAAGCAAATTTACCTTTCTGGTAATTGACCTGAATTCTAAATATGTGTTTGAGATAATCTTTATTAAATTCAAAATATTTGGGATCTATGTTGTCTACAGCCTTATAAATTGAAACTATTTCTTCGTATTTATCTTTAAATTCTTCTAATTCTTTTTGTTTAATTTTGAATCTACTATATGAAACCGCAAAAAGTACGAGCATAATGGCGAACAATGTGGTCATGATGTCCACATAGCTCGGCCAAAATGATGTCTTACTTCTTCGATTATCCATTAATTCTATCTGTTACGGCCTCCGAATAATCCCCCGAAGATACCGCCTCCTGAAGCTGGTTTCTCTGGTTCAGATTTCTTTTTAACTTCCTCTATTAAAGAAGAGAGGGTTTTCCTTATGGATTGCACTTCTTCCCTTGTATTTTTCAAGACAGAATTAATCTCTTCTCGTGAACTCTTGGTATTAATGGAGGTAAGTAATTCTTCAATTTTACTCAATTTGTTTAGTTGGGTAAATTCTTGCTGTATCTGATCCAATGAGAATTTTTCTTCAAGTGCAGCTACAATTTCAGCTCTACGCTGTTGCATTTCTTTACCTAAACCTTCAAGAACATTGTCCAACTTATCTGCATAACCTTGAATGGAAGCTTCAAACTTCTTATTAAGATCTCGCAATACTTCGCTCTGCTTTTTGAAAATATCTTCCAAGTGACCATCTGCTGTCTCAATATAACGCATGGCAAGAGTTTGTTTTTTCTTTATTGCCGTGAGTTGTTCTTTGACAAGTTCAAGTTCGGAATTTCCTAAAAGTTGAGTTTTTTCTATGGACTTACCTAAAGCATTTATACTCTTTTCAAAGTCTGTGACACGTGCCAGTATTGCATTGATTTTATTTGCAACCGACAGAGGTATTTCAAGTGAATTGTTATATTGTCTCTGTGTCTCTACCAAATCCACGATGGAACGTGATATTTTAGCACGCTCCTCTTCAAATTTATTTATAGCATCGGTTACATAATCAAAATATTGAGCTGCTCTAACAAATGCATTTAAGGAGTCTACCACACCTTTTGATTTGAGGGTTTTAAGGAGTTGGGCTTGGAGATCAACATTTTCGTTAATCTTATCCATATTTTCTCCCATCACCCTAACAGCTTCAGAAACTACAACTACATTTTGTTCAAATGCATTTCCAAAACGTTGGGTACAACTATCAAAAGTGTTTTGGAATCTATCAATTACTCTGTTAAATGATGGCTCAAACAGGTTAATTGTATGATGCAATTTATTCAGAGCCGCTACCATACTCACACCAAGAGTAGGCATCAGTTCTGTTTGGATATAATCGAAGAATGTGCTCTTGTCTTCATCTACAATTTTCCTTACTTCACTTGCCTTATGGTTAGAAATAGTGGAAAGTAAAAGTCCACAGAAACTTGTTGACATTGAAATAAGGACACCCCATATAAGATTACTTATGGATTCGTCAGTGATACCTTCTTTGGAGGTTGATAAACCAATATCAAACAACAACAGGCCTAAGAATACTCCAAGGAAAGTCCCCATCAAACCTATATATATTGGGAATGCTAACCTTGAAGTGGCATCCTCATACAATAGTTCGATTTTTCTTTCTGTTTTATTTTGAATTATTGAAAAATCAGTTGTTCCATGATTTTTTTCCGTATATGCGTTTAACTCTAAAATAAGTTTCCGAAGATTTGAATTTTCTGGAGCAACGTATGGATTTAACTGAGAATTTTCACCTTCTCCTAAGACCTCATAATCCTTTTCCTTATTAAAAAAATTTCTTACTATCTTAAGTTTTTTGAGATTGTTAGAAAAATATAAACATTGAATTATGAAGAAAATTACCGCTATAACAATTGAAATTATTAGAGTGGTCCAATTCATATCTTAGTGAGTTTTAAAACATTATCAATTACCGGCAAGAAGAATACAGAATCATGATAAACCTCATTGTCATTCAAAGTCTCAACTACCTGGGTCTTGAAATTTTTCGTCAATGAATCTTCAAGATCCGATGAAATAAGATTAATTATCTTATCCGTTGCTGTAAAGTTTTCTAATTCTCCATTCCGGACAAGGATGTTCAATAATTCTTTATATAGCTTATTGAAATTGTTGAAATTCACAAGAAGGTCCTTCCTAATGGAAGGGAATGCTTTCTTAAGAGTTTCCACATTCTCATATTCCGTTGAGTCAATCCCTTGGAAATTAAATTCCGTGGGGATATCGACTCCTTTTTTACGGTACAAACCTCCATAGCAGGTACTTTCTTTCCTTACTTCCGGTAAGATTACTTGAACTTTCTTAATGTCACTACCGTAAACATTTTTAAAAATTGCTGTAACAATTTGTTCTACAGTTTCTGTATTGGAAGAAATAAACCCATCTATATACCGGCTTCCATTTCCACAGAAAAGAACGGAACGTGGACATTCCAATCCTTTTGCATGATACATTTTCGCCATAAAGTAAACTATAGAGGCAAAATGGTATAAGAAAAGTGGTTTATATGCATCCCGAAGCTTTTTAGAAATCTCGCTCTTATCATCGTTGCTAAGCCAGAAGTTCAAGATATCCTTAGTGGAGGTTTCCGGGGACATCCTCATTTGTAGATTTAATTTCTCTAACTCTTCATCGTCAAAATGAATTGCTTCAACATATTTTTGATAGATACCATTGTCTCTGGCATTATCATACTCATTGAATCCGTTACCCCAGAGTACATCACACCCAAAATGAACTGAGTTAGCAATTTGAGGTTTACTATCAGCGAAATATATAAAGTCAGTGGAACCTCCACCTATATCTACAATTGATACTGCATCGATGCTTTGGAATGCATTTTTCTTTCTAAAATAATAATATGGAGCTTCTGATTCTGATATATTTTCAATTTGTGACGAAGGTATGTTAAGGACCTCTTTAGCTTCTTCCGTCCAAATTTTATTATACAAGTCTCTTGCTCCAGTCTTAAAACTTAAAGGTTTGAACCATATTATCTTAGTTGCAGATAATAAACCATTCTTTTGAAGGATGTCTGTTTTTACAATAAGCAAAAGTTCTCTTATAAATATTCTTAACTCTCTTTCATGAGAACTTTGCCACTTGAGATCGGTAAGAATTGTTTGATTTCCCAATCCGGTTGTCTTTTCATAGAAAAAAGCAATATTGCTATTATCAAAAAGATTTGTAGCACTTTTATCGTTTCTTGGGATAACCAATGCTGTTCGAATAGGGAATTTGAAGATATGTCCATCAATCATGGCCGGAATAAATTCTGTATTGAAATTCTTCCGTGACTTTGGATCTATGGCACTTTCTATCAAGGAAACAGTCGGATGCTGCTTTGACTTCTTAACATCATGAAGAAATGCCACCATTGGCTCATCCATTGACAACTGTTCCGGTTCGTTATCGTCACTATCCTTTGTACAGGAAATATATGTATTTGTAGTTCCTAAATCAATCGCATAGGTATAAGATTCATTTGTCCGTTGGGCTACCTTCCATTTTGGGAATAGAAAACCTTCGGTCTCTCCACTGTCAAGACCAAAACGTACATTTATGGCATCAAACTTAGTGTTGAAAACTTCATAAAATTTAGAGCTTGCATCTATTTCCTGGCCTTCATTTTGTTTTGAACGTATAACTGCTGGATGAATACCAAATTTTGAAAAATAATTGTCTGTGTCTATGACTTCAATTTCTTTAAACTTTTCTTCCTCTCTGTAATAAAAACTTAAATCCAGTTTATCTATTGAGAATGGACGGTAGTCTGTGGTTGAATCATTGACCACAGCCATTATCTTGAAATAATTATTTTCTTTGTCAGTTGGGGAAAGAATATTTGGGAAAATGGCCAAATTGAAATTAATTTTTTCACGATCCTTCAAATTGACAATTCTTCCGTTACTTCCCAATCCATCATTGGTATATTCTTTTTCTGCTTTATGACCTTTATATGACAAGGAAACGATAACTTTTGTAGCAGTTACTTTACAGGAGCATTCAAAATCTCCTTCGACTTTTTCCAATCCTTCTTTACTTATTGGAATAATGAAATCGTAATCTCGATCCTCGTTGTCATTAGCATATTTCATAGAATGATAATATTCTTTTGACAATCGGAATGGGAGTTTTATTAATGTGTCGTTGAAGAAATTGACAGTACTTATACTGTTATCTTTATAAACAGTGAGACCGTTGATATTTACTTCATTTGAGTCTGTTGATATAATAGGTTGTACGGAAGGTTCCCACCCTTTTATAATATCCTGGTCAAAAATAGCAAACTGCTTGATATAATCTCTCAGCTCCCGCATTTCTTGTCCTAATTCGTCATTATTGACAAGATAATACATATAATTTTTAAAGGATTTATCTCTGTCGCCAAACAACTTTATATCCTTGAAGTATGTTCCTCCGCTTTTACGATGAATCGAAGGGAATTTTTCATATCTTTTACCTATGAATTGAGTTGGATTTTTACCTCTTGTATCCACCTTCTTATCTAAGTCCGGAGGTGTTATAAAACCTGTAAAAGGTGAAGATGTTGCCAAAAGATAATCGCGTCCGTTTTCAGTTAAAACTACAAAGAAAAGTTTATTTGACGCAGCTTTTAAATCGCTCTTGAAATAATTCTCTATGGCACTTGCCAAAATGGGCACTTGCCTTTTAAGTTCCGGAAGCTGTTGGGTATAATCCCATTCATAGATATTTATTTTGCGAGAATCCTCCCAACGGCTTGCATGATAAGTTTGATTGTAAAGCAATTCAAAAATGTCTAACGCATCAGAAACAAGTCGATTATAGGCATCTCCAGCAATCTTCTTTTTATCTTTCAACTCTTCCAATGCCCTTCTGAATGCTTCTTTAAAAACAAAGAAACGAGCAAAAGGTGTCGGAAGAGCATTTAAGGCACTGCTATTATTAGTTCTTTGTTCTGCTATATTAGCAAGGTCACCGGCTGTAATTGGACCCTTTTCGGCAGTCCATTCCTGTCCTTTAAGACCACGTTCTATGATGTTTAAATCTACACTACTCATATTACATTATTTTACCGGTGTATTTATTTATTGCTTTATATGCATAGTCCAGAAAACTACGGAATTTAATTGTGTTGGAAGGATTAGAATCTTTATTGCTGGCTCTAATCATTTCAAGTAGATAATATGATTCATCTTTCGCATCCAATGAAAAATCCTTTATCCAATTTGATAATGGAGCTTTTCTTACTTTAACATTGGCTATATTTAATGGGGCAAATCCTCTCTTATTAGATGCCAGCTCTTCATACCATACTGCAAAACGCTCTAAAAAATTCTTTAAAGCGACAAATGATTTATCATTGTAAAAGTCAGAATCATATCCCCTGTTCTTTGTCAAGGGGAACTGTGTTTCTTCCGGGAGGAAAGAAACTATTCTCGAAAGTATAGTCATATCTGCCAAAGCTTTAACAATGTCTTTATAAGCATCCCCTAAAGAGGATAGTGACAAAGATTCCACATCTTCTTTTATTGATCTTGACATTGTTTGTCTTGTGTCTGGTCTGTCATCGGATTTAGACAGAAAATCAAATAAAGCACTTGCTGCTACAAGTTCTACAAAATGTGCCTTATCTTCCTGCTTCTTCTCATCATTCTGATAAGTGACTTTCATCCCTTGTTCACCTACATAATAATGATAGTCTGATTCTATGCTGTTTTCATAATATGCTAAAGCTGATTTAGTCTTTGTAAGGAAATTTGCAGAGTCTATATCGCTATCTGTAATACCTGGATCTTCAAGAGCATAGTATGGAAGAACTGAGATGGCCCCCATCATCGCATCTTTTATGGTTGTATTATCCGTATAATTCCTTACTTTCTTTTCAAGGAGGGGAAACCCGGAAGCACCTGTACCACCAAAAATAGAACTTATAATAAATATTCTATCTCCTTGTTGAAAGGCATTGCAGAAGGCTTGGAACCAATCTGCACCCTTTATCATTTCGCCCAAAACAACAGTTCCAACGTTTGGACTACCTTTGAACCCGACTGATAAGTCATTATCAAGATTGGCTTGTGAGAAAAGTGTTTGTACAAGAAAATTATTAATATCGTCTGAATTTAATTTTCCGATATTAAGATACTGACCAAATGAACGTTTTTCTGCGATTGGTTCAGAAATATCGTTTTGCTGGCCATTTAAATTTTTTAAGTCAGTAATATTTGTTTCAAAAAAACCTTTAGGAGGGTTGAGTCTTTGACCATCACTTAAGATACAACTATTATGTATATTTTCATATTCTCCAAGTAATGTTTGAAGATTACGTTTTTCTTCAAGATCCAAATGTGGATCAATAGGAACAGGGACGATGGTGAAACCTTTAGCATCCATTCCGGCGGCAAGTAACATGGTGATTGATTTCATCACTCGGAGTCCGGTTCCTCCAATACAAAATACAAATACTCTTTTCATCGCCCTAAGAATCTATAAGCGTTAGTAGGTAAGAAATTACACCAAATCAGTGAAGTAATGAAATAGAAAAACGCACAATATATTGCATTACTGATAGCCGTCATTAAATAAAGAGAATATATCCCAGTCTTCAAATTTGTATGAATCCCTAAAAATTCAATCAGGAGTGTTATTATAAAAGTTAGCAATACGGAAATAATACCCCATATACCCCAATGAGAAACCTTATAATGGCGTCCCGGCAATTCATTATAAGGCTTGTAATAATAAGCTGCCAATCCGATACCAACTAAAATTGTAACGACTATCAGCAATGAGGTATAATTAGTTAGCCTAGACCAAACTTGGGTTGCTTGTGATTTTAAATTTTCATTAGCAAACCCACTTAAAAACTTACCTCGGGAGGGTACTAAGAAAAATATTTCGGGACTCATGGAATCTTAATTTTTTAATAGTTATGTGAAATCAAAATGCGTTGATGGCGTGGCTCATATTCAGCTTCCCTTCCTGGTTCTTTATCAAATTCATTGAAACGAGCATTAAAATGTCCTTCTATGAATTTATTGAATGAAAATGATCTATCTAATTCATCTTCATCATCTGCTGAAATTATATAATTGAACCTGTCGGTATATCTCCCATCCATTCCATTCCTATTATTAAATGTAAATTCTACAACCTCATCCTCAAGTGGCATATTAAATACCTTTACAAGTATATCTGCATAAGCCTTTCTATCGAATGAACCTTTAACATGATGGTCATCTTGTATATCTACAACCTCCTTAATTATATCAGCTCCGTAAGTGGTAGTGATATTTACACAACTGTCAATATTTATAGGTTGCATCACAGAAGGATATCCTGTTAAATCCACTCTCAAAATAAATTCACAAGTGTCAGATATCTCTCTTGTGAAAGATGTTATTAAATTATTAGGGTAAACTACAGAAACAACTCCATTTTTAACATTATGAATTGAAATGGGAGGATTCTTATAATTCATACCCATATCCCCGGAATCAACATAAGAGTTTGTGGATTCACACCAAGCGACAATATCATTCCTAAGTGCAGCTACATTTTCTGGTTTCCCAATTATAATATAATAATATGGAGAATTTTCTTCCGCAATAGAATTATTTGAATTTAAGAATTCTGAATCAGCACAAATAAATGCAACTCCATAATTATGGGACCCTGTTAAATTCCTTATCTGTTCCTGATATTGAGTTACTGTAGGTGCAGCATCTGGACCCATTGGACTGTATTTCATATCTGAAACAAGAACCGCTACTTCATCCTTTTCAGGATCTATTTGTTTTATAATGTTTAATAACATCATCGGTATCTGAGTGGAAGTATTAGATACGAAACCTCCACCATTCATTTTCTTTCGGAATTCACCTAAAGATATGGGAGAGTCAATATCTCCTCCATTTGACATGGTGTAAACGTTATTATCGGTTGCATTTTGTAACCCAGAAAATACAGACCATACCGTCTTTTTAAATTTATTGGCCTGATTTGCCCGAAAAAATCCTTTCATACTTCCTGACGTCTCGATATATAATTTAGCAGAAGATGGCCTTTTAGGTACAAAAAATTCAACAGTGTACAAAGGTGTTCCGTCCACATCAAAGTGCGGATCTCCAATAGAATTTATATCTTTATTACAAGAAGAAAAAATTAATAAAATACTTATGATTGATAATTTATAGATTGACGAACAAACCTTTCTAAACATTTCGTAATAAATTAAATTCCTCTTGATCCTACCGAGGATTAATAAAATAAAAAGCGCAGGATCCGTACTTGTTACTCGTCCTGCCGCTAAAGGCCTTCGCATTGCCCGGAAAGTAGAACGAGCAACGCAGAGCCTACGCCGTATGATATAATTATACACCAATAGGGACATGCCATAAAGCATAATCCCGACGGATATTTTATCATACCCAAGGCATCTACTGTTACTCAATCCTTGACGACGTATTTTTGAAATTGCCAGATTTCAAGAACTGCCAAGAATCAAGCGTAAGTAAACGCTTTTATATGTCTTCAAACCCACCCTTCCAACGGAAAAATACCGCTATCGGCGTA
>JAFLTS010000021.1 GCA_022509185.1 Muribaculaceae bacterium | reverse complement strand
GAATAATAGGTCTCAAAAGAAAACATGATGAAATTATAGATTCCAGAATTAATCGGAATTATGGATTCTTCATCGAGTTATCTTCAGTATCCGAATTTGGTGAATCAATTGATCCTACTATAGTTGATTTTAATTTTAAAGAATAATAAATTGCAAATAATCAATGGAAAGGCTGAAAGAAATAAGTAAAATTGTCGATAAGATTCTCAATACTACTTTTGATTTTTTCAAAAGTAAGGATTCTACGAAGAAAATTTTATTGAGTACAGATAGTGCATCATCTAATTCTACGGATACAAAATATCTGGAAATTTTACTCAAGGAGGAATTGTTGAACGAAAAGGATATTGACTTGCTGACAATTGAAATAGGCTATCAATTAAATAACGGAATGTTAGACATCAAGGGTGAGTTTTACGGCAGTGATGGAGTTATTCTGAATGAATTTAATAAACGTGCTGACATTGAGGACTTAGACGATATTGAACAAACCGTGACATCTTTTCTCAATGAAATAAAGAATAAGTATAATGATATCCTCAAAAAATTTATCCGCGAATATGAACTTAATTGAATTTAAGCCTCTGATAGATGAATTGGTTAATAATTTAGCTGGCAAGGAATATAATAAAATCGAAAAAAAAGCAAAATGGAAATATTCCTATCTCTCATCTTATAAATCGGATAACAGAAACCGAGGATAAGATAATCTCATTACTATGTAGGTGGATAAAAGAAGTCTTGGTTTACAATATTGAGGGTAAAAGATTAGATGTATAATACCATTATGGACAACCTCCCGTAAAAGTGATTTAACATTATCGCTTTCTTGTTTTTACATTAACAACGTTCCTCGAATATAAATTAATGATTTAGAAATCCTTTAATCCAATATTATGACAAGCTAATATCCATAAGTTTGTTTTCGCCGACTTCCATTATACTGAAAAACAATGCCTCTTCTCTTAATTATATCTCTGTAACATCTAAGATATCAAAATTTAAAATCATATGAGATTTAAGTTACCTAAATTAATTATCTTTACCCTGATAATCTAAGGTAATCTAAAGAACCTTAGGATTTTAAGATACTCCAATAATGTTAACCTCAATTTTATTTTAAAAATGAGAATAATAGTTTTTCTTTTAATGTGCTTTCTTTCTATTGGAATTCTTGTTAGAGCACAAAATGAATCTTCTGAAATAAAAATCAATCATGAATGCCCTGACTCAGTTAGGATTTTATGGATAGGTAATAGTTTTACTTTCTTTAACGATGTCCCAAAAATGGTTGAAGATATGGCTAAACTAAACAAAATTCCGGTTTCAACTACAAGAATTCTTAAAGGAGGAGAAAGTTTTAAAGGACATCTTCAAAACCCTGAATTAATACGTCAGTTGGAAAAAGGAGGCTGGGATTATGTAGTAATGCAGGAATTCAGTTCAACCCCCGCATATTCCACTAAATTCATAGCAGAAAATATTTTTCCCTATGCAGCTGAAATTGACAGTCTGGCAAAGAAATATTCTCCGGAAGTAGAAACAATCTATTATATGACTTGGGGTCATAAAAATGGCAACATTCGTCAAACGGATTATCCTCTTGATGATACCTATGACTTAATGCAAGACAGGATCATTACAACCTATATAGATTTAGCTTATGAAAACGGAGGCACTGTCGCTCCTGTAGGAATTGCATGGAGGAACATCAGGGATAAATATCCGGAAATTGAACTTTATATCGATGACAATTTTCACCCATCTTTAGAAGGTAGTTATCTCGCAGCCTTAACTTTACTCGGAACTATAATAAAAAGTGAATTTATTCCAATACCCCCAAATAGTATGGATGAGGAAACTGCTGTTATACTATATAAGGAAGCAATAAATGCTATAAAATAACAGTATTATTACAGTGAAAAGAAAAACTAGGCAATTACTTTGAAATTAAGGATTTAAAAGCAGTGTAGCGGTAAAAATGCTAAAAGCGGCAATTATTACCGACAGATTATGAAAAGATATAGAAGCTTTTATTTAGAGCTCATTCTAATTATATAAGGTTTCTAAAATTGCTGCAAAATTCTTTCGCAATCTTACTTATAAAATTATTGGGATAAAATAATAAAGTGCACAATACTTTTCAATTGGGTCTTTAGATAAAAGCAAAGAACATCAAAAAAAGCGGTTCCAAAGAATGGAATCGCTTTAAAATTATAATATATTATTTTTATACTATAATCAACCCTTATACTTAGAGGCGATTGCCTCACAAACCTCCTTCATTTTCTCCGGAGAAGGATTTTCTATCTTATGCTTGAAATCCATATCTCCTTCATTCTTTAATGGCAAAAGATGTATATGTGCATGGGGCACTTCCAAACCTAAAACTGCCATGCCGACTTTTTTACATGGTATAGCCTCCTTAATAGCTTCAGCCACTTTTTTTGCGAACACAGCCATTTCACCAAGATCCTTATTCTCCATATCAAAGATATAATCCACTTCCTTTTTCGGCACGACAAGAGTATGTCCCCAAGCTATAGGATTGATATCAAGAAAGGCATAAAAATTATCGTCTTCAGCTACCTTATATGAAGGAATTTCTCCTGCTATGATCTTACTGAATATTGTCATGATAAATTATTTTTGATTATAATAAAATAATCTATTTAACTTCAGATCTCTATCTTAAGGATTTCAAACTCCAATTCACCGGCAGGAGCTTTTACCTTTACTTTTTCACCAACTTTATGGCCCATGAGTCCCTGAGCTATAGGTGTGGTGCTGGCTATCTTACCTTCACGGAAATTGGCTTCATTTTCAGTTACAATTGTGTAGCTTACTTGCATTCCGTTTTTTGTGTTTTTTATAGTGACTGTATTGAGGAGTTGCACCACCTCCGTGTTAAGATTGCTGTCATCGATGATACGTGCACTTGCTATAAGTTCTTTTATTTTAGCAATCTTCATTTCCAACATTCCTTGAGCCTCTTTGGCTGCATCATATTCTGCGTTTTCTGAAAGATCACCTTTATCCCTTGCCTCGGCTATTGCCTGCTTGATAAATGGCCTCTGAGCTTCTAATTCGTTCAGTTCTTTCATTTTTTTATCGTATCCTTCTTGTGTTAGATAAGTCGCCATTTTCTGTCTCTTTTTTGTTTTGGATAATTAAAAATCCTCCGGAGTCTTTCTCCGGAGAGTAAAAAAATAAAGAATCTTCCATTGCCATCATTATCCGGCTAAATGAAAAGACCCTGAGTCGAGGTGTTCCCTCTTTTGCAGTGCAAAGTTAATCCTTTATATTTCAACACACAAATTCTTAACATTTTTTATACTCATATCTACTGTTTATTCCTTTCTCCAAGAAATAGTAATCTAAGCTCTCTATCGAAAAAAGATATTAACTTTGCAATAATGATAAAAAAATTCTTTATATCTACAGTTCTTTCCCTCTTAACTTTCTTAGTAGCCGATGCTTCCGTTAGAGACTCTATCGATCTTTCAGGGCAATGGCTTTACAGGCTAACGGGTGCTCCAAGTTCTATTCCCGGAGAAGGATTCATTAATCTCCCGGGTACTCTCGACATGGCCCATAAATCGGTTTATAATCCTGAAAGTGATAACACAGCTCAACTGCGACGAGAATTTTCTTTTGCGGGAAACGCCACTTATAGCCGGAATATAGAAATTCCTCAAAATTGGAAAGATAAACAGATAGAACTTTTTATAGAACGCAGCAAGCCATCTTCAGTTTCTATTGACGGTAGAATTATCCACTATAATTCCCGTATTTCCTCTCCACAGAAATATGACCTTTCTTCTTATCTTACACCGGGTAAACATTTAATTGAAATCAATGTCAACAATGCCGATAGTATCCCTCCTATTGTGGCCAGAAGCTCTCATGCAGTATCAGAATCTACCCAGACCAATTGGAACGGCATGTTAGGAAAGATGTTCTTAATTGCAAAAAATCCCAATCATATTAAGGATATTACTTTTACAAAAGAAAATTCCGGGAATCTATTTAAAGGTAATATATGGCTATCTTCACCGGCTTCTCAAGATTATATGGTTACTGTAAATATATCGGGAGAGAAGAACGTCGAGGGTAAGATCAAGCAAGGAGAAGTTTATGCAGAAATTAAAATTCCCATTGATTCCGGTTGGCTTTGGAGTGCTAACAATCCCCAACTACATCCTGTGGAAAGTATATTAAAAAATAAGGATGGGGAAGTTATAGATGTGTTTAAACTCACCACCGGTTTCAAGGATTTTTCAACAGAAAATAGCAATTTTACCATTAATGGGAATCCGGTTTTTCTGCGCGGCACGGTAAATGCGGCTGTTTTCCCCCTCACAGGATATGCTCCCACAGATTTGGAAAGCTGGATAACCTATTTCTCCATTTTAAAAGATTATGGATTCAATCATGTAAGGTTTCATTCATGGACACCACCTGAAGCTGCTTTTGAGGCTGCCGACAAGCTCGGGTTTTATTTATTAGTGGAACTTCCCATCTGGGGTGAATTAGACAGGGATTTGAAGTTTCACAATAAGTTTCTTAAGGAAGACATGAAAGGAATATTGGAGGAATATTCTAATCATCCTTCTTTCGTCATGTTTTCCGTTGGTAATGAGTTATGGGGGGATATAGGTTTGATGGGAGAATATATGAAAGAAGCCAAAACTATAAATCCAAATTTATTGGCTACCTATGGTTCTAATGTCTATTTGGGAATGAATGGAGAAATAGGTGAAGAAGATTTTATAGTGAGCGCAAAAACTTCTGATGACATCAATACCTCAATTAGAGGTGCTGTTTCTTTTGCCGATTCCTCCACCGGTGGATATTTTAATTCCCATTATCCGAGTTCAAAGGATAATTTCGGTAACTCCACAAAAGGTATCTCTGTGCCTGTTATATCTCATGAAACCGGCCAATATCAATCTTACCCCGACTTTTCTGAAATTGAAAAATACACCGGCCTTCTAAAACCTGACAATCTGAAGGAATTTCAGAAGAGAGCGCAGGAAGCGGGCACTTATAGGAAGAGCTCCCGGTTTAACGAGGCATCAGGAAAATGGGCGGCTCAATTATACAAGGCTGAAATAGAGATGGCCTTACGTTCTCCGGGTATTTCAGGTTTTCAATTATTCGGAATTCAAGATTATCCCGGACAAGGAACTGCTTTAGTTGGAATGTTAAATCCCTTTATGGAATCCAAAGGATTTATCACTCCCGAAGAATGGAGGAAATCGGCTTCCGACCTGACCTTATTGGCTGAGTTCCCAAAATTCAGTTTTACAGAAGGAGAACTGGTTGAAATCCCTATGCTTACAGTGAATTACACAGAAAACCCGGATACAATAAAGTTTGTAGACTTTAATACCGGTTTTGCTAAAGGATCTTCAGAAGCTACTCCCGGAATAGGAATAATTGAAAATCTCCCTGTTATATTTAAAGTTCCTTCTTTATCCCGGCCACAAAAATTCACACTTAATCTTTCCGCTGACAATAAGATTCTGAACACCTATGATTTTTATGTATATCCTAAATCTATGCCTAAGGTGAATAATGTAGTTCTGACTGAAAATCTGAACGATGCATTCAAGGCTTTAGATAGAGGGGAAAATGTGATTCTATGTCCGGATTCTTCATTAATTGCAAAAGCTTCAATTGATCCCTTATTTATAAATGATTTCTGGAATTATAGAATGTTCCGCACTATTTGTGATGAAATGAATCTCCCTCCCTCCCCCGGTACATTAGGACTTAATATTTTCAACGATCATCCTTCTTTAAAGAATTTCCCTTCTGATATTCATACTTCGTGGCAATGGTATCCTATAATTGTCAATTCCCGACCACTTATCATTGATCGGCTTCCGGCAGATTTTGAACCAATTGTAGAAGTCATTGACAACGTGGAAAGAAATTTCAGGCTAGCAATCATGTTGGAATGTAATGTCGGGAAAGGTAAGCTTATGATTCTTTCAGCAAATCCTCGAAAATTGGAAGAATCTCCGGAGGGAAGATGGTTTCTTCAATCTGTGAAAGAATATATGGCCAGTAAGGAATGCAAACCCTCTCTTACCCTGACAACCGAACAAGTAACTAATTTACTTACAAAACCATCTACTGCAAGACTTATAAAAGAATTAAAAAACGAGACCTATAATTCCAAATGGTAAAATAGAGAAACCCATAAAAAATGCCGGAAATCTTAAATTGATTCCCGGCATTAATTTTTATCTTAAAGTTTTTACGGTATAATTACATTCAGGATTTTAATCGAATTAACCACGGCATCATAACAGTATTGATAGATGAAGGGTACGAGACCGAAGAAAATTATACCCGCTACACAAAGCCAAAGACCCACTTTCTCGCATTTGAAAGTTTTGATAACACCCACTTTCGGTTCATCAGGTGCAATCCACATTGCTTTAACAACCAACAGATAGTAATAAAGAGAAATGATGGTATTGATCAATGCTACCAAAACAAGCATATATAGGGCCCATGAATTAGTAGAAGTTACCGAAGTAAAGATCAATATCTTACTAAAGAAACCTGCAAAGGGTGGGATACCGGCAAGTGAGAACATGGCCAGAGTCATAGCAAACGACAGCCATGGATTGGTTTTATGTAGTCCGTTGTAATCATCCATGGAAAGATAGCCTGTGTTTTCTTCTATGGTATTGATTACTAGGAAAGCACCAAGGTTACTTACAACGTAAACGAATACATAGAAAATTAGAGCTGATAGGCCCAGAGTTTCTCCTGCCATCACACCAAGCATAATATATCCGGCTTGTGAAATAGAGGAAAAGGCCATAAAGCGTTTCATGTTCTTTTGCCGGATAGCAAAAAGGTTTCCCACAGTTATGGTGAGGATAATCACTCCATACATCATCCATTCCCATGCATCGGAGTAAACTGCGCCGAAACATTGGGTAAAAATAATAAAGAATGCAAAAGCTGCCGCACCTTTGGAAACAACCGATAGGAAACTGGTTACTGCTGTCGGTGCTCCCTGATAAACATCTGCAGTCCATAAGTGGAATGGAACCAAAGAAAGCTTGAAGCCTATACCGGCAATCATGAAAGCTAAAGCCACTAAAAGAAGCCCGCTCATTTCACCCTGGGAGATTGTCACTGCCAGGTCATTGAAATAAAGGGATCCACCGGAAAACGCATATATAAACGACAAGCCGACAAGCAACACAGCTGAAGAAAACACTGCGGTCATTATATATTTAATGGCAGCTTCATTGCTTTCATATTTCCTTTTGTTGAAAGCCACTAAAGCAGCCAAAGGTAATGAAGCCGATTCGAGTCCGATTATGAAAAGCAGGAAGTGACGGGCTGATACCATCAGATACATTCCAAAAACGGTGACCAAAATCAATTCATAGAATTCTCCTTTTCTAACAGCTGCGTCTTCGCTTTCAAGCCATTTGGCACTCTGTAAGAAAACTATGAATACACCGATATTAAGAATAGCCTTGATAGCATTAGTGGCAGTATCGTTGATATACATTCCGCCAAAAACACTTTCTCCCGGAGCCGGTATCACCCAGATAGCTATAGTGCCCAATCCGAAAAGAATAGTGGTGAAAGGTGTCAGCACCTTCTTGCACTTCTCTCCTGTAAAAGTGTCGAAAAGAAACACAAGTATGAAGATTCCGAGAATTATCATCTCGGGGATCATATGTCCAAACTGTGAATAAGTCATTTTTGAATCGCTTGTTTTATCTTGTCAAACTTTCAATGATTAGAACACACTTGCCTGAAGGGCATTGATGATAGGAGTGAAACTATGGTTGATAGCTTCATTTATCCAGTTGGGGAAGCAACCTATACCGGCTATACACAGAATCAATGTCACTGTAGCCAGCCTCTCAAACCATGTGGCATCTGTAAGAGATAGATGATGATCATCTTGCACAGGGCCAAGAAGCAATTTTCCAACCACCCGCAGAATATAAACCGCTGTGATAACAATTGCAGTAGTGGCACATATCACGAAAATCCTGTGGAACACATCCGCATCCTGGAAGGCTCCGAAGAAGATAGTCATTTCAGCAACGAATCCTGAAAGACCCGGAAGACCTAAAGAAGCGAAACCGGCAATCATGTAGCATACGCCAAGATAAGGCATTATGCGCATCAAACCTCCCATCTGGCGTATGTCGCGTGTATGGGTTCTTCCATAAATCATACCGATCAGTGCAAAGAAAAGAGCCGTCATCAAACCGTGCGACAACATCTGCATTATGGCACCTGTCATCGCAGTGGCATTAAGCATCAATATGGCAAACAGCACCATGCCGCAGTGTGACACCGAAGAATAGGCATTGATATATTTGAGGTCGGTTTGCACACAAGCTGAAAAGGCTCCGTAAACGATGCTGATACCCGTAAGGATAATAAATATCCAGGATAATTCATTTGCAGCTTGAGGCAATAGGAAAATTGCGATACGGAAACAGCCATATCCTCCAAGTTTCATAAGCACACCGGCATGAAGCATAGATACAGCCGTCGGTGCGCTGGCATGACCGTCGGGACTCCATGTGTGGAAGGGGAACATAGCCCCTAAAACACCGAATCCCACAAAGGTAAAGAAGAATAACATGTATTGCCAATCGGGATCAATGGCATTATTATGGGATATTTCCAGTATATTCCATGTAAGTTGTCCGCCCTCCGGTGCACTATGCCAGAAAATACCAAGCAAGCCGAGCATTAGGAATGCAGAACCACCCATAAGCATAAGAGTAAGCTTCATAGCTGAATATTCTTTCCGGCCTGTGCCCCAGACGCCTATGAGAAGATACATCGGAATTAGAGCTACCTCGTAGAACATAAACATTGTGAAAATATCTATCGAGATAAAAAATCCGAAGACTCCTGTGCTCAGCAGGGCATACCATAAGAAGAAATTCTTTGGCAACGGGTTAATTTTCCATGATGCAAAAGTGCCTGCAAATACGATAATTGCTGAAAGCAAAAGCATCAATACGGAGATACCATCCACACCCACAGCCAGATGGATGTTAAGCGGAGCATACCACATCCAGCTCCCGGTGAACAGCATTTCATCTGTCACACCCATTTCTCGAAGGCGTAGAAAATCGCAACATACCCAGATGGCAAGTGCAAGCAGAACGGTGGAACAAACCACCATCACCCACCGGATAGCTTTCATCCCGCTATTGTGGCAGATGCCTAATCCCGCCATCATGGCTATAGGTATCACCACAAACCATATCAATATATTGTCAAACATGATGTTGTTAGTTGATCAGTTATTGAGTCCTTTTTATTTTCAGTCTTTATTTCTCGATAAATTTTATGCGAAACAGAGCCATGCTATAGCAGCAATCACCACAGCGCCGCTGATATACCATCCGACATATCCTTGCACTTCTCCACTCTGCATTCCTCTGATGCGGTAGGATACACTTTGAGTAAGCTTAGCGAATCCATCCATAGTGGCATCTATGACATGACGGTCAAACCAGGCTATGCTACGGCAAATTATATTGAAGATAATCTTATGGGTGATAAACATATAAATTTCATCCCAATAGAACCTTCGGTTTGCAGCAGTCCAAAGAGCGGGCCACATTGCTTTGGCCTTTTCGGGAAGATTGTTAGGCTTGGCATACATTATGGCAGCTACAGCTATTCCTACACAAGCTACAATCAAACTGGTGATTACCACCGGAGCTTCAAAATGGATATGATAGGGTTCACCGTTCCATGTTACGAATTTACCGAAATCGATCCAGCCGGCGCAGATAGAAACCCCGGCAAGCAGAATCAGGGGCACTGACATCTGCCACGGACCATCATGAGGTTTATGTTCTTTATAATGAGGATTCTCTTTACCCCAGAATACGAGAAAATATAAACGGAACATATAGAATGCCGTGAGGCCTGCCACCATAGTCATCCAGGCTCCCCAGAACCAGTGACGGTTGAACATTGCTGCCAGCATTTCGTCTTTGGAGAAGAAGCCTGCAAAAGGCCATATACCGGCAATTGCAAGACAACCGATAAGGAATGTCCAGTGAGTGATAGGCATATATTTCCATAAACCACCCATTGCTGTGTATTCATTGCTATGTACCGCATGAATAAGAGCACCTGCGCCCAGGAACAGTAGAGCCTTGAACATTGCGTGAGTGAACAGATGGAACATTCCGGCCATATAACCGAGTCCTGAATAATGCACTCCTTCGATTGGCTGATCGTAGGCTACACCCAAAGACACCATCATGAAGGCTATCTGAGAAATTGTTGAGAAAGCAAGTATTCTCTTGATATCTGTCTGTGCACACGCTACCATTGCAGCATAGAAGGCCGTGATGGCACCGACACAGCATACAAAAGTTAGTGATGCATCAACTACACAGAACAAGGGGAACATTCTTGCCACGAGATATACCCCGGCCACTACCATGGTTGCAGCATGGATCAAGGCTGACACCGGAGTGGGACCTTCCATTGCATCTGGAAGCCAGATATGTAATGGCATCATTGCTGATTTTCCCATACCTCCTGTGAAAATCAAAACCATAGCTACTGTAAGCACAGATGCGCCCATATAGGTTGCACCTCCTGTGGTACCTAATACAAGTTCCGGATTTTCTGTCAGTTCTACAAAGTTGAATGTATCGGTATAGTAAGAAAGCAAAAGGATACCGATAAGGAAACCAAGATCGGCAAAACGTGTAACTATAAAAGCTTTCTTTGAAGCCGAAACAGCAGAAGATAGCTTATAGAAGAAACCTATGAGAAGATAGGAGGATACTCCCACAAGTTCCCAGAAAATATACATCTGGAAAATGTTTGTAGCTACCACGAGTCCCAACATTGAGAATGTAAACAGGGAAAGAAAAGCATAGTAACGTTGGAATCCCGGTTCACCTTCCATATAACCCCAACTGTAAAGATGCACCATAAAAGAGATTGTTGTGATCACAACAAGCATCAGAGCTGAAATTGGGTCAAGAAGGAAACCAAGTTTTACTACAAGGGTCTCGGTAAAGGCCAGCCATGTGACATCAAATACCTGGAACTGCTGGCGTACTCCTTCCAATATAAATGCCGGATTCCCGCTGAAATAATAAGTGCAGGCCACTATATAGGCTAACACTGCCGTTGTTCCCAGCATTGCTATCCCGATAAATCCTGCCACCTTATGCGACATCTTCATTCCACACAAACCCAGCAACAGGAATGTGAAAAGAGGAAACGCAAGGATTAGAATAGGAATTGTTGCCTCCATATCTTAAAATCTCATTTGTTTAACTTCATTGATGTCGGTGTTGCCCACCGCACGGTAAATATTGATTATTATTGCGATAGCAATAGCTGTTTCGGCAGCCGCTAAAGCCACGGCGAAAAGGGTGAAGATCATTCCCTCCATACTCCCGGGGAAAAGATAGCGGTTGAATATTACAAAATTCAGATCAGCGCTATTTAGCATCAGTTCCAAAGAAATCAATATCGCAATAAGGTTTTTTCTGGTCATAAAACCATAGATGCCGCAAACAAACATTACGACGCTCGGCACCAGATACCATAACATACTTAAATCCATAACTCCTTATTCTTTACGTGCGATTGTGACTCCACCGATTATACAAGCCAGAAGCAATACACTTATAGCCTCGAAAGGCAACAGATATTGGAATTTACCACCTCCGGTAAAGGCCTCTCCTATCTCATGCATGGTTATTGTATTGGATGCCGACAGACATTCCATAAGCGAAGCTCCATGGAGCAATGGCATATAGAAAAGGGCAAACACCAAAAGAACCAATGAGGAAATAGAAACCAGAAATCCCCACAACTTCCGATGGCTCTTTGTCTCAGTGTCTTTTTCATTGGGCTTGTTGGTCAGCAAAATGGCAAATACAAAGAGCACCATGATACCACCGGCATAAACTGCTATCTGTACAGCGCCAAGAAACTGATAGCCCATCTGAAAATAGAAGATGGCAGTGCCCAGCAGCACAAACAGAAGATAAGTGGCCGACCGTAGTATCTTTTTTGAAGTCACGGCCTTTATTGAAAAAATCAATAAAGGTATGGCCACACAAAAATATAGCACTATATTACCTACAGAATCCATTATGTTAAGTTAGTTTGCTTTTCTAGTATTATTGTTCTGCTGATTTTTCTTCAGCGGGTTTCGGATATTCTTCCTGTTTTGCCGCTGCTGCAGCTTCGCGTTCTGCCTTTATTTTGGCTGCCTTGGCTAAAGCTTCAGCCTTGATTTTGGCAAGCTTCTCCGGGTCTATTGCCGGTTTAGGTGGAGCTGCCGGCTCATCCTTTGGCTCAGGACGATAGTTTAGCTGCTTGATGAGAGAATCTCGTGTAAAGGTAGCTTGCTCAAAATCATTTGAAAACTCAAGAGCATCCTGAGGACAAGTGGTGACACAAAGCATACAGAAAGTACAACTCCCAAGATCGTACATATACTTGTCGAGTTTCCTTTTTTTCTTCCCGTCAGGAAGATCCACCATCTTTGTAGTCAACTGAATTGTACCGTTAGGACAATTCATCTGACATATACCACATCCTATACATTTATGACGACCATCTTTATCATAGATCAATGTAAGCTCCGCACGGAAACGGTCTGCAATCTGTAAGGTTGCCCTGTTTTCCGGATACTGCTCAGTGATCTTTGGTGTCACCAGTTCCTTTCCGGTCACCACCATGCCATCCACAAGACTTTTCAACCCTTTGGCGGCTTCCGAAAAATATTCCTTTATACTACCCATTAGTCAGTTTGTCAGTTTCTTTGAAAATCGTTTTTCCTTTTCCCTTATCCCTTCTTTATTGTTATCTTTCCGTCTGGCCTCCTAATATATCCAGAAGCTCTGTAGTAATTGCTTGCTGGCGAAGCTTATTATATTCAAGCTGAAGCTCTTCAAGGAGTTTTTTGGCATTATCATTAGCACTTTGCATCGCCATAACACGCGCAGCCTGTTCCGAAGCTCGGTTTTCAATAGTAATTTCTTGCATAGTTGAAAGCACAAACATCGGTAACACCTCATTGAAAATGCTATCGGGATCGGGCTCGAAAAGATAAAATTTATTATCCTCTTTCTTATCAGTTTCTCCGGTATTTCTGATTTCAGGACTTACCGGGAACAGAGTCTCGGTTTCTGGTTTTTGCTTACTCATAGATACAAACCTCATATAAACAGTCTGTACCATGTCGTATGAGCCGTCGCTAAATTTTTCCCTCAGTCCTTCCGTAAAGTCATTTACAACTGCAGGAAGCATTTTAGAATCTACTCCATCAGCCGGGTGCTCAACCTTCACATGTGGAAGGTCGAGTTTTCGAGCAGCATTTGCTATTTTCTTTCCCACCGGAATCACTGTTATCTCCAAATTTCCATTTTCCTCTTTCAACTTTCGGATACGTGTGAGAAGATATTTGAAGATATTTATGTTATATGCTCCACAAAGGCCGTCATCACTTCCAAACACCACTATGGCAGCGTTTTTCACTTCTCTCTTGGTGATGAGAGGAGAATCAAATTCCAATCCGGTGGCCAGCAAATGGCTCATGATAGAATCCACTTGACGTCGGAAAGGTAATAGCCTCTTAAGTTCCATTTCATTTTTATGGACCTTGGCTGAGGATATCATCTTCATCGCGCCGGTGATTTTTTCACTCGACGACACTGAGCCTATTCTGATTCTTAACGCTTTGAGCGTAGCCATTTGTCTTACCTGTTTTCTTTTGTTTGATTTTTGAAATTTCCGGTTTCTCTGTCTCGGAAATCTCTATTCTCATTTTTTATATCTTGCAGAGATTTCAGCAGCACTCTCTTTTAGTTTTTTCTCAACATCATCATTTAAGATGCCTTGCCGCAAGGTATCTAGAACATCCTGATGTTTAGCTTTAAGCAATTGGATAAACAGCTCCTCAAATTCTTTCACTTTATCAAGAGGCACATTTTCCAAAAGACCATTAACACCGCAATAGATCACAGCGATTTCATTCTCTACCGGCCAAGGTTGATACTGGGGCTGAATAAGCAATTGCTGATTTTTCCTACCCCGGTCGATAACTTTTGCGGTAACCGGGTCTATGTCACCACCAAATTTTGTAAAAGCTTCAAGTTCACGGAACTGGGCCTGGGCTATCTTCAGAGTTCCGGCCACTTTCTTCATTGCCTTGATCTGAGCGTTACCGCCTACACGTGATACGGAGATACCCACATTGATGGCGGGACGTATACCCTGGTTGAAAAGACTTGTCTCCAAGAATATCTGTCCGTCAGTAATTGAAATTACATTTGTAGGAATGTAAGCAGAAACGTCTCCGGCCTGTGTTTCGATAATCGGCAAAGCTGTTAAAGATCCGCCTCCCTTTACTATCGGTTTCAAAACATCCGGAAGATCGTTCATATGCGACGCCACCTCCTGATTGTCTATAATCTTTGCTGCTCTTTCTAGAAGACGTGAATGAAGATAGAAGATATCACCGGGATAAGCTTCACGACCTGAAGGACGTTTAAGGATTAGAGAAATTTCACGGTATGCAACTGCCTGTTTCGATAAATCATCATAAACAATTAAGGCATCCCTACCTGTATCACGGAAATATTCACCTATAGCTACTCCTGCAAACGGGCTGTAATAACGCATTGAGGCAGAATCGGAAGCACTTGCAGCCACAACCACTGTATATTCCATAGCTCCATATTTCTCCAATGTATGTACCAAAGAAGCTATTGTTGAACCTTTCTGGCCGATAGCTACATATATGCAATAGACAGGTTTTCCATCAAGATAGTTCTGGCGTTGGTTAATGATTGTGTCTATTGCGATAGCAGTCTTACCGATCTGACGGTCGCCGATTATAAGCTCACGCTGACCACGTCCAATCGGAATCATGGCATCTACAGCTTTGATACCTGTCTGAAGAGGCTGATTCACTGGCTGACGGAAAATCACACCTGGAGCCTTTCTTTCCAATGGCATATTGAGCAGTTTACCCTCTATTGGTCCTTTACCGTCGATTGGTTCTCCAAGAATGTTTATAACCCTTCCGAGAAGGCCTTCGCCAACAGGGATAGAAGCAATCTCACCGGTGCGTCTCACTGACATATTTTCCGTGACATCGTTCACATTATTGAGCAACACGACGCCCACGTTGCTTTCCTCGAGGTTAAGAGCCACTCCCTTCACTCCATTTTCAAATTCCACGAGTTCGTTCGATCTTACATTCTCAAGGCCGTATACATGGGCCACGCCGTCGCCCACCTCGAGCACTGTGCCTACTTCCTCGAATTTTGCTTTCGAAGTGACATTCTCAAGCTGTTTTTTTAATATATCTGAAATTTCACTGGGATTTAGCATCTCTTTCTTAACTTAAAAGTGTTTGTCGTAGTTGTTCAAGTTCATTACTCAATGAAGCATCCATTCTCACAGAATCCACATCTATCACGAAGCCTCCTATCAGAGAAGGATCCACTGCTTCTGTAAATTCAAGTTCGGAATCTTTAAAGGCATCCGTAACGAGTTTTCTGAGTTTATTCATTCTGGATTCATCAAGCTTGGCTGCAGTGGTGATACGAGCTTGTGAGATATGATTTTCCTTTCGGTATATATCCCGATATGCAAGCATCATGGCATAGGCATATTCCACACGTTTTTGAGTGATGATCAAAAGTACAAACTGTTTGAAAATCTCATTTTTTTCTCCGGCCGCGGTAAGAAGCAATTGTTCCTTGTCTTCATTGCTCACAAAAGGATTTGACAGTACTTTTTGAAGATCGGGATTACCGGCAAAAGAATCGATAACTCTCTTTGAGAGCTCATAGATTTTCTTCGTTTCTCCTTTTTCCAAGGCGAATTTATAAAGCGCCTTGGCATATCTGCGGGGTATAAGGCCGTTGTCCATTACTATCAGTTGCTCTTTATCTCATCCAGCATTTTGTCTACCAGTGCATGATGACTCTGGTCATCCGATAGATTTCCTCTCACCATCTTTTCGGCAATATCCAAAGAGAATTTGCTCACTTCATTGCGGAACTGAAGTTCTGCCTCTTTCCTTTGTTGTTCGATAGATACTCTTGCTGCATCCATCACCTTTTTCGCCTCTTCGGAAGCCTCTTTACGGGCATCTTCAATAAGCTGCGTTTTCATCCTTGCAGCCTCTCTCAACATTTCAGCCTGTTGCTGTTGAGCCTCTTCCATATATTTCTGGGCTTCGGCACGAGCACTGTCAAGTTGAGTCTTGGCCTCCCGGGCATATTCCACTCCCTTGTCGATGGTGTCGGCCCTTTGGTCCATATTTTTCAATATTACAGGCCATCCCCATATCGCCAGCACCACAAAGAGTATGATAAACGATATGAACATCCAGAAGATGAGCCCGAAATCAGGAGTGAATAATTCCATTTGCTTACGGTTTTAATGTTGAAAGTTGTCTCTCTGATGTTTTGATCAGATAAATAATGCAAGAGCTGACACGATCACAGCAAAAAGTGCCACACCTTCTATAAGGGCTGCGATCACAATCATGTTGGAACGGATGTCACCGGCAACTTCCGGTTGACGTGCGATAGCTTCCATGGCGCTGCTACCGATATTACCGATACCGATACCTGCTCCAATAGCTGCTATACCGGCTCCAAGAGCTGCTCCCAATGCACCAAGTGCTGTGTCTGCTGCTAAAATCATTGATAACATAATATTTGGTTTTAAGTTGTTTGTTTATTTTTCGTTTGAAAGTATTCTATTGTTATGTCGTTTTAACCTCTACGGGCATGTCAGTTTCTTCGGCCACTTCCTTTTGTTCCTCTTTATGGGCTTCATGGCCATGACCTTTATCTGTACTCATTGAAATAAAGATTGTAGCCAGAAGTGTGAACACGTAAGCCTGGATGAAACTCACCAAGACGTCAAGGCACAACATAAAGATTGAGAACATCACTGAGATGAATACTGACCCTCCAGCTGCAATGGCTCCGAATGCCGCAAATATGAAAATCAATAAAGTAAGGGTTATCACTATCATATGGCCTCCCATCATGTTGGCAAACAGACGAACACATAGGGCTGCCGGTTTAGTGAAAATACCGAATATCTCAATGAATTGCATGATGGGTATCGGAAACTTCAGGAATAATGGCACATCAGGCCAGAATATCTCTTTCCAGTAATGTTTTGATCCCATCACGTTAGTTATCACAAATACCATTATTGCAAGCACCAAAGTAATGGCTATGTTTCCTGTCAGGTTTGCTCCTCCGGGGAATATAACGATCAGTCCCACAAGGTTCATCACCAGTATAAAGAAGAAACATGTGAGTAAGAACGGAGCATATTTTCGTGCCCTCTCATGCAGTGTGGATTTTATAACACCTGTATAAATGAAATCTATGAGCATTTCCATAAATCCGACACCTTTACGCGGTGCTTTCATTCCCTTGCGTGCATAGAACCAAACTACCGACATCACCATGGCTGTTACAATAACAGCTGCTATCAGTAAGGCCAATACATTTTTAGTGATGGAAATATCATGAGGCTTGTATTCCCGATAATACACTTCATTAAAACCGGCATAACCTCCTATAATAGCCTCTGCCTTATCCACATCTCCCTGAATCTCCGGATTGTTCTTAGCTTCTTCCTTCACACGGGCTTCTTCCTCCGGAGACAATGGGAAAATCTGTACGACCTTATTTCTGTGCTTACTTACATGGGCCAATATAAACTGGTATTCTTTACCGTTTTTCTCTATTGTGACAATTCGAGGCTCGGCAACCAGTTCCTCTTTTCCGGTCTTTTCATTAGTAATCCTAACGTATTCCTGAAGCTTATGGGAAGAAAAACTGATCCACTTGCCATCTTCGGCTCTTACAATTACAGGCAAAGGTATGCGATAGACATGACTGAAAGGCACTTCCCACCCGTAGCCATCGCCCAAGTGATGAAAGATTATCTCTTTCACATTCACTTCTCCTTCTTCACCTGATCCTGAGGCATACGTTTTTAATGGAGTCACTAAAGCCACCAGGGTCAGAAAAAATAATATGATGGAAATTCTTTTCAATTCTTTAAACTTTAATCTTTAAACTAATCACTAGAGGCATCCTAATATACGCACACCGCTATTTTGTTCATATCTATATCGGCGAGACCACCCTTGATATCAATCCTGGTTTCAAGTCCTCCGGCCGAATATTTAACCTCGCCGGGCTTGAGCACTGAGATCAAAGAAGCGTGATTTTTCAACACTGTGAATTTTCCCGAAACACCAGGAAGAGTCACAGATTCTACCTCCCCGCTAAACATGATCTCGTTTGTGGATATGATTTCAAGTTTCATCTCTATATTGTTTTCTTCCCTGATTCTGAATTTTATTATTAATTCACTTCGGCAAGCATCTTCTTTCCTTTGGCTATAGCCTCATCGATTGTTCCCACATTGAGGAAAGCCTGTTCAGGATATTCGTCTACTTCGCCGGATAAAATCATCTTGAAACCACGGATAGTTTCAGCCAAGGGCACCATTACACCGGGAAGACCGGTAAATTGTTCAGCCACGAAGAATGGTTGTGAAAGGAACCTCTGTGCTCTTCTTGCGCGTGCCACTACTAATTTATCATCATCTGAAAGTTCATCCACACCAAGAATTGCGATTATATCCTGTAGTTCATTGTATTTCTGAAGCAGCTGTTTCACAGCCTGAGCTGTCTGATAATGATCTTCACCGATAATATTAGGATCCAAGATTCTAGAAGTAGAGTCCAGAGGGTCTACAGCCGGATATATACCGAGCTCGGCAATCTTACGGCTTAATACCGTGGTTGCATCAAGGAAGTTGAAAGTTGTGGCAGGAGCAGGGTCGGTCAAGTCGTCTGCAGGCACATATATAGCCTGTACGGAGGTGATGCTACCTTGTTTCGTAGAAGTGATCCTTTCCTGTAGCATACCCATTTCAGAGGCCAGTGTAGGCTGATAACCTACAGCTGAAGGCATACGTCCTAAAAGAGCGGATACTTCTGAACCGGCCTGGGTGAAACGGAATATGTTGTCGATAAAGAGAAGGATTTCCTTGCCACCTCCATCGTTGTCACGGAATTGTTCAGCCACTGTCAAACCTGATAGAGCTACACGAAGACGTGCGCCCGGGGGCTCATTCATCTGTCCGAAAACCAGGGTAGCCTGAGAATTGTTCACCTCCTTCATATCCACATCAGCGAGGTTCCATTCCCCTTTTTCCATTCCTTCTTTGAATTTTTCTCCATATTTCATAACACCGCTCTCAATCATTTCCCTAAGCAGGTCGTTACCCTCTCTGGTACGTTCTCCTACTCCGGTAAACACTGAGAAACCATTGTGACCTTTTGCGATATTATTGATGAGCTCCATGATAAGCACCGTCTTACCTACACCGGCTCCACCGAACAAACCGATCTTACCACCTTTTGAATATGGTTCAAGAAGATCGATAACCTTTATACCCGTAAAAAGCACTTCAGTAGAGATTGCCAAATCTTCAAAACCGGGGGCAGGCTGATGTATCGGACGTAAGTGGTCTCGGTTTAGCTCTGCAAGGTGGTCTATAGGTTCACCTACCACGTTAAGAAGCCTTCCTTTAACCTGATTTCCTGTAGGCACCGCAATAGGGCGACCGAGGTCTTCCACTTCGACACCTCTGCGCAAACCATCAGTACTTTCCATGGCCACACATCTAACAGTATCTTCACCGATGTGTTGTTCCACTTCCAGGATCAGCTCCTCTCCGTTGTCGCGTTTCACCCTCAAGGCATTATATATCGGGGGTACATTGGTCTTCCCTCCTTCAAACGATACGTCGATTACCGGACCGATCACCTGGGTCACTTTTCCTATATTGGCGCTCATATTTTTGATTTGTATATTTTCTTGTAAGACTGCTTTAATTAAAATTCTTCATTAAAAATGCCATCCCAATGCTACAAAGATTGCCATCAGTATAAGATTAGCAAGGGACAATGGCATGAGATATTTCCACTCAAATGAAAGCATCTGGTCAATCCTCACACGTGGGAAGGTCCATTTAAACCATATTATGATGTAAGAAACGAAGAAACTCTTTACAACAAACCATGCTATAGAAGGGATAACATCCATGGCATGATTGAAGCCATCCCAACCGGGCACGTGTAAAGGCATCCAACCACCGAGGAACATTAATGTGGCGATTCCTGAAACGATGAAAAGGTTAAGATATTCAGCCAGGTAGAAGAAACCGAAATGAATACCTGAATATTCCGTGTGATAACCTGCTGTAAGTTCATGTTCAGCTTCCGGCAAGTCGAACGGTCCTCTGTTGGTTTCTGCAGTGGCCGCCACTATATAAATCAGGAAAGCGATAATAGCCGGGATGTGTCCTCTGAACAAGAACCAGGCCTTGTCTTGCTGCCATACAAGTTCATTGATATCCATCGTACCGGCGAATACTACAATTGTCATAATGGCAAGACCTAAAGATATCTCATAGCTCACCATCTGGGCACCGCTTCGCATAGCACCGATCAGGGTATATTTATTGTTAGAAGCCCAGCCTGCAAGTAAAATACCTAATACACCTACCGATGATACGGCAAGTATAAAGAATATACCTATGTTATAATCTATAATCTGAAGGCCCCGGCCCCATGGCAGGCAAGCAAGCATCACTACTGAGGATGTTATAACAAGATAGGGTGCCAGTTTAAATAGAAAACGGTCGGTGTCTTTTAGACAGATGAGCTCTTTGACAAGAATCTTGAACATGTCGGCAAACACCTGAAGTACACCCCATTTACCCACACGCATAGGCCCGAGACGACATTGGAACCAAGCGCAGAGCTTTCTTTCATACAGAATGTAAAATAATGCCAGCACTGTATAGGCAAGCAAAACGAGCACTCCTATTATCACACATTCAATAATTACTGCGAGCCAATCAGGAAGGAAGCTCACAAGCCAATTATTGAAATCTGCTGTCCATATTCCGAAATTATACATGATTATAGTTTCAATGTGTACTTGCAGGGTTTAAATTCCGTGCACAGTTTTTATTAATTATCAGGTTTATTTCTAATGGTTTCTTATAAGACTTATCGGTCAATATCCGGAATTACAAAGTCGAGCGCTGCTCCGATTGTAATCAGGTCGGCTATCATGTATCCGGTGCAGGTTAAATTCATAACGCCAACAAGGTTGAAGCACGGACTCTGGAAATGCACGCGGAAAGGAGTTTTATCACCTGTAGATTCGATATAAACGCCAAATGTCCCGCGGCTTGCTTCAACTTGCTGATACCAATTACCAGCAGGAAGCTTGATGATCTTAGGAATCTGAGCACGGATATCTCCTTCAGGTATATTATCCACAAGTTGAGCCAGTATCTTGCAACTTTGTTCTATTTCCTTCATTCTAACCATATAGCGAGCATAGGAATCACATCCTGTTTCAAGCACTTCCTCGAAATCTACCTCAGCATATACGGCATAGGGATGTTTTTTACGGCAGTCGCAACTCCAGTTGGAACCTCTTCCACTCGGACCTGTGATTGCATAATTGATAGCATCCTCTTTTGAGAGATGTCCTACTTTTTTCAACCTGTTTTTTGCTATAAGGTTGTTGCTGAACACTTTATGGTATTCCCTTAGACGATCAGGCATGATCTTTATAAGCTCTTTTACGTCTTTCTGGAAATCCGGATGCAGATCGGCAATCACACCTCCGATCACATTATAATTCATCGACATACGGGCACCGCAAGTCTTCTCGAATATATCAAGCACCATTTCACGCTCACGGAATCCATAGAAGAAAGCAGTGGTTGCACCAAGGTCCATGGCAGTACATCCGAAAGAGAGCAGATGGCTTGATATACGCATCAGCTCATCCATCATCGTGCGGATAACCTGAGCCCTTCTCGGCACTTCAACTCCCATGGCCTTCTCGATACACATGCAGAGACAATGACGGTTCTGATGAGCCGACATATAGTCCATACGGTCTGTGAAGTGCAATATCTGAGGATAGGTGAGGCTTTCACTCAGTTTTTCCATTCCACGATGAATATATCCCGATACCACATCCACCTTCTTGACAGTCTCGCCATCTACAGATGCACGGAAACGCATCACACCATGGGTTGATGGATGCTGAGGACCTATATTCACCACATATTCATCTTCTTCAAAGACTTTACCCGGCACTTTCTTCACTTTGCCGTTTTCATCCTCTACGTAGCTTACAGTGTCGTCTTCGTTCTTTTCGTCATCCGTTGGTATAGGATTCAAATCCGGATTGGCATCATAATCTTTTCTCAATGGGTGGCCTTTCCAGTCATTGCGCAGGAAGAATCTACGCATATCAGGATGGTTTATGAATTTGATACCATAGAAATCATATACTTCACGTTCCTGAAAATTAGCAACTTTCCATAGATCACTTACACTGTGTATCATCGGATCCTTACGATCGGTCACAGCTACTTTGACTGATACTATTTCCCAGTTGCGTGAAGTGGATGTGAGATAATAAATTACACCCAAACTATCAACCCAATCCATACCTACCACGGCTGTGAGGACATCGAATTCCAATCCCGGAGTTTCTTTCATGGCTTTGGCGAAAGAATACCAATCTTTCTCCTCAACAGTTACCATCAGGGTCTCTCCTTCAGTGAACTGAGCTGAAGGATATATCTCAAGTATCTTTTCTTTTATATCGCTCATAATGTTTCTCATGGATTAAATTGTCAACCAAGCCTTCCTTCAGTCTCAGGATGCTCTTTAAAGAATTCCTGAATCTTCTCTTTACGGTTGACTCCTCCGAAGAATTTCTGAACCTTAATTTTTCTCTGGAGCTGCATAAGGCCATAAAACATTGCTTCCGGGCGTGGAGGACACCCCGGGATAAAGACATCTACAGGTAATATTTTCTCTACTCCTGTAACTACACAATAAGAATTTTTGAAAGGGCCACCCGAAACGGCACATCCCCCACAGGCTATAACGTATTTAGGTTCGGCAAGCTGCTCATAAAGTCGACGGAGCACCGGGGCCATTTTATGTACGATTGTACCTTGCACCATTATGTAGTCGGCCTGGCGAGGAGAATTTCTCGCTACCTCAAAGCCAAAACGCGCCATATCATAACGTGCCGCTCCAAGGCTCATAAATTCGATGGCACAGCAACTTGTGCCGAAACAAAGGGGCCATAATGAATTGGAGAGACCCCAGTTGATCAACTGGTCGAATTTGCCAACCATTACACTTGCTCCCGTTGCATTCAACTCCTCGACAAGCTTATCTATATAAGCATTGTCTTTGAAGTCTTCATGCTTCATGCCCTTGATCTTTACGTCCATTTCAAAGCTCCCTTCCGCCAGGCATAAGCCAGACCTAAAATAAGAATAAACATAAATATACCGATGCAAAGAAGACCCTGTGGACCGAGGCCTTTCATCACTACCGACCACGGATATAGAAACACGGTTTCAACATCGAAAATAAGGAAAAGTATGGCAAAAATATAATAGCCGGCTTTGAATTGAATCATGGATGCACCTCGGGTGGGAACACCACATTCATAGGGCTCAGATTTCCATACTGTAAATGAACGGGGCGAGAGCAACCTCGCTATCAGCAATGCAGCAAACACCAAAAGCATACCCGTCAGAATCGCCGTGACGGATAAGACGCCATTGCCTATCTCGAGCAACAGACCCATAAATCGTTTAAAGTTAGTTAGTTAGTTTTATGGCTTTCGTAATGTAATCCCGTAAGACCACATTTCTTTGCAAAGATAACCAATTTTTACAAAAGATAAAATTTATTTCATTTTCTTTATTTCTCTCTTTCTGTTATATGTATTTTTTATCCCTTTTTCTTTTAAATTTTCTCGAACTATTCATTAGCCCTGTTGTTATAATATCAGAACCGATAATAACATCGGTTTCAACCTTTTAAATTAGCAAGATTATGAATTACAATGAAATTATCAACAGCAACAAAGTGGTTTTGGTAGAATTTTTCGCTTCATGGTGCCCTCATTGCCAGAGAATGATGCCGGTAGTGGAAGAAGTTAAAGAAAAATTAGGCAACAGAGCCTCCGTTTATCAATTTGATGTTGATAAATACCAGACACTTACTGAAGAAAATGATGTTGAAGCATATCCTACTTTCATCGTTTATAAAGATGGACAGGAAGTTTGGCGTTCAAGCGGCGAAATGCCGGGAGATGAGCTTTACCGCGAAGTAGCACGCTTCTTTTAATTAAAATATTTAGTGTAACAATTTTTTTATCAATGCCGGGGATGCAGAAAATGCATCCCCTCTTTTTGTAGAAATTTTACATTTAATCCATTCTTTTTCTCTCTAAAATATTAAAAACTTCTTTCTTTAACTTTTATTGAATATAACGTGAATTATTATTAAATTTGCCATTATTAACATTCATCGCTAACTTCAAAACATTCAATTTGTGAGATCAACTATATCACTATTTGGGGCTATCATTATTACCGGTGCCTCCGCCCTGTTGTTATCTTGTGGGGAAAAGACAGAAAAAATCGACAAAGAAGAATATGACAAAGTGCTTGCCCAAAAGGATTCCTGCGAACTTGAACTAAACACTTTAAACGGCTACTTAGGTGAAATTTCAGAATGTGTAGACAGCATTGCAATTCAGGAAGGAGTGCTTCTAAATGTGGTAAATGTAGAAACCGGCCAACCATATTCTCGAAAAGAAGTGAAGGAAAGAATCCAGGAATTCGGATCTATAATCGAACGCCAGAAAGCTAAGATTCAGGAACTTTCAGCAAAACTTGAAAAATCCTCAGCTGATTCAAAAGAGATAGCCCGTCTATCGGCAATGGTTAGTTTTCTTAATAAGCAACTTGAAGAAAAAGAAAATCAGATAGCTCAGCTTCAAATTGAACTCGAGACAAGCAAACGAAGTATCACTGAGCTTACAGCCAATGTGGAAACTCTTACCACCAATAATATGGAGCTTTCTTCCCAAAACAGGCAACTCGATCAGATAGTAGCGGATCAGACTGAACAAATGAACGAAGGATATTTTCTTGCCGCAGATAAAAAGAAGCTTGAATCTTTAGGGCTCCTGAAAGGTGGTTTTCTCAAAAAAACCACTTTCAACGCGGGAAACATCTCACTTTCTGATTGTATGAAAGTGGATATCCGTAAATTCAACAATGTAAAACTAAAATCAAAAAAGAAACCGGATTTACTTACACAAGCTCCAATTGGAAGCTATAATTTTGAAAAAACCGGAGATGGCGAATATACTTTTGAAATTGTAGACAGCCATGCTTTCTGGAGTATTTCAAATGTGGTGATTATAAAATTGAATTAATTTTATACCTATCCTATGAAAAAATTTTTATCCCTGTTTTTAATTTTAACTGCCTTAAGCCTGCATGCTCAGACAATGCATGTGGTTAGTGAGGGTGAAACCATTGAAAGTATCGCCACCCAATATGGGGTAAGCGCCGAAGATCTGGTCAAACTTAATCCCGGAGCTGAAAGTTTGTTTTTCAATGGAATGAAGCTATCCATTCCCGATATGTTTTCTTTTTCCACCAATGCTTCTACAGGAAAGGATGCTTATAAAGAAAATTATCGAAGAAGCTCTTTATGTCTGATTTTGTTGGCACATAGTGACAAGCAGTATGCTGAAGGAATGACCCGCGTGTTCCAGGCCTTCCCTATGCCGGCCCGTTATAATGAACATAATGTAGACGTAAGGGTGGTGAATGTAAAAGGAAAACAGAAAAAGGAAGATATCGACAGAATTTTACGTCAGAATAAAGTCTCACAAAGTTTAGTTTCAAAATGGTTTAATCGTGATCCCTACAGCGGAGGCATGAATATGGACCTGATTCACGACCGCGGAGGATATGGAGCTTTTTATCAAGATTACGAGAGGGTGATTCAGACAGTAAGGGGCACTTCTTTACTTCGGGAAGAAGGGATTGATCTGTTAGAGAATACTTTTGTGTTGGTTTGTGATATGGATTATATCGACAAAAAGAAAGGATTCAAGATAGGATCACTTGTTACCGGTCTTTTATCTGTAGCCTCAGAGGCCATGTCAGTATATAGCGGTATACAGGCCCAGAATGAATATTCAAAGGGAAATTACGCAGCAGCCAACAAGAAAGCCCAGCAATCTGCCGCTTGGGGGGCCGGAGCTCAGTTAGGTTATGCCGGAGCTGCCGTTCTCGATGATCTTGGTGGATTCCGTGTAAATGTTCATTCCTACCTCTACAGATTGAAATGGGATGATACCATGACTGATGCCCTCTTCAATAACTATTGGGTTGATTCTACCACTCCCAACAATGAGGCCCAGCGAAGAAAAGAAAGGTTTGATAATACAAGTTTCGGTCTCGAATACCTCGGGGATTACAAGGAAGCTAGCGGCAAGACTATTCTCAGAAGTTGGAGCAATGAAGATGAGGTGATACTTGATGTATGCGAAAGAGCTGTGGCAAAAGGTATAACCAATCTTTCAAAAAAATATGAAATTTTCCGACCTCGGACACCCTTCTATTTCGAGGATGACATGCTTTATTCCCATATCGGCGCAAAGGAAGATGTGGTGAGAGGTAAAAAATATGAAGTCGTTCAGAAAAAAAGGGATAAGAAAGGGAAGACTTCATTCAAGAAACTCGGCGAAGTAGAAGCTGTGACTGCCTGGGATAACAAAAATGTAAGGTTTGATGATTATTTTGATACAAATCATAAAGGCACTGCTTTCAGAGTGACAAAAGGGAAAACTGAAGACCTGGCTATGACACCCGGGTTACAAATACGCGAAAAGAAATAACTTGAAATTATGAAAAAGAAGATCTCTTTATTGGTATTCTTGTTCGTAGCCATCTTCAACTGTATGGCTCAGGATTATAACCTGGAATTCGCCGGAGTGGGCGACGGTGGAAATTATTTTGTTAAAGTAACAGCTATTTTGAGTAAAAAAGAATACAAGGCATCGCAAGACTGGCTCAAAAGGCTTGCAGTGGATGGTGTTATGTTCCGTGGTGTTGGAGGAGGAGCCGGGTATAACGCCCAGAAAGCTCTTATTAATGATCCTGCTGTCAGAGACACTAAGGCGGAATTCTTCACTCTTTTCAATAAAGAGAAAAAATATCTTGATTTCTGCAATCTAAAATCATCTTCGGTGGTGGCCACTAAACTACCGAAAGGGAAATATGAGGTGAGCGGAAATGTCTTGGTAGACAAAGAGAAACTTTTACAATATCTGATGGACAACGGTATAGTATCCGGTATGAATAATCTTTGGTAAGAAAATCCTGAGTAATGATGAAAAAATATTTATTTATAGCCCTGTGCCTCTCTATTTTATTCTGTACGGGCTGTTCTAAGAAAACTGCAGTTACCACCGCATATAAGACTTATGATACCGAGTGTTTAGGCACAGATCCTTCCGGTGCTCAGATTCTCCGCGTTTGGGGGTCAGGCAAAGATTATAACCAGGCTGTTGAAAATGCAGGAAAGAAGGCTGTAGAGGAAGTCACTTTCAATCATATTACTAATGGAGCCGGGGATTGCAATGCATGGCCTGTTATCGATAGTCCTGTGGCACGGAGAAATAATTCTGAATACTTCGCAAAATTCTTCAAACATAAAGGTAATTACAGAAAGTATATCACCACAGAGAAGCCTGATAAAGACAAAGCTATGATCGGTAACGACCGTGTAGTGGTTCCGGTGATAGTTACAGTAAACCGTGAAAGTCTGCGGCAAAAATTCGTGAAAGACAAAATTATAGATTAAGAACTTTTATACTCCATTAATCAAATGAAGATACTCAAATATAGTCTGACCCTAATGGTTCTTCTTTTAGGTTCGGGAATGATATGGGCTCAAAAAGTGATGACACCACCTCATGTACTAGTAGTGCCTGATCTAACTTATTGTAAACAGAATGGTTTTATCCAGACCTTTGATAATATGGGAGTCATAGAAGAGATTCCTGATTATGAAATGGCTCTTAAGGAGGATCCGACTCTGCATAACGCTCTCACTCAGATAGAACAATTAATTACTGACCGTAACAGCAGCATAGTGATTGTAGATCTTCCGGAAACTATCAACTTGATGAAAAAGGATGCAGCAATGTCGAATGCTAATGCAGGTAGTGAGGCTGAAAGTGTGGAAGAGGCTATCATCCGTAATTCCGAAGCTGATATTCTGGTGAAAGTTTACTATGACCTACTCAGTCAGGGGCCCCGCTATAGAGTAAGTTATACTTTAGCCGGGGTAGATGCCTACACGGGTCAAAAATTCGCACCTGTAGAAGGTATGGGACCGAATTCCACTGATTCAAATCCGGCTGTACTTCTACGTGAGGCTGTATATCAGAACATGGATCCGTTTCTCACTAAGCTCACTACTTATTACGAGAATATGTTGAAAAATGGACGTATGGTTTCATTTGATTTCAAGATCACAGACAGCTCTCCTTATTCCATGTCTACTCCTTTGAAAGACGGTCTTACTCTTCAAGATGTGATAGATGATATTCTTTACGATAATTCCGTAGACGGCGGAGGTTTGGAAAGAGTAAAAAGCGGATCTACTTTCTTGCAGTATTCAGGAGTTTATATACCCCTGATCACAACTATAAGAGGGCGTCAGCGCCGTCAGAGTGCTAAAGATGTGGCTCAAAGAGTAGTAAATGAACTTACCCTTTATGGTATCAATGCAGACTATAAGGTATCGGGACTCGGCAAAGTGAATATTTTCATCCGTTAATAAAAACAAGCTCCTCAATCATGAATAAATTCAAATCTTTGCTTTACGCTTTTACAATTATTATGATGGCAGGTCATTGGTCTCAGACTCTCAAAGCAGAAGAAGACTGTCCGTTGCCGGTCATGGTGAAAGTGGTGGATGAAAACAATGTTCTTAGTGAGGCCAATATAAATTTTCTCACTCAGAAACTTATGCAAGTGGTTTCTTACGAAGGTTATGGAGGACAAGAACTTGCGTATCTATGCCTGATGGCCTCGGTTTCCGAAACAAATAAGGAGATAATTTCAGGAAACCGGCCCCTGGTAGTTTTAAATGCAGAACTCGATCTCGTGCTATGTAGTTTGAAAAGTGGCGAGCAATTCGGAGCCACCTCTATACCATTATCAGGTCAAGGTGTAAAAGAAAGCCAGGCATTTCAGAAAGCTTTGGCCCGTGTAAGCCGTCATAACCAGGCTCTTAACGCTTTTATGCGCCAGGCACGTAAAAAAGTTTTCGAATATTATGAGTCCCATATTCCTTCAATGATTCGCCAGGCAAATCTCCTTACTCAAAGAGGTGAATATGAGGAAGCATTATATATGTTATCTTCTGTCCCCCCATGTTGTAATAATTACGATCCCGTGGAAGAAGCTATAATAAATATTTGGTCCACATATATCAATCGTGAATGTTCTGAACAGATGGCCAAGGCCAATGCCATCTGGAGGTCTACAAAAAACCAGGAAGGGGCATTACTTGCTGCTGCATATATAGGTGCAATCAACAGAGAATCGATGTGTGCTCAGGAAGCGGATGCTTTGCTTGCTGAAATTGAGAGCAAACTGGATGCTGACTATGCACGCGAACTCGCCTTGGAAGATGAAGAAAGAGAATTTGCCAAGGAACAGATACGTGAAGAGATGAATTTGAAAAAAGAAGAAATAAATATAAGAAAACAAAAAATAGACGCAATACGCGAAATTGCGTTATCCTTCTCCGATTCCGTTGTGGGACCTCTGGCAAAGAAGCTTCCATCTATGTTGCTTAATTAATCCTGATGAAAAATTCGAGAGCCCTATCCTTGTTCATTGGTGGCTTCCTGATCTTTGGAGGCCTCAATGCATTATCTCAGAATGCATTCAATCAAAACAGAACCAATGTGCAAAGAAATAACAATGCCTTTAATAAAGACCGGAAAAATAATTTCAATGATTACCGGCATTCATTAAATTCTGAATACGCCAAGAAGCTTGGTGGAAGATGGAATAATTTCAATTCTTTCCGGGGAGAGGAAATTCCTAAAGACAATTCAGTACCTCCGATAGTATGGAACGGTAATAAAGATAAGGAGAAGGAGGATAAACAAGTGGTGATTGAGGAAGTGATCACCCCGAAAAAAGACAATACAACTCCATCTCCTATAGCTCCGATAAAGGAAGAAAAAGACCAACCTTCCACTAACCTTGATTTTACATTCTTCGGAACTCCTTTGTCCGTGAGGGTTCCGGTAGGTAAAACTTTTAGATTGGGAGGTACTTCAGCTGAGGCTGCATCACAGGCCTGGATGCAACTTAGCGACCCTGAATATGCTGCATTAGTTAGTGATTGCCTCAAACTGAAATCAAAATATAGGATGGGAGATTGGGAATATCTCCTTATGCTTGATGCTTTGGCTAAAAAACTTTGTCCCGATCCTAATTCCGCCACTTTCCTTATGGCCTATCTGTATGGTCAATCGGGTTATAAGATCCGTCTTGCGAACAATGATTCCGGTAAACTCGACATGCTGTTTGCTTCAAAACACTCCATATTGCGTAGATCTTATTATAAATTGGATGGTGAAAAATTCTATCCATTTTATGGAAACGGAGGGGATATCTATATATCTGAGGCCAAATTTTCTAAAGAACAGCCCCTTTCACTCTGGATAAATTCAGAACCGTTGCTTTCTGAATCAATTTCAAACGGCAGAAACCGAAAAGCTCAGAAGTTTCCCGATATGAACTATAATGTGGGCGTAAATGAAAATATCATAAAGTTTTATGATACCTACCCCTCCTCTTACGTTGGTGACAACATAATGACACGATGGGCCATGTATGCCAATACCCCGATGACAAAGTATATTAAAGACAACTTATATCCCAAACTTAAAGCATCTATTTCAGGACTTGGAGAACTTGAAGCTACAGAAAAACTTCTTAACTGGGTTCAAACAGGATTTGAATATGGTTACGATGATAAAATCTGGGGTTACGACCGACCTTTTTTTGCAGAAGAATCAATTTATTATCCCTATTGTGACTGTGAAGACCGTGCTATCCTTTTTACCAAATTAGTTAGAGATCTGATTGGTCTGGATTGTATATTGGTATATTATCCTAATCATTTAGCAGCCGCTGTGAATTTTAACAATCCTGTAAGAGGGGATTATATCCAATATCAGAACAAAAGATTCACAATAACAGACCCTACATATATCGGAGCTCCGGTGGGAGATACTATGCCTAATATGGATAATTCCTCGGCTAAAGTAATACTACTGGAAAAATAATACTCTTTAGGATTATCCCTGATTTTGATAATATAAAAAATCCCGGAAAATAAATCCGGGATCATTTTGTATTAGGCAGGGTTTAAAGAGCCTCTTCCTTCGAGCAGTTTGAAAAGCTGGTCGGCTGCTGTCTTGGTTTCAACTTTTTCTATAACATCCGTCACAGTACCATCATGATCACAAACGAAGGTAGTGCGTACTATTCCCATGTATTCTTTACCACACATTTTTTTCATGCGCCATACACCGGCAGCCTCGCATAATTTACATTCTGTGTCGGCAACCAAAGGAAAAGGCAGATTCTGTTTTTCTATAAACTTTCTATGACTTGCTTCCGAATCTTTGCTTACCCCTATTATCTGATACCCCATTTTAAGGAACGTATCATAGTTATCTCTTAAACTGGCTGCTTCGGCTGAACAACCTGATGTATTATCCTTGGGATAAAAATAAATTATAAATTTCATGCCCGGATAATCACTTAATTTTATCTCTTTACCATCTGCTCCTTTACCGAGCACTTCCGGCATCTTGTCTCCGATATTCATATGGAAAAATTTTTAAATCTAAAATCTAAATTAATCAAGTTTTAATACTGCCAGGAAAGCTTTCTGAGGCACTTCCACCGTACCTATCTGTTTCATTCTTTTCTTACCAGCTTTCTGTTTCTCAAGCAATTTTCGTTTTCGTGTTATATCTCCTCCGTAACATTTTGCCGTAACATCTTTCCTTACCTGTCTCACTGTTTCTCGGGCTATAATCTTTGCACCAATAGCAGCTTGTATGGCTATATCAAATTGTTGACGGGGTATTAGTTCCTTCAACTTCTCACACATTCTTCTTCCGAATTTAACTGCGTTGTCGGCATGAGTCAATGTTGAGAGTGCATCCACACTTTCTCCATTAAGCAATATGTCAAGTTTCACAAGCTTGGATTCACGGAAATCACTTATATGATAGTCGAAAGAAGCGTATCCTTTAGATATACTTTTCAATTTATCATAGAAATCTATTACAATTTCCCCTAAAGGCATATCGAAAGTCATTTCCATACGATTTCCGGAAATATATTCTTGCTTTACCAATTCACCACGTTTGCTAAGACAGAGAGTCATTATAGGTCCAATATAGTCTGACTGGGTGATTATGGTGGCCCGGATATAAGGTTCTTCAATATGCTCTATGAGATTGGGATCCGGTAATCCGGAAGGATTGTGCACTTCCGTGACGTTTCCCTTTTTATCGTATACTTTATAAGAAACATTCGGTACGGTGGTTATAACATCCATATCGAATTCCCTGCCTAATCTTTCTTGAATTATCTCCATATGAAGTAAACCCAGGAAACCGCATCTGAACCCGAATCCTAACGCAGCAGAAGATTCCGGTTGGAATGTAAGGGATGCATCGTTAAGCTGCAGTTTTTCCAAAGAAGCCCTTAAATCTTCAAAGTCTTCCGCATCTATAGGATATACACCGGCAAACACCATCGGTTTAACCTCTTCAAACCCTTCAATAGCTTTGAGGCACGGATTTTCAACCGAAGTGATAGTATCTCCAACTTTCACTTCCTTGGAAGTTTTGATACCTGATATGATATATCCTACATTGCCTGCCGAAAGCTCTTTCCGAGGTTCCATATTAAGACGAAGGATTCCGATTTCGTCGGCATGATATTCCTTATCATTTGAAAAGAATTTCACTAACTCCCCGCTATGAATGGTCCCGTTTTCTATTTTAAAATAAGCGATAATGCCACGGAAAGGATTAAATACCGAGTCGAACACCAATGCTTGTAAGGGAGCATCGGGATCTCCTTTTGGAGCCGGGATACGTTCTACTATTGCCTTAAGAATCTCCTCAACTCCCATACCCGTCTTACCACTTGCTCTAATTATTTCATCTCGGTCGCACCCTAAAAGATCCACTATCTGATCCTCTACTTCTTCCGGTTTTGCACTTTCAAGGTCGCATTTATTGATCACAGGGATAATTTCAAGATCATTATCTATCGCCATATACAGATTAGAAATGGTCTGAGCCTGAATTCCCTGTGAAGCGTCTACAATCAGCAAAGCACCCTCACAAGCTGCTATCGATCTGGAAACTTCGTAAGAGAAATCTACGTGTCCGGGCGTATCTATCAGATTCAATGTATATTTTTCTCCATTGAGCATATAGTCCATCTGAATTGCATGGCTCTTTATGGTGATCCCTCTTTCTTTCTCAAGTTCCATATCATCGAGCACCTGATCTTCCATGTCTTTACCGGTCACAGTGCCGGTCTTTTCAAGAAGTCTGTCGGCAAGAGTAGACTTACCATGATCGATATGGGCAATTATACAGAAATTCCTTATATTTTTCATTCCTTAAGATTCCTTCCAATATTTCTATTGCAAAGATAATTATTTTTCTCATCTTTATATTCTTGTGTTATACGTGCACTCTTTGCCTATGATAAGGAATATTTCAGAAGAAATAAATAAAAAATTATTATTTTCGCACTTATGAAACATTATTTGCCGGAATGGACCCCTTGCGATGGAGTGTTGCTCGCATTGCCTCATGAAGACACCGACTGGGCCTATATGCTTGAAGAGGCTTTAAGTCAATATAAACTACTGGTGGAAACTTTTGTAAGAGAAGATATTCATGTGGTGCTTTTATGTAAAGAAAGAGAAAGGGCAACTAAAAATTTTGAAGCATCGCTGCTTTCCGGTATCACATTCGTGGAAACGACCTATAATGATACATGGACCCGTGATTACGGACCTTTGACTATTTTAAAACATGGTGATTTGAGAGCCCTGGACTTCGGGTTTAACGGATGGGGACTTAAATTTGCTGCCGATAAAGACAATCTGGTTAACCGCAATCTCCATAAAATGTCGGTATTCTCCAAAGGGATTTACCGTAATGAATCTGATTTTATTCTGGAAGGCGGCTCAGTAGATACAGATGGTGAGGGTACAATCCTGACCACTACCAGATGCCTCTGTTCTCCTAACCGCAACGGGGGACTGACAAAACACCGGGCTGAAGAACAATTAAGGAAACGTCTTGGAGCACAACACGTGCTTTTCCTTGATTATGGAGAGCTTATAGGAGACGATACAGACTCTCATATCGATACCCTTGCACGTATGGCACCTGAAAACATAATTCTCTTCACAGGATGTAGAGATTTGGAAGACCCTCAATTTGAAGAGCTGTTGAAAATGAGGGCGCAGCTTTCGATGTTCAGAAATGCTGAAGGTGAGCCATTCAATCTTGTGGAACTACCTCTTCCGGATCCTATATTCGATGAAAACGGACAACGCCTGCCTGCCACTTATGCAAATTATCTGGTGACTACAGACAAAATTTTTATGCCTGTTTATCTTAATGAAACTAAAGATACTCTGGCGATTCAGACTATGAAGATAGCTTTCCCCCATCATAAAGTGATCGGAATAGATTGCAGGACCTTGATTAGACAACATGGCTCGCTTCACTGTGCCACCATGCAACTTCCACAGGGTCTTTTTAATCCCGTGATGTTTGATAAATAATCCTATTGAAATTATGAAAGAAACGAGACTAAAAACCGGAATCATCCAGAGAGCCTATTGCGACGATATGGAAATAAACCGGCAAAGAAATATAGCAGCCATCGAAAGTCTTGCAGCCGATGGAGCACGTCTTATTGTACTTTCCGAACTTCATGATTCACTTTATTTTTGCCAGAGTGAGGATGTAGACAACTTTAACCTTGCTGTCGATATCGAAGAATTTCATTCTAATTATGCAGAAGTAGTAGAAGCCAATGGGATTGTTTTAGTAACAAGTACATTTGAAAGAAGAGCTCCCGGATTATACCATAATACAGCGGTAGTTATAGACGCAGACGGAAGCATAGCGGGAAAATACCGTAAGATGCACATTCCCGATGACCCGGGATTTTATGAAAAATTTTATTTTACTCCGGGAGATCTCGGATTTAAACCTATAGAAACCTCTTTAGGAAAACTGGGGGTTTTGGTATGTTGGGACCAATGGTATCCGGAAGCTTCAAGAATTATGACCCTTAATGGCGCGGATCTATTGATTTATCCAACTGCCATAGGATGGAACCCCGATGATTCCTCCGACGAAAAGCAACGTCAAAGAGAGGCCTGGATTACAATACAGAGATCCCATGCAATTGCAAACGGTATTCCGGTAGTTTCTGTCAATCGCTGTGGTTTCGAGGAAGATCCTTCAGGCCAGACTTCGGGGATTGATTTCTGGGGATCAAGTTTCATCTGCGGTCCTCAAGGAGAGATTCTACATATGTGCTCCACTAATTCTCCGGAAGAAGCCATTGTAGATATTGACTTCTCACGCACAGAGAATGTAAGACACTGGTGGCCTTTCCTTCGTGATAGGCGCATAGAACATTATGAAGATCTTAAATGCAGATTCAAGGACTAAAAAAACGGAGGATGCTTATTAGTTGCGATCCTCCGTTATTTTTTCATATTTAGTTTGAGATTCATACCTTTCCGGATGTTTCGGATTAGCCGGGAACCAGCCTTTTCTAACTCTTTCCACCTGTTCCACAACTTCTTTTATACCCCAAAAACTACTAAATGATGTAACGCCAAAAATGATTGACAGCATCAGGCTATTCACTACTACAGATAAAAGCAAGAAAAGAATTCCTCCTGCCAGGAATGCCCATTTGATTTTCTCTCCAAAATAATATTCACCCTTAATCACCAAAGGGTGAAACAAACCTATTATCAAGAAAGTGCACAGTCCTATAAATAGACCTGCTATTCCATAGTTTGAAAGTATATCTGTAATATTGTCCATTATTCCACCATGAAATAAATAAAAAAAGGGATGGATACTCTGAGAATATCCATCCTTATTAGTGTCCAAGATGAGACTCGAACTCACACAGCCTACCGGCCACTACCCCCTCAAAGTAGCGCGTCTACCAATTCCGCC
>JAFLTS010000020.1 GCA_022509185.1 Muribaculaceae bacterium | reverse complement strand
CTATCAAGAGTGATGATGTGATGGGAAGAAGCAAAGCATATGAAGCAATTGTTAAAGGTGACCCAATGCCTAATCCGGGAATTCCGGAATCTCTCAATGTATTATTGCATGAATTAAGAGGATTGGGACTCAGCATCACCTTAGATTAATTTAGAAACAGGAGAAACAACATATGGCATTAAAAAGAGATAACAAACTGAAAAGTAACTTCTCCAAGATAACTATAGGACTTGCATCCCCAGAGGAGATCAAGGCTAAGAGTAGTGGGGAAGTGCTGAAACCGGAAACAATCAATTACAGGACTTATAAGCCGGAAAGAGACGGTTTGTTCTGTGAGAAAATTTTCGGGCCCGTAAAAGACTATGAATGCCACTGCGGAAAATATAAGAGAATACGCTATAAAGGTATTGTCTGTAATCATTGTGGAGTAGAAGTTACAGAAAAGAAAGTAAGAAGAGAAAGAATGGGCCACATAGAACTTGTGGTTCCAGTAGCCCATATATGGTATTTCCGCTCTTTACCTAATAAAATAGGTTATCTTCTGGGACTTCCTTCCAAGAAGCTTGATTCAATCATCTATTATGAAAGATATGTGGTGATTAATCCAGGACCTACAGACAAGGAAAAGCTGGATCTTCTCACTGAAGAAGAATATCTTGAAATAATAAATAAACTCCCTGATGAGCAAAGGTTATTACCGGATGATGATCCTAATAAGTTCGTTGCAAAAATGGGAGCAGAGGCTGTTTATGATCTTCTTAAAGACATAAAACTCGAGAGTTTGGCCAATCAGCTTAGAGACGAGGCCAATAAAGGTGGTTCACAACAAAAGAAGACAGAGTCTTTGAAGAGATTACAAGTAGTGAATTCATTCATTGCCAGTCTTGACCGAAATCGTCCGGAATGGATGATTCTCAAAGCAGTGCCGGTTATACCACCTGAATTAAGACCTCTGGTTCCTCTTGATGGAGGACGCTTTGCTACTTCTGACCTAAATGACCTTTATCGAAGAGTTATAATAAGGAATAACCGTCTTAAAAGGCTGATAGAAATAAAAGCTCCGGAGGTTATTCTGAGGAATGAGAAAAGATTACTTCAGGAAGCAGTCGATTCATTGTTGGATAACAGTAGAAAAGCTTCAGCAGTAAAGAGTGAAGTAAACCGCCCGCTAAAATCATTGTCTGATAGCCTAAAAGGAAAACAGGGGCGTTTCCGTCAGAATCTTTTGGGTAAACGTGTGGACTATTCAGCGCGTTCTGTAATTGTAGTAGGCCCTGAACTTAAAATGCACGAGTGTGGTATTCCTAAGTTAATGGCGGCAGAACTTTACAAACCTTTCATTATAAGAAAACTTATAGAAAGAGGTATTGTAAAGACAGTAAAAAGCGCAAAGAAGATTGTTGATAGGAAGGAACCAGTGGTTTGGGATATTCTGGAACATGTGATGAAAGGACATCCTGTGCTTCTGAATCGTGCCCCGACACTTCACAGGCTTGGTATACAGGCCTTCCAACCCAAGATGATCGAAGGTAAAGCAATTCAATTGCATCCTCTGGCTTGTACAGCTTTTAACGCTGACTTCGACGGAGACCAGATGGCTGTACATCTTCCTTTAGGAAATGAAGCTATCCTTGAGGCCCAGATGTTAATGTTGGGAGCTCATAATATCCTTAATCCTGCTAATGGTGCTCCTATTACCGTGCCTTCTCAAGATATGGTACTTGGCCTTTATTACATAACTAAACTTAGAAAGGGAGATAAAGGAGAAGGAAGCGTATTCTATGGTCCTGAAGAGGCAGAGATCGCGTATAACGAAGGTAAGGTTACTTTACATGCCCCTGTAACTGTATTGGTTGATGATGTTGATGAAAATGGCAACCATTATAAGAAATTACTAAAAGATACATCTGTAGGCCGAGTACTTTTTAATCAATATGTTCCGGAAGAGATCGGGTATGTTAATGAAATTATCTCAAAAAAATCACTGCGTACAATTATCGGAAAAGTTATTAAGGCATGTGGTGTGACTCGATCAGCACAATTCCTGGATGATATCAAGAACCTAGGTTATAAAATGGCATTTAGAGGAGGTTTGTCTTTCAACCTTGGAGATGTTATTATACCCGACAAAAAAGAGGAATACGTGGCTGAGGGTAATGCTCAGGTAGAAGAAGTTCTGGCCAATTACCAAATGGGTCTTATTGGTGATAAAGACCGTTATAATCAGGTGATTGATATTTGGACTCATGTGAACAAGAGGGTTGCCGATACTCTGATGAAAGAAATGGAAGAGGATCAACAAGGCTTCAATTCAGTTTACATGATGCTTGATTCCGGAGCCCGTGGTTCCAAAGATCAGATTCGTCAGCTTTCAGGTATGCGTGGCCTTATGGCTAAACCTCAAAAAGCAGGAGCGGAAGGTGGTCAGATTATTGAAAATCCTATCCTTGCTAACTTCAAGGAAGGATTATCCGTGCTTGAATACTTTATATCAACTCACGGTGCTCGTAAAGGTCTTGCTGATACTGCTCTTAAGACTGCTGACGCCGGTTATTTAACACGTCGTCTTGTGGATGTTGCACATGATGTGATTATTACTGAAGACGATTGCGGAACACTTCGTGGGTTAGAATGTCGGGAAATAAAAAATAATGAAGAAGTTGTAGCTTCATTAAGTGAAAGAATTCTCGGACGAGTTTCCGTACATGATATAGTAGATCCATTTAACCCCAATGATGTCATTGTGCATGCCGGGGAGGAGATAACAGAAGCTATCGCTGAAAGAATTGAGAAATCACCGATTGAATCAGTTGAAATACGTTCTGTCTTAACATGTGAATCCAAGAAAGGAGTATGTGCCAAGTGTTATGGAAGAAATCTATCCAACCATAGAATGGTGCAGAAAGGAGAGGCAGTTGGCGTAATTGCAGCACAGTCGATTGGTGAACCCGGAACACAGCTTACCTTGCGTACATTCCACGTGGGTGGTGTTGCTAGTAATGTTGCAGCCGTTAAAGATGTTACTTCCCGTTACGATGGAAAATTGGAAATAGATGAACTCAGAACAGTAAAGAACAAGGACAATGTAGATGTTGTTGTAGGACGTCTTGCTGAAATGCGTATCATTGAACCTAAGTCAGGAATAGTTTTGACCACAGCCAATATACCTTACGGTTCCAAACTATATTATAAAGATGGAGATGAGGTGAAAGTGGGAGAAATGATTTGCGAATGGGACCCCTTTAATGCAGTCATAGTATCTGAGGAAGGAGGAAGAGTTCATTTCGAGAATATGGAAGAGGGTATTACTTTCCATACTGAAAGTGACGAAGGCACTAATCTGAGTGAAAAAATTATAATTGAATCGAAAGACAGGGCCAAAGTTCCATCAGCGCAATTCTTTGATGAAGCTGGTAATCTTCTGAGAACATATTCTTTGCCGGTAGGAGCTCATCTTTTGATTAATGAAGGAGATGTCCTCACTCCAGGAGAAGTATTCGTTAAGATACCTCGTTCGGCCGGTAGTGCAGGTGATATCACAGGAGGTTTGCCTCGTGTCACTGAGCTGTTTGAAGCCCGTAATCCGAGCAATCCGGCAGTGGTTAGTGAAATTGACGGTGAGGTAAAATTTGGAAAGATCAAGAGAGGTAACCGTGAGATTACCGTTACATCTAAATTAGGTGAAGTTAAAACCTATCTTGTGCCTCTATCTAAACAGATACTTGTGCAGGAAAATGACTTTGTAAGAGCCGGAACACCGCTGTCTGATGGACTCATTACCCCCGCAGACATCTTGAATATCAAGGGCCCGACAGCAGTTCAGGATTACATTGTGAATGAAGTGCAAGATGTCTACCGAATGCAAGGCGTAAAGATAAACGACAAGCATTTTGAAGTGATTGTAAGGCAGATGATGAGAAAGGTAAACATCCTTGACCCAGGCGACACTAAATTCCTGGAACAACAGGTAGTGGACAAAGTGGAATTTATGGAAGAAAATGATAACATCTGGGGTAAAAAAGTTATAACAGATAAAGGTGATTCCACCACTTATGAAAATGGTCAGATAATTACCGTAAGAAAACTTCGTGATGAAAACTCAGCATTGAAGAGGAAAGACCTTAAAGTGATGGAAGTAAGAGATGCGGTGCCCGCTACATCTGAACAGATACTTCAAGGTATTACCCGGGCTGCTCTTCAGACTTCAAGTTTCATGTCTGCAGCTTCTTTCCAAGAGACTACCAAAGTTTTAAATGAGGCAGCAATCCAAGGAAAGACAGATAATCTGGAAGGTATGAAGGAAAATGTGATTTGCGGACACTTAATCCCAGCAGGCACAGGCTTGAGAGAATACAATAAATTAGTTGTAGCTAATAAAGACGAATATGCCGCTTTGCAACTCACAGATAACCCGGAAGAAGTGATTATAGAGGAAGAGATCATTGAAGGAAAATAAAAACACAATAATGGCGAGACAGAGTAGAAAACCCTTTCTACTCTGTCTTTTTTTATTATCTGCGAAGATGAAAGAGTTTTGTTAAATTTCTGTTTTTATGCTAATTTTGTAGCAAAATTTATAATATAATAAGATGTTAGATAAAATCGAAGCTCTTAGAGGTGAGGTTAATGAGTTTAAAGCTGACACCCAGGCTAAGGTAGAAGAATTCCGTATAAAATATTTAAGTAAGAAAGGTATTCTAAACCAACTGATGGAGGAATTCCGGGAGGTTCCCAATGATCAGAAAAAAACATTGGGACAAGCCTTAAATCAATTGAAAGTATATATTACAGAAAGATTTAATTCTCTTAAGGAAAGTGCAGAGTCTTCCTCTAACGTTGATTTTTCATCTATAGATCTGACAAGAAGCGCTACTTCTTTTCCTATAGGCAGTCGCCATCCCATATCAATTATAAGGAATGATATCTTGAAAATCTTTTCTGATATGGGATTTACAGTTGCCGAAGGTCCGGAGATAGAAGATGACTGGCATGTTTTTTCATCCTTAAATTTCCCTGCAGATCATCCGGCTCGAGATATGCAAGACACTTTCTTTATTTTAAGAAATCCCATTGATGTATTGTTAAGAACACATACTTCTTCTGTTCAAACAAGAACAATGGAAAGGATGAGACCTCCCATTAGAATAGTTTGTCCGGGTAGAGTTTACAGGAACGAAGCAATATCAGCACGTGCACATTGTTTTTTCCATCAGATAGAGGGATTATATATTGATAAACAGGTTTCTTTTGCGGATTTGAAACAGGTTTTATTGAATTTTGCGAAACAATTATTCGGGGCGGAGACAAAGATTCGACTGAGACCGTCTTACTTCCCATTTACTGAACCCTCAGCCGAGATGGATATCAGTTGTGATATTTGTGGAGGAGAAGGTTGTCCTTTCTGTAAACAGACTGGTTGGGTTGAGATTTTAGGCTGTGGAATGGTAGACCCTAATGTTTTGGAGGCCTGTGGAATTGATCCTAAGATTTATTCAGGATATGCATTTGGCTTAGGAATTGAAAGAATCACAAACCTTAAATATAAGGTAAAAGATCTTAGAATGTTTAGCGAGAATGATGTGAGATTCCTCGCAGAATTTGAATCAGCCAGATAAAAGAATAAAATGACTAAGAAAGAGAGATATCAAAGAATAATCCAGTGGTTTTCAGAAAATATGCCTTCACCAACTACTGAGTTGAACTATGACTCTCCCTTTCATTTATTATTAGCAGTAATCTTATCAGCTCAATGTACGGATAAACGGGTTAACATGGTTACTCCGGCACTTTTTGAGGCCTTTCCTGATCCTAAATCATTGGCAGAAGCAAAGGAGGAACATGTTTATTCTTTTATTAAGAGTGTGACTTTCCCAAACAATAAGACGCGTAATCTGATAAAGGCAGCAAAAATTCTTAATGAAGAGTTCAATGACTGCATGCCTGAGGATATAGATAATTTAATGAAATTGCCGGGAGTGGGAAGAAAAACAGCTAACGTAATGTTAGCTGTAGTTTGGAATAAAGCGGCAATGGCAGTAGATACTCATGTTTTCAGAGTTAGTAACAGGTTGGGATTGACCACAAATTCAAAGACACCTTTAGCCACAGAGAAGACACTGGTAAAATATTTTCCTGAAGAAATAATCTCAACTGCCCATCATTGGTTAATTCTTCATGGAAGGTATGTGTGTAAATCAAGAAATCCTGATTGTGATAATTGTGGATTAACAGACGTTTGCCAGACATTTAAGTCTAATAAACTTAAAAGATCTAATAAAACAATTAAGACTAAGACAAAATTGAAAAAGTCTGATAAAGAAACAAATTAGTCTAAATTCCATCTATCAAATAAAGATATTATGGATAGAAGTAAATTGTATATTTTTCTTCTGGGTATTTTTATAAGCATAGGTTTAATAATCCTCGGCCTTGAGATACGTTATGGTCTTACTCACATAAAGAACAGTAATCGTACGGTATCGGTTAGAGGTCTTTGTGAAAGGGAAGTAAATGCTAATAAAGTGACATGGCCTATTGTTAGCAAAGAAGTGGGGAATGATTTGCCTACTATCTATAATAATGTGGAAAATACTAACCGCATGATTCTTCAATTCTTAAAAAATAATGGAATTGAAGAAAGTGAAATATCTATAAATCCTCCTCTTGTGATAGATCTTCAGGCTGATAGATATTCTTACAATCAAAACCCCTATAGGTATAATGTTACCAATGTAATGGTAGTTACCTCTTCAAAAGTGGAAAAAGTTAACGAGTTAATAAAAAAGCAGACTCAGCTTCTAAAAGAAGGAATAGCGATTGTGGCAGGAGATTATCAGTATCAGACAATATATGAATATACTGATCTTAATACTATAAAACCGGCTATGATAGCTGAGGCAACAAAAAATGCGAGGGAAGCAGCAGATAAGTTTGCGGAAGATTCCGGTAGTAAGGTGGGACGAATTCAAACTGCTTCTCAAGGTCAGTTTTCTATAGAAGACAGAGACCAATATACACCTTATATAAAGAAAATCAGAGTTGTTTCTTCTATTATCTATTATTTAGAGGAATAAAGATTGTTATCTACGGATTTCAATGAAATAAAAATTATTCCCAGAAAGAGAAATCCTCAATGACTATTTCTACTTAAAGATTAATAAAGGTTTTATCAACTTTTTATCTTAATATAGCATAATTAATATTTTTTGTATCAAATAAATTTAAAGTATTTATAGCTCTACTATATATAAAAACAACGAATCAGTTTAGCTATCCATTTATTTTTAATTCTTATAGATTATCAATTAACAATAAGAAATCCTGAAATTTTTATTTCAGGATTTCTTATTTGGTTTAGAATTGAATTACTTTAATTTACAATTTTCAGGGGCTTCGATATTATCTTTTTTACATCTTTCCACAATATGACTTATTCTGTCTTTGGTTTGAGGATGAGATGAAAACATATTAGCTAAGGCGGAACTTTGAGCTCCATTTTCTAATTCCTGTAATTTTGCAAAAGCTAATGCCATTGCCCACGGGTTTTTTCCATTACTTTTCAAGAAGTCATAACCATAATCATCCGCATTGCTTTCCTGCTTTCTGGAATATTTGGAATTAAGAAGACTTTGTGAAATTACACCTAATTGGGAATCCGTTAGCTTTGATGCCACTTCCCCGGTAGCGCCAATACCGTCGAATAAGGCAGAATTAATAAGAGCTTGTTTCATGGCATTTTTAGTATCTTTATGGGCTACATGACCAACTTCATGTCCTATAACTCCTAGCACTTCTTCATCATTCATAAGATCCATTAGTCCTGAATAAACTCTTACGCTTCCATCTGCACATGCAAAGGCATTCACATCATTCGTAATGTAAACCTTGAAATTCAATGGAGTACCGTCAATTTCTTTCAAACCATCCGTGAGATTAATTAGTCGCACCGTATATTCACTGTCTTCAGGAGCAATAGTGTTTATTGAATCGGAATAAATCACATACTCATGTACATAAGCCTTAATATCATTATCCGATAGCGTAGCCGCAGATACAGCTTTTTTTGCTCCACTTACAAGTTTATCAAGTTGAATCTTTGCACCAGCTTCAAAATTTGATAGACCGGAGAAAACTAATGCTATTGCAAGGATTAAATTTAATTTTTTAATTTTCATATCTTATTCTTTAATTATGAAATTAATTTTATCTATTTCTTCCTGTGTAAAATTGATATTTTTTACTGCCCCAATATTATTTTCCAGTTGCTTAACGGAACTTGATCCGACTATGACACTTGTGACTCTTGAGTCGTTTAAAAGCCATGCCACAGCCATTTGAGCTAAAGATTGATTTCTTTGAGCTGCTATTTCATTAAGACTAATGATTTTGCTTAAAACAGATTCTGTAAGAGCTTCTTTCTTTAGATAACCTCCGCGTCCAACTCTCGAATCTTCAGGAATTCCATGCATATACCTATCAGTTAGCAATCCCTGCGCCAATGGGGAGAAAGCGATGAACCCAACTCCATTTTCCACACAATCGTTTAATATTCCTGTAGTGGCTGGTTCACGATCGAAAATATTATACTTACCTTGATAAAGAAGGCAAGGGGTTTTATTTTCTTTTAAATAATTGTATGCAAATTTTGCTGCTTCAGGTGGATATTTAGAAATTCCTACATATAGGGCTTTCCCGCTTCTTACTATATCCGTAAGGGCCTGAAGAGTCTCTTCAATTGGAGTAAGAGGATCATATCTATGAGAATAAAAAATATCCACATAATCAAGGTTCATTCTTTTCAGACTTTGGTCGAGACTACTGATTAAATGTTTCCTTGAACCCCATTCTCCATAAGGACCATCCCACATATCATGTCCGGCCTTGGTTGAAATAAACATTTCATCCCTATAAGGCTTCATTGAATTTTTCATTATTATCCCGAAGGTTTCTTCAGCGCTTCCATATGGTGGGCCGTAATTGTTGGCTAAGTCAAAATGCGTTATGCCGTTATCAAAAGCATAATGAATCATTTCGGTTGAATTTTTTAAAGTATCCACACCTCCGAAATTATGCCATAATCCTAAGGAAATAGCCGGCAGAAGAATTCCACTTCTTCCACATCGTCTATAAGGCATTTTACCCTCATAGCGTTCTAAAGAAGGATAATAATAATTTTTAATCATTTTTATTAGGTTTAATATTATTCAAATATTCGGCCATTTTCCGTTCATGGTTGTTATCGTTGGGATACCAGAATTTCATATTATCTATAGTGTCCGGAAGATATTGTTGCTCCACATACTGATTTTCATAATCATGGGCATATTTATATCCTTTATGATATCCAAGGTCGGCCATAAGTTTTGTCGGAGCATTACGTAGATGTAATGGCACATCAAGATTTCCGCTTTTATTCACTTCTTGTAAAGCTCTGTCAATGGCCATATATGAAGAATTACTTTTTGGGGAAGTAGCTAGATAAATAGTACATTCAGCCAATATAATTCTGCCCTCAGGCCAACCTATTTTTTTTAATGCATCGAAAGTGGCATTCGCCAATAAAAGAGCATTTGGATTTGCAAGGCCTATATCTTCGGCGGCAAGTATCACTAGACGGCGTGCAATGAATTCAGGGTCTTCACCACCGGCAACCATTCGTGCTAACCAATAAATTGCTGCATCCGGGTCACTTCCTCTTACAGATTTTATGAAGGCAGATATTATATCATAATGAAGTTCTCCGTTTTTATCATAGGATGCAATATTTTCTTGCAAAATTTCTGTTACTTCTTGATCAGAAATAACTATTTCTTTATCATCTTGAGTGGCCTGTTCAAGAAGATCTATAATATTTAGTAATTTTCGCGCATCGCCACCGGCAAATCTAAAGAGGGCATTTGTTTGCTTAATATTAAAAACTCTCTTTTTCAAGATCGGATCTTCTTTTATAGCCCTTTTCATCAGGGTTTCAAGATCTGAGGTATCAAGAGGTTTTAAAGTATAAACCTGACATCTTGATAAAAGAGGACGAATAACTTCAAAAGATGGATTTTCTGTAGTAGCTCCAATTAAAGTTACTATGCCTTGTTCTACAGCTCCTAAGAGTGAATCCTGTTGAGATTTGCTAAATCTATGGATTTCATCAATAAAAAGTACAGGTCTTGATTTAGTAAATAAACCGTGAATATCGTTTCTACATTTATCAATTACCTCCCTAACTTCTTTAACACCGGCTGATACAGCACTCAAAGTGTAAAAAGGTGCATATATAGCTTTTGCTATTATCATAGCAAGAGTGGTTTTGCCGACTCCAGGAGGCCCCCATAAAATAAAGGAATTTACCCGGCCTGCCTCAATCATTTTTTTGATAATTCCATTTTCTCCTACCAGTTGTTCCTGTCCGATATAATCATTTAAAGAAACCGGCCTGAGTCTTTCAGCTAACGGAATATTATTGTTACTCATTGTTCATTTAATTTCAGGATTAGGTCTTCAAGGTCTAATTCTTTAAAGTGGTTAATTAAAGTATGGCAATAGGGCCTTAGAATTTCAGGTGAAATAGTGCCACAAATTCCAACGACATAACTACCGGAGGTTTTCCCAGCTATTACTCCTTGAAGAGAATCTTCAAATACAACGCAATTTTGTGGTTTAGCGTATAAATGTTCTGCTGCAATTAAATAACCCTCCGGATCCGGTTTTGATTTTTTTATTATATTCCCGGTTACTATATAATTAAAATAACTTTCTAATTCAGGTATTTCTTCACGAAGATGTGACATTTTCTTATTATCACTACTCGTGACTAAGGCACATGGTAAATTTCTTTTTTTCAATTCTATTAGAAATTCTTTTGCATGAGGAAGATATTCATAATGCATATTTTCTTCTAATTCATGCAGTCTGTTTTTCACCTTGTTTCTAATAATTGAATCGGAATAATAAGTATTTAATATGTTTGTAAGAGTAGTGCCTTTAATTACTTTTGGAAATTCGGGTATACCTGTAGGAAATTCTTTTTCTATGGTGTTCCATATTTTTGTGTATTCCTTTTCACTATCAATAATAACGCCATCCAGATCAAACAGGAAAGCGATCCTGTTACATGAAACACTCATATAAAGAAGATATAATTTTATACAAATCTACTAAAAAGCCATCTATTTTCATTATTTTTGCGTAAGTAAAATGAATATAGACAGCAGTAAAGAGGTTAAACTTTCATTGCTGCCTTCACAGGCGGCCAATCCTTCCTATATATTAAACGAACTTAAAAAACATAAGGATCTTAGAGGATTTGATCATTCTTCATATAAAATAATAAAAAGATCTGTCGATGCCCGTCGGAAGCCAGTGAAAGTAAATTTGACAATACGTTTGGGTGATAATGCATCATTGTTTTCTGATAATTATAAAACTTATAAACCCGTTGATTCAGAAGCCCCAGTAGTGTTAATAGTAGGAGCTGGCCCTGCAGGACTTTTTGCAGCCTTAAGGGCTATTGAAAAAGGAATGAGGCCTATAGTTTTAGAAAGGGGAAAAGATGTAGATTCCCGAAGAATCGATATAGCCCGCATAAGCCGGGAAGGTTGGGTAGATCCTGAATCTAATTTTTGTTTCGGAGAAGGGGGAGCCGGTACTTTCAGTGATGGTAAACTATTCACGCGTAGTAAGAAAAGAGGGAGTGTAATTGAGGTGCTTCAGATTCTCCATCAATTTGGAGCTTCAGATAACATTTTAATTGATACGCATCCTCACATAGGAAGTGACAGACTGCCCAAAATAATTAAATCCATAAGAGAAAAAATTATTGAATGTGGTGGAGAGGTACGTTTTCAGTCAAGAGTAGACGAATTGATAATAAAAAACGGAGAAGCCAAAGGAGTTATACTTGAAAATGGAGAAGAACTCACAGGTCCGGTATTTTTAGCAATAGGACATTCTTCACGGGACACTGTACGTATGCTTGTAAAAAAAGGGGTTAAGTCAGAACCTAAAGGTATTGCTATAGGAGTACGTTTAGAGCATCCCCAGGAATTAATAGATAGAATGCAATATCATTCTACTGAGGGGAGAGGTAAATATTTACCGGCAGCCGAATATTCCTTTGTAAACCAGTCAGACGGGAGAGGAGTTTATACATTTTGTATGTGTCCTGGAGGGGTCATCGTACCCGCCGTAAATAAAGAGGGGCAAATAGTTGTTAACGGAATGTCGGCATCGGCTCGTTCCGGAAAATGGGCCAATACAGGCTATGTAGTAGAACTTCACCCGGGAGATATTAAAGGATTTGAGAGTGAAAAAGAATTGGAAATGTTGGCTTTGCAGGAATATCTAGAGAAATATTTTTCTGAAAATAGTAAAGGCTCTCTTAATGCCCCGGCTCAAAGAATACCGGATTTCTTAGACAACGAGGAGTCGAAAACTCTTCCTTCCACTTCTTATGCACCCGGAATACATTCAGCAAATTTGAATGATCTATTTCCCAGAGAAATTAGTAGCAGACTAAAAAACGGGTTAATTCAAATAGGAAAGAAATGTAAAGAATTTATTTCTTCTGAAGGAGTGATGATTGGGCTAGAAAGTCGAACTTCAAGCCCTGTCAGGATACCCAGAGACAGGGAAAGTCTGGAACACATCGAGATAAAGAACCTTTATCCCGTAGGTGAAGGAGCCGGTTATGCCGGAGGAATAGTATCCTCCGCTATCGACGGCATTAATAGCATAGATGCTTATTGTAACAAAGTTAACAACAATGGCTAATATTCTGAATATAGATACCTCGTCTTCTATTTGCAGTGTCTCTTTATCTATAAATGGGGAAATCTGTGTGGGTTATGAATCAATGAAAAAAATGGATCATTCCACCACATTGGCGCCATTTGTAGATAAGTGTCTTGATTTTCTAAGGGAAAAGGACATAAAGCTTGACGCTGTAGCAGTAACTTTAGGTCCGGGATCTTATACCGGTTTAAGAATAGGATTATCTATGGCTAAGGGACTGTCATTCGGGTTTGATATCCCATTGATTGCATTATCATCTTTAGAGGTTATGGCAGTAAGAGCTATATTCACTTATGCAGAATTTACAGGTGAGGAGTACGTCATTCCTATGATAGATGCTAAAAGAATGGAAGTTTATACGGCAGTCTTTTCAAGTGACCTGTCAAAAGTAAAAGATGAGGAAGCCAAAATTTTAGATGAGGACTCTTTTGCCGGTATGGGAGATAAAAAAATAGTTATGATAGGAGACGGGATAGAAAAATTCAAAGAAATAAGCCATTTGGAGAATGCTGTGTTTTTAGGAGATGGGATGGCTCATGCGAAATATATGCCGGCCCTATCAGAGAAAAAATTCAGGAATAAAGAATTCGCGGATGTTGCTTACACTGTGCCCAGTTATTTGAAAGAATATAGAGCCACGAAACCTAAAATTAAAATTTAGAAAAATGGTAGAATATAATACAGCTTTGCCGAAACTTGAGATGCGGGAATATGGCCGACATATCCAGAAATTAATAAATCATTGTGTGGCTATAGAAGATCGAGAAGAAAGAACTCGATGCGCTTTTTCAATAGCAGAAGTCATGGCCCAATTATTTCCTGAACTACGAGATGAAGAAGGAAATAATCGGCAAGTATGGGATCATATAAATATCATATCCAATTTTAAATTAGACATAGATTTTCCCTGTGACGTGATTAGGGAAAATGAAATGAGACCTACGCCGGGAAAAATCCCATACTCAAAAAAAACTGATAAGTTTAGAGTATATGGACAGAATCTTGTAAGGATGATAAAAGAAATTTCCCGAATGGAGGGTGGCTTAGACAAAGACCGGCTGATATTTTTAGTTGCCAATCAAATGAAAAAACAGTTGATCACGGTCAATGTTGACAGCGCAACCGACAGGAGAGTTTTCAATGATATCAGGGAAATTTCCGGAGGAGGCATCGATATAGATCCGGATAATTACAAATTAAATGAATATATCGGAATAACATCTCAGGAAAATAAAAAGAAAAAGAAGAAATAAAGAGAAAAATAGATGAGCTCTTTTATTGTAGAAGGGGGAAGAAGTCTAAAAGGGAAAATATCTCCATTGGGTGCTAAGAATGAAGCCTTGGAAGTGATTTGTGCATCTTTGCTGACATCAGAAAAAGTTACTATAACTAATTTGCCGGACATAGCGGATATAAGAAATCTTATTTTGCTCCTTGCGGATTTGGGTGTTAAGGTTACTACCACTGATCACCATTCTGTAACATTTCAGGCCGATGATATTAATCTTGATTACCTTGATTCCTATGAATTCAGAGTTAAAATGAAATCTCTGAGAGGTTCAGTTATGATTGCCGGACCTTTATTGGCTCGTTTCGGTAAAGCAGTTCTTTCCAGACCCGGTGGTGACAGAATTGGTAGACGAAGACTTGACACACACTTCTTAGGGTGGCAGAAATTAGGAGCCTCTTTTGATTACAATAGTGAAACTAAAACGTATTCAATTACATCTCCTGATGGTTTGAAGGGTAATTATATCTTGCTGGATGAAGCCTCTGTAACTGGTACTGCTAATGTTATAATGGCCTCAGTTTTGGCTGAAGGGACCACTACTATTTATAATGCTGCATGTGAACCTTATATCCAACAATTATGTCGCATATTAATTAATATGGGAGCAAAAATAGAAGGAATAGGTTCAAATCTTTTGAAAATAGAAGGCGTTTCTTCCCTACATGGAGCAACTCATACGTTACTTCCGGATATGATAGAAGTAGGTAGCTTCATAGGTATGGCGGCAATGACTCAAAGTGATGTAATTCTTGAAAATGTAGGTCTTAAGGACTTGGGAATAATGCCGGAAACTTTCAGAAGATTGGGGATTAATATGATAATAGAAGGTGATGACATACATATCAGGCAAGAGGAAATTTATGAAGTTGATAGTTTTATGGACGGTTCTATCATGACTTTTGCAGATGCTCCCTGGCCCGGATTATCTCCTGATCTTCTTAGTATTTTTTTAGTTGTCGCTACTCAAGCTAAGGGAAGTGTCCTGATCCATCAAAAAATGTTTGAGAGTCGTTTATTTTTTGTAGATAAACTAATAGAAATGGGTGCAAGTATCATCTTGTGTGATCCGCATCGAGCCGCTGTTATAGGAGCGGGAAGATTTAATTTTTTAAGAGCAACTAACATGGTTTCACCGGATATTAGAGCCGGGATAGCCATGCTTATTGCCGCTATGAGTGCCAAAGGAACCAGTGTTATCCAAAACATTAACCAAATCGACAGAGGATATCAAAGAATTGATGAAAGATTAAACGCCATAGGTGCAAACATTCTACGGACAGACGATTAAAACTTAATTTATTATGATCTTAAGAGAGGAAATAGTAGATGTGGGAAAATTCCAGAAGACTCACGCACTTAAGGGAGAATTGAATATGATATTAGAAATAGATCCTGATTATTTTTTACAGGGGAATCCTTTAATTGTTGATATGGATGGAATTTATGTTCCTTTTTTTATCGAATCTGTAAGGCCCAAAGGTTCAACAAGTTACTTAGTAAAGTTGGCCGGGATAGAAACAGAAAAAGAGGCATCCTGTTTTGTAAATAAAGAGATAAATATTTTAAAATCAGATTTTAAAGAAATCTCGGATGAAGAAGGTATAATTGAAAACTTTTTGATAGGATATAAAATTATAAATAAGGTAACAGATACTATTGTTGGTGAAATAATTGACATAGAAGATTCTACAACAAATGTTTTATTTGTATTGGAAAATGAAAAAGGAGAAGAGGTCTATATTCCAATGAACGAGGAATTGATTTATACAATAAACGATGAAGACAGGGAAATAATAATGGATCTTCCGGAAGGCTTGATAGATCTAAATAGCAAGGACTAAACTTTTGTTTTAATTCTATGTCATAAATATTAAGAGGCAACTTAACTTATGAATTTAAAAAAATTAAATAACTCATTTTTAGTTACCTGTCTTATCTTCTTTTCGACTTTATTTATAACGATTCCTATGGATGCTAAAATAAATGAGAAAGATGATAATTCCCGAATAGAGGCCCTTGATGACTTAGATTTCATAGAAATGTTAAATTCCGTTGATCCCGGAACGGGGTCTGCACTTATTCAAAAGTTTCAAGCTAAGGAGGGGAAGAACAGGCTACTTAATGGTAAATATAATCCGGCAGGAGAATGTAAGGTAGAAGCTTTCCGGAACAAGGAAGTTTTACTTATAACTATACCTGCTCATCTTTTATTCAATCCTAATGATACGGAATTAAAATCGGGAGCTCAAGAATACCTTATCCCTATAAAAAGATATTTAAAAGAACCTGATATGTTTAGAGTGATGCTTGTGATGCATACCGACAATACCGGTTCGGATGAATATAGAGACCGTCTTACTTTAGAAAGAGTAAATTCAGTATTTGATTGGTTTGAAGATTCCGGAGTTAATACCAAATATTTATTCTCATATGCCTTAGGAGATGAGATGCCTTTGAAACCCAATGACTCAATGGAAAATAGAAGACAAAACAGACGTCTCGAAATTTATTTAGTACCGGGAACCAAAATGGTGGAACAAGCAAAAAAAGGACGCATTGCCTTTTAATTAGTTTAGCGTTTCATTATTATAGTTAAAATGATACACTATTTTACTTAAGCCATTCTTGATTTATAATCTTCGTAAGAGAATTCTCTTAGTAATAACGGTTCTCCATTAATTGGTTGCCACCAGATCGACGGATGTTGAATACCATTAAACATATTGGTTTTTACTGTGGTATAATGGTTCATATCTTTAAGAGTCAATCGTTGACCCTCCTTTAATTCAAAATCAAAACTCCATCCGTCAACAAAATCACCGCTAAGGCATGAATTTCCTCCTAACCTATACAAGTATTTTCCTTTATCATCAGCATTAGCTTCCTCAATTACCGGACGATACGGCATTTCCAGACAGTCAGGCATATGACATGCAAAAGAAGCATCAATAATTGCGGTTTTAATACTACTATTTTCCACTACATCAAGTACTTCGGTAACTAAATCTCCGGTCTGCCATGTAAATGCACTTCCGGGTTCCATTATAAGTTCAAGATTAGGGAATTCTTTATGAAACTTTTGCAATATGTCAATTAAATGGGGAATATCATAATCTTCACGAGTCATCAGATGACCTCCTCCCATATTAAGCCATTTCAATTTAGGAAGCCATTTACCAAATTGTTGTTTTAGGGCTTCCAAAATCTTTTCAAGATCATAACTTGAGGATTCACACAAAGCATGAAAATGGAAACCTTCAAGACCCTCAGGTATTTCTTCAGGCATGTTTTCAGAAAGAACCCCAAACCTTGACCCAGGCAAACAAGGATTATAAATATCTGTCTCTATAACGCTACAAAAAGGATTAATCCTCAGACCACAACTTACTCTATTTTCCGGGTTCTTTTTATTATAATCATTAACTTCTTTATAAAATTTCTCATATTGAGATAAAGAGTTAAATGTTATATGAGATGAACCCTTAAGAAAATCAGGAAAAGTAGAGGAAGTGTATACGGGACAATAAGTATGAACATCTTTTCCTAAGAATTCCAATGATAGCCTCATTTCATTTATGGAACTGGCAGTAGATGAATCTATATATTCTGAAATAACCGGAAAGATTTTCCATAAAGCATTAGCTTTAAGAGCCATGATTATCTTTATATCGCCTTCATTTTCCACCTTTTTAATAAGTTCAAGATTCTTTCTAAGCTTGTCCTCATAGATTATATAATATGGTGTCGGTATTTTATTTTTCATCTTATTATTTCAAATTTTGCAAAACGCAGTAAAAGCCTTTTGATACCTAATTCTTTAAATTTAACTGTAATTGAGGGTTCTCCTGAAATAGAATCAATAGATTCTATTATGCCTGCCCCAAATTTAGAATGAGTGATAAGGTTACCAATTTTAAGTTCTTCAGGAGTATGTTGAGGCACAACATTAGATAAACCTCCCGCTTCAATCTTTTTAAAAGATTTCCCCGGTTTTGAAAAAAGTGTATTTTTCCAAGCTTCCGTAGATTCTTTTGTGGGATATGAAGAATTAGATAAATAATTTTTATAAGGATTTACACCCTGGAACTCATTCGTGCCAATCCTAGATGAATTCTTCATATTCAGGAATTTTGGATTAATATCGGCAATAAATCTGGATGGACTGGATAATACTGTCTGACCATTACGAAAACGACTTGAAGCGTATGTAATGGTACAAGAAATCTTTGCACGGGTTATTGCAACGTAGAGCAAACGTCGCTCTTCTTCTACCGCATTCATTGATGACTGACTCATTGCTGCAGGAAAAAGGTCTTCTTCCACTCCAACGATATAAACATGTTTATATTCCAATCCTTTAGCTGCATGCACAGTCATCAATGTCACTTTTGGAAGGTTATCATCCTCTTCCTGATCCTGATCTGTAGCCAACATAACTTCAGACAAAAAAGCTTGCATATCTGATGATCCTTCACCAGTTTGCTGTTTTATATCAACAAAGTCTTTTAAACCGGTCATAATCTCTGAAAGGTTTTCATGTCTACTTATACTTTCAGGTGTGGAATCATAAGCAAACTGAGCCAATAGACCTGTTCTATTATAAATTAATTGCCCTAACTCGTAAGCATTTGCTCCCTTTTCGTTGTCTTCTATAAATTCATTAATTAACGTTTTAAAAGCTTCAATTTTTGTAACAGTGCCTTTATTTAAACCTATAGATTTTAAATCGGAATCTGTAATTATATTCCATATACTTTTAGACTCTCTGGAAGCAGCTTCAGTGAGTTTTTTCATTGTTGTTTCTCCTATACCTCGAGTTGGATAATTAATTATCCGTCTTAAGGACTCATCATCATCAGGATTAATAGCGAGTCGGAAATATGCAATGGCATCTTTAACTTCTTTTCTCTGATAGAAAGATAAAGAACCATAGATACGGTAAGGTATATTCCTTTTTCTAAGAGATTCTTCTAAAGCTCTTGACTGAGCATTGGTACGATATAATATTGCATAATCCTCATATGAATCGTGATTACTTAACTTACTTTGGTTAATAAGATTTGCCACAAGAAACGCCTCTTCTAGGTCACTATACGCAGAAACCACCTCTATTTTATCGCCGATTGCATTTTCGCTATAGACATTTTTTTTCATTTGCTGGGTATTTTTTTCTATAAGACTACCTGCAGCATCAATAATATTTTGAGTGGAACGATAATTTCTTTCAAGAAGGAAAATTTTCAATCCCGGAAATCTCTTTTCAAGCTGGAGAATATTTCTAATTTCAGCTCCCCTAAAGGAATAAATACTTTGAGCATCATCACCAACTACGCATATTCTTTTTCTTTCTCCAGCAAGTTGAGATACAATAAGGTGTTGGGCAAAATTAGTATCCTGATATTCATCCACCAATATATATCTGAAGAATTCCTGATAATGACGCAGAATGTCAGGATTATCTCTTAAAAGTAAATTCATATTCACCAAAATATCATCAAAATCCATTGCATTAGCAACCTTACATCGATTAACATAAGCTTGAAAAATATTTCCGGTCATTTTTCTTTTGGATCTTTTATCCTGTTCCATAAGATCTGGATCAAGAAGATATTGTTCCGGTGAAATTAGACGGTTTTTTGCATTTGAAATTACGGAAAGTACGGTTGATGGTTTATAGACTTTATCATCCAGACCCATATCTTTAATTATGAGTTTTAGTAAAGACTTAGAATCTGCGGTGTCATATATTGTAAAACCCGATTTATAACCTAAAATGTCACTGTGCCTTCTAAGAATACTTAGAAATACGGAATGGAAGGTTCCCATCATTAATTTTGATGAAATTTTCTCACCTACCACGCTCTGTATCCGGGCTTTCATTTCACGTGCAGCTTTATTTGTAAAAGTCAGTGCCAGAATTCGATATGGTTCATATCCATGACTTAAAAGGTGAACTATTTTATAGGTTAGAACTCTTGTTTTTCCGGAACCAGCTCCCGCTATCACTAAAGAAGGACCCTCTGTATAAACCACGGCTTCTTTCTGCTGAGGATTAAGCTCATCAAGATAATTATAATTGGCCATTCTTATCTGTCTATTTTATTAAATCTTTATATAAAGGCACTTCTTTGATAAATTCTATTGTATGTTGGTTGTAATTTACTCGGCAACAATAATTTTTGTAACCATTAGAAACCACAAGATATTTTGCTTTAAGAGAGAGATTATATCTTACAATTTGATTGAAAACTTCTTGAGAAATATTTACTCCCGGAGCTTTATATTCTATAATCATCAAGGGAGATCCGTCTGATGAAAATATTACTGTATCACATCTTTTGGAAGTTTCATTGAGTTTTATGCCGATTTCATTAGCCATTAAAGATGGAGGATACCCTAATTCATCAATAAGCCAAGATACAAAAACTTGTCTTACAAATTCTTCCTCTGTAAGACAAAAAAATTTTTTTCTTAAACGGTCGAAGACCTTAAATACACCATTCCTCCTGACGATTTTCAGCTCGACAGGAGGAAGGATAAATTTTTGCCAATCTATTTCAGGAAAATTGCTTCCTTTCAATTTAAGATTACTTGTTTACAAAGTTGTTGGCCGGAATATATTCGGGATCATAAATATCATTCAAGATATCTGCAAGACGTAAACCACCTTTTAAAAGTTGATTTTCAACTACAGGTGTCCAATCACTTACATAATCATAACTGATTTTAGTTCCTTCCGGAGTTTTCGAGTATACTTCTTTACAAATTAAAAATGTTTCCAATCCCCATTTTTCCGGACAACCATCTGCTAAAATAACTTCTGTTTCATCAGATGTAGCCCTGTTTATCTGATTATTCCATTCTGTGTATGTCCATTTATGAGCAGATTCCGGCACAGAACTATCCCACACCGAATGTAAATTCGAGTCTCTTCCAAAATACTTTACATTCCATCTGTTGCCTCCTAAATCAGAAGCATGACCCATATGCATTGGCTGATGGATGTCGCCCATTAGATGAATTAAAATTTTTAATGCAAGTTGTTGCTGTCCTTTAGAAGATTTAGGATCTTGTAAAATTTCAACTTGTTGATGTATTGCTCTTAGTATATCACCATCCGGATGTAAAGGTGCGTCTGCATAATTTTCTCCATCATCAATGTTTTTATAATGCCACGTTTTGGTATAGGCATATTCTGGAGTATGAGAAGCATTGTCTAACCAATTTGCCCAATAAACCATGGATTTTCCATCGAGAAGTTCTGTAATATTGGTATATGCTGTGGGTGTAAGATGATTTTCCGCTATAAAAACTGTGACATCATGACCTTTTTGACCCCAAGCAAAAGCAGAAAGAGAGGCAAAGGCCAAACATGTAGGTAATAAATGTTTAGTTATTTTCATGACTTAAAATTTTATAAATACAAAATTAACCAATCACGTTTATCTTATCAAAAAATTTTTGCCAATTTCCTCAAAAAAGTTATATTTGCAAATAACGAATGTGCCATAAAAAAGGCATTAAATCTTAAAATCAATACCTAATGACACAAAAACAAAAACGGCTCTTATTAGGAGACGAAGCTTTTGCCTTGGGCGCTATTAATGCGGGTTTGTCGGGTGCTTATGCTTATCCCGGAACACCATCGACCGAAGTACTGGAATTTGTACAGTTAAATGACATAGCAACAAGGCGTAATATACATTGCAAATGGTCGTCGAATGAAAAGACAGCCATGGAGGAGGCTCTTGGAATGTCTTTCTGTGGGAAAAGAGCCATTGTATCCATGAAACATGTAGGAATGAATGTAGCTGCTGATCCTTTTGTAAATTCAGCCATGACCGGAGCTAATGGAGGATTGCTTGTTGTTGCAGCAGATGACCCTTCAATGCATAGTTCGCAAAACGAACAGGATTCAAGGTTTTATGCAGATTTTGCTATGCTGCCTGTATTGGAGCCATCAGACCAGCAGGAGGCTTATGATATGGCTAAATATGGATTTCAACTCTCCGAATCGATGTCTTTGCCTGTCCTTATTAGATTCGTGACTCGCTTAAGCCATTCCAGAGCTATAATAAATGTGGATGAAACGGCAGACAATGAAAATGAGTTGCATTATCCTTCTAAGCCTGAACAGTGGGTATTGATGCCTGCATTGTCCAGAAAAAGATATAAAGTTTTAATTAAAGATTTTGATAAGCTTAAGGATATATCTGAAAAGAGTCCTTTTAATTTTTATCAAAAAGGAGAAAATAAATCTTTAGGTATAATAGCCAGTGGAGTAGCTTGGAATTATCTGAAAGAATCTTATCCACAAGGAATTCCTTATCCTGTGGTAAAGGTTTCTCAATATCCTCTTCCTGAAAATCTGATTTCCCAGCTCATTAAAGAATGTGAAACAATCCTTATACTGGAAGAAGGTCAACCATTTATTGAAAAGAAGATAAGAGGAGATTTGGATTTATCCAATAAAGAAATATATGGTAAATTGTCTGGAGAGGTGGAAAGAACAGGGGAGTTGACACCGGATCTAGTAAAAGAAGCCTTATATAAAATTTTAGGCGATGAAGGAGGTATAACACCAGAAAAGCCAAGGGATCTTTCAGATAAAATAACAGCCCGTCCCCCGGCTTTATGCAAGGGTTGTGGACATAGAGATGTATTCCAGGCTTTAAACGAAGTTCTTGAAGAATATAAGAGTCCAAAAGTATTTGGAGATATAGGATGCTATACTTTGGGATATCTTGCACCTTTCAATGCAATAGATACGGTTGTAGATATGGGTGCATCCATTACAATGGCTAAAGGGGCTGCTGATGCCGGTCAGCATCCGGCAGTGGCTGTGATAGGTGATTCTACTTTCACCCATTCCGGTATGACCGGATTATTGGATGCCGTAAATGAAAATTCACCTATGACAGTAATAATCACAGATAATCTAACCACAGGTATGACAGGTGGTCAAGATTCACAGGGCACCGGTAAATTGGAAGAAATATGTTTAGGAATAGGTGTACACCCCGACCATCTTATTACTGTAGCATCTCATCCGAATAATTTGGAGGAAATGAAAAATATGTTTAAAAAAGAGATTGATTATCCCGGTTTGTCAGTAGTGATCTCCCGAAGAGAATGCATACAGACAGCGAGGAGAAAAGCTAAAACGAACTCATAATATGAAAACAGATATAGTATTGGCCGGAGTAGGAGGCCAAGGAATCCTTTCAATAGCCAATGTGATTGGAGTGGCTGCTTTAAAAGACAATCTCTTTTTAAAACAAGCCGAAGTGCATGGAATGAGTCAAAGAGGAGGTGATGTACAATCAAATCTTAGAATTAGCAGCGAGCCTATTTCCTCAGATTTAATACCTTTGAATTCTGCAGACATCGTGGTTTCCTTAGAACCAATGGAAGCCCTCCGTTACATGCCTTATTTAAAGAAAACAGGTTGGTTAGTCACAAATACAACACCATTTATCAATATAGACAATTATCCGTCGGTAAAGGAGTTATTGCAAGAATTGGAGAAAACCAGCAATTTGGTCGCTTTTGATATGGATGAAATCGCTAAACAGATAGGTTCTCCCCGTTCTTCCAATATGGTTTTATTGGGAGCAGCTTCTCCTTTCACAGGAATTCCAGTGGAATCTTTGGAAGAAGGTATTAAAGAATTCTTTGCTAAAAAAGGAGAAAAAATTTGTAAAGCCAATCTTGACGCTTTTCGTGCCGGAAGAGAGGAAACAATAGAGTTTTTAACTGAAAGAAATAAGGATATTCCACTTTAACCTCATACAATGGAACCGATAACAGAGAAAGGTCTGCAAGAGGCGATAGATGAAATGGGTATTCAGGACATCACTACTGCCACAATTAGACAAATATGTGCACTGACTGCCTCATTGGAGAATAAATATAAAGAAAATTTTATACATTTAGAGATAGGCAATCCCGGTATAATGGCTGAAAAAACCGGAATAGAAGCTGAAAAGAAGGCTTTGGATTCCGGTGTGGCTAATAAATATCCTGACATTGGAGGAATACCGGCAATAAAAAATGCAGGATCTGAGTTTGTTAAAGCCTTTCTCGATTTAGATATTCCTCCAAAGTGCATAGTGCCTACTGTGGGATCGATGCAGGCATGTTACACTTTGATGACAATTTTGAAACAAAGAATACCGGAGAAAGATACAGTTCTTTTTTTTGATCCCGGTTTCCCGGCACAACATCATCAGGCAAAAATGTTGGGCTTAAAGATGCGCCAATTTGACATATACGACTATCGTGGAGAAAAAATGAGGGATAAGCTTGAGGAATTGTTAAGTGATGGTAAAGTCACTGCAATGATTTATAGTAATCCAAATAATCCCAGTTGGTCTAACCTGACAGAAGAAGAATTAAAAATTGTGGGCGAGATGGCTTCCAAATATGATGCCATAGTGTTGGAAGATCTTGCTTATATGGGTATGGACTTCAGAAAGGATTTTTCTAAGCCTTTTGAACCTCCCTTTATACCCTCAGTGGGAAAATACACTGAAAATTACATACTATTAATTTCAGCTTCCAAAATTTTCAGTTATGCAGGTCAAAGAATTGCAGTGGTCTGTATGAGTCCTGAAGTCTATAATAGAAAGTATCCGAATCTTGTATCTTTCTATGAAATGCCTAATTTTGGAGAATCTTATATTTATGGAGTGCTTTATACAGCGTCTTCCGGAGTTACACATTCAGCTCAATATGCCATGGCAGAAATGATGGATAAAGCGGCAAAAGGTGAATTGCCATTTATACAGCATACTAAAGAATATGGAATCAGAGCGGGCCGAATGAAAGAGATATTCAATGAAAACGGATTCCACATTGTTTATGAAAAAGACGGAGCAGAAGACATTTCAGATGGTTTTTTCTTTACAGTAGGATACAAAGATCTCTCCAGTGAAAAATTACAGAGAGAGTTGCTAAAATATGGGGTTTCAAGTATTTCTTTGCCCAGTACTGGGAGTACGCGAGATGGAGTAAGAGTATGTGTATCTATGATGAATAGTGACGATCTTTTTAATAAACTCAGGGCATCCTTAAAAGCATTCCGACATGACCACCAATAAAATGACGGCTGAAGAAGCAGTAGCTATTATAAAAGACGGTGATTCCATTTACCTTCAAGGAAGCACTTCAATTCCAGAGGTTTTGGTTGATGCTTTGGCAAAACGTGGAGGAGAACTTAAAAATGTCACTATTTACACAGGATTTGGTGTGGCAAAAAGAGAATCGCCTTTATGTAATGTGGAGTATAAAGACAGCTTTCTAATCGATAGTTTCTTTGTAAATAATTCGGTTAGAAAATGGATTGCTGAAGGTTACGGCGTCACTACTCCTTGTTTCCTGGGCGAAGTTCCATCTTTATTCCGTGAAGGATATTGGAAACTTGACTATGCATTTCTTAATTGTAGTCTTCCAAATGAAGACGGGTTTGTAAGTTATGGAGTATCGGCAGATGTAGCAGTATCAGCAGTTGAATGTGCCAGACATGTAATAGCTCAGATAAATCCAAAAATGCCTTTTTCTTATGGTGATCCCGTGATCCATATCTCTAAGTTAAAGGCAATGGTTGAAGTAGATGACCCGTTAGTAGAAGTTCCTACACCGGTTCCAACCGAAAATGAAACACGTATAGGAAATTTTATTGCTGATCAGATACCTGACGGTGCAACTTTACAAATAGGAGTTGGAGGCATACCAAATGCAGTTTTAAGTGCCTTAAAAGACCACAAAAATTTGGGACTTCATACAGAAGCCATGACCGATGGTGTTTTGCCATTGATTGAAAATGGTGTTATAAATAATTCCTTAAAGAAGATATTACCGGGTAAATCTGTAGCTTCCCTTGCCTTAGGTTCCAAAAGTCTTTATAAAAAGATGGATTATAATGCCGATATGGTATTTAAGGATGTTGCCTGGACTAACAATCCTTATATTATATCTCAAAATCCTTCCGTAATGGCAATTAACTCCTGTTTAGAAATAGATTTGACGGGTCAAATATGTGCCGACTCAATAGGGACAATGATCTATTCAGGCATAGGAGGTCAACACGATTTTGTTTATGGTGCATCAATATGTAAGGGTGGAAAAAGCTTTCTTGCAATGCTTTCTACCACTACAAAAGGAGAAAGTAAAATCAAACCCGTTCTCAGACAAGGATCCGGAGTTGTTACTACCCGTTTCCAAGCCAACTGGATAGTAACTGAACATGGAATCGTTAATCTGAAAGGAAAGAGCTTACCGGAAAGAGCTCGACTCTTGATTTCCATAGCAGCACCTCAATTTCGTGAAGAACTGGAAAAAGAAGCAGCCAAGAGGTTTGGATATAGTTTCCTTAAATTGAAATAAACAATATAAATCGGTAAAAAAATCCTAAATTTGCAATAAATTAAGATCACTAAGGATGGATAATGAAGAACTGAAAAGAAAATTGATGGGATTATGGGAAAAAACGACACATAATTCCAAGGATCTTTTATCAATCCTTTTTGATTATTATTTTGATGACAGATACCTTGAATATAAGGAATTGGAAGGGAGAGTAGTAAGCGCTCTTTTTGGTATACCATATGAATTCGGATGTGGTGAAAAAAAACTTTCAGGCTTATATCTAATATCTCTTTCATCTGAAGAAGGGTACCGAAAGAAAGGAATTTTAGCAGAACTTTTGCAAACTGTGAATAATAGGTTTGCTAAACAGTTCGATTTTACTTTCATAGTGCCTCATACAGAGCTTCTGGCAGATTATTTTGGCACTCAGGGATATTTCAATTCTTTTTTCATAATGGAAGAGAGATACACTCCATTCCATGATTTCAGAAATGATTATCTTATTACACTGACTGATTCTGACGAAAGAATACGGTCTCTGAAGATCCATCTTTTAGAAGAAATAAAAGTCATTGATAATACGGAAAAAAAATTTCCTCATAGTCAGATAATAAAATTTATTGAGAAAATTGAAAGTAAAAGCAGGTCATCTGTTAATTTAAGGCATACTTATAAGGATTTGGAATACCTTCTTCATGAAAATTCATTAGGAAACCTTAATTTCTATATATCATATGATACCGATGGAAAAATTACCGGTGTAATATTTACAAAAAAAGAGGATTTGAAAAGGGTTAAAATATTAGCCTCTTATGTGGCTGATTCTTGTTCCTACTATGCGATTTTAGAATTTATCAAGCACCAGCTTCCTGATGAATCCTTTACTATAATAAAATCTGATTATAAACAACCAACAAGTCAAGCCATAATAAGACAAACTTATGCTTCTGCCAATCCCTCAGGAATTGATTTAGATAATACTTTTGAAACCGTTGAACTTCCTTTTAATTACAATAAATTGTTACAACCTTTAGGAATGGCCAGACTACTCAGGTTTGAAAATATCCTGAAATATATTGCTGAAACCCGAAGTGATGTAGAATTCAAATTACATATCAGAGACTATAATGAGGAAGTATCAAAAGGGATAAATAGTAATGAAGTTGTATTTGTAGTCAAAAGCGGAAAATTAAATATTGAGCCTCTAAAAGACTTTTACAATGACCGTTCGTTGCTTCACCTTTCAGTAAAAGAAATATCTGAGTTATTGCTCCGAAAGAATGATTCCAGTAATCTTATTATGGAAGCTTTTGGAATACCACGTCTGGATTTGCAATATAAATTATTGCCATTCTAAACTATATTTTATGATTCTAAAAAAGTTTTAAACTCATAATATAACAATAAGCATAAAATTATTAGACTCTCATTTGAGAAAATCTCAAATGAGAGTCTAATATTTTATTAAATCTATATAATTATGTTGAAATATTAAATTCTCATAAAAACTAAAAATGAGAGAGAAACTCTTAGTAACACCTTCAATTTTTAAATTTTGAATTAAAAACAAACAAAAGAGGGTAGAGGTCTTTATTTAATATTTTAAATTAAAAAACTAAAATTGAATTCAATAATCAAAAGTATTTTATTTTTTTGATTTATAACATTAAATTTTAAAATATCAAATTGCAATTTCATAGCTTTTAAAATTTAGTTTTTCCAATAGTTATATAAATCCAATTTTCAGTGTTAAAACCGTATAAAATTCGATTAACCAAATTTTATATATTATTTAACTAGTCGAAAAATCAATTAGTTAAATATAATAATTAAAGTAATACTTTTAAATTTATGGAGCTGAGAAGAAAAAATAATTCTTTTTATAATGCCGTTTTTTTATAACTTGCTTTTAATTAATAAAATAAGAGTACTTATTAAAGTATAAGATAAGATAGTTTAGTTAAATTTAGAAAATTTCTTTATTGTTTCTAACTACTTTCTCCTGAAACTGATGGGTTGGGATTTTTTAATAATTTGTAAATTTAAATTTTATTTATTAATTTTGAAATTTAGAAATAATAACAAATAATTGAAGAATGGACGAATTAAATATTGCATATCGATTGAAGCTTTTAATAGAATCTTTTAAATTATCTGATTCCCAATTTGCTGATAAATGTGGAATTGCTCGTCCTACTTTATCCTTAATTTTATCTGGAAAGAATAAAAAGATAAGTGATGTACTGTTATCCCAAATTCATCAGGCTTTCCCCGAAGTTTCCATTACATGGTTGCTTTTTGGCGAGGGAGAAATGTTAAATACATGTAAAGAAATAGAAAATGAAGGTTTAGAAAATTCTGAGAATTCAATATTCAAAGGAAATTCTGTGGATAACTCGGAAGAATTAAATCTCGTTAACTCAAAACAACTGGAAGAAATAATCCAAAATGTTATAAATAAGTCTCTTACATCTAATTTATCTTCTTTTAAAGAGAATCTTGAAAATATTTTTCCTAAAGATAAAAATAGAAGAGTGGTTAAAATTATGGTATATTATGATGATTCCACTTTCGAGAGTTTTATCCCGGAAAATCCAGGTTAAATTAGAGGCAATATATAAGAATAAATTTCGTTTTCATTAAGGTTAAAAGGAGTAGCAGAAAAAATTACAAGCACCATTTGAATTTTTTCGGGTTTATTAGAAAATTTCTCCTTTATTAAATATTGCAATATTAAAATGAATAATGAAACGAAGGTACCCGGAGAAATAGAAGTTTTGGGGGCACGGGTGCACAATCTAAAAAATATAGATGTTAAAATACCCCATAATTCTTTGAGTGTAATCACAGGGTTAAGTGGGAGCGGTAAATCCTCATTGGCATTCGACACAATATTTGCGGAAGGGCAGAGAAGGTATATTGAAACATTTTCTGCTTATGCAAGAAATATGTTGGGTTCTTTAGAAAGGCCTGATGTTGACAAGATTTCAGGTTTGAATCCTGTAATAAGTATCGAACAGAAGACAGTAAATAAAAATCCTCGGAGTACTATTGGAACCACAACAGAGATATATGATTTCTTGCGTCTTTTATTTGCACGTGTAGGAGAGGCTAAAAGTTATATCTCCGGTATGCCTATGGTGAAATATTCAAAGGATAAAATTATTTCTTTAATTCTAAAAAGGTATGAAGGCCGCAGAATTCAGGTTTTAGCACCTGTTGTAAAAAATAGGAAAGGTCATTATAAAGAACTTTTTGAAACCTTAAGAAAGAAAGGGTATCTTAATGTAAGAATAGATGGAGAAATACAGGAATTAGTTTATGGATTGAAAGTAGACAGATATAAAAATCATACTATAGAACTTTTAATTGACCGTTTAAAAGTAAAAGAATCTGATATCCAAAGATTAAGATCTACCATTGAAGATGCTCTGAAACAGGGAGAAAGACAAATGCTAGTGATAGATATGGACAATGGTTCCATTTCTCATTTCAGCCTACTATTAATGGATCCGGAGAACGGACTTTCGTATCCTGAACCTGCTCCCCATAATTTCTCTTTTAATTCTCCACAAGGATATTGTCCGAAATGTAAGGGATTAGGCTTTGTGCATGAAATCGATAGAGAAAAGGTGATGCCTGATATGAATCTTTCTATACATGAAGGAGGTATAGCTCCGTTGGGAAAATATAAGAATTCGAGGATTTTCTGGCAAATAGAAGGTATATGCAAACTTTATGGTAAAACATTGAAAACACCTCTTAAAGACCTTCCTGAAGATGCTATAAATGACATCATGTTTGGAACGGATCATAAAATAGAAATAGAAAACTCAACCATGTCTATGTATTATGATCCTACCCGATATGATGGAATAATTAAATATATAGAAATGCAGACAGAAGAGACTGATTCGCCGGTAAAAGATAAATGGAGCGGTCAGTTTTTCACCCAAAGGTGTTGCCCGGAATGTAATGGAGACAGATTAAATAAAATAGCACTTCATTATTTCATTGATGGCAAAAATATAGCAGATCTTTCTAGGCTGGATATTTCTCAACTATACGAATGGAGTGTCAATGTAGAAGATAAAATAGATCAACAGAAGCGACTTGTAGCAAATGAAATTTTAAAAGAAATAAGAAGTAGGTTATTGTTTCTAAAAAATGTAGGTCTTGATTATTTATCATTAAATCGAGCCAGTGCCACATTAAGTGGAGGTGAAAGTCAACGGATAAGACTTGCTACTCAAATTGGATCTAATCTTGTTAATGTATTATATATTTTAGATGAACCTTCAATCGGACTTCATCAAAGAGATAATGTAAGATTGATCGATAGCCTTAAGAATCTTCGTGATGCAGGAAATACTGTGGTTGTAGTGGAACACGATAAAGATATAATGAAGGAAGCCGATTATATTGTGGATATTGGTCCTGGAGCAGGAAGAAATGGAGGGGAAGTAGCTTTTCAAGGAAATTATGAAGAAATGAAAAGTTCCGGTTCTTTGACAGCTGAATATTTACAGGGTATAAAAGAAATAAAAGTTCCGGAGCAAAGAAGAAAAGGTAACGGAAAATTTATCAAGATTACAGGAGCCTCGGGGAATAATCTTAAAGATGTGACTTTAAATATACCCTTAGGTAAATTTATATGCGTAACCGGTGTAAGTGGTAGTGGAAAATCCTCTTTAATAAACGGGACTTTACAGAAAACTGTGAGCCAGAAGATCTATCGGTCAAAAGAAGAACCGCTTCCTTATGAATCAATAGAGGGTTTAGAAAACATAGATAAAATCATTATGGTAGACCAATCTCCATTGGGTAAGTCTCCAAGATCTAATCCTGCTACTTATACGGGTGTATTTTCAGATATCAGAAAATTATTTGTAGAACTCCCTGATTCAAAAATAAGAGGATATAAACCGGGGCGGTTTTCCTTTAATGTATCAGGAGGAAGATGTGAAGTTTGTAAAGGCCATGGTTATCGCACAATAGAGATGAACTTTCTTCCTGACGTTCTCGTACCTTGTGAGGCATGCAGAGGTAAAAGATATAATAGAGAGACGTTGGAAGTAAGATTTAAAGGAAAATCTATAGCCGATGTGTTGGATATGACAGTAGATCAGGCAGTTATACTTTTTGAGAATATTCCCTCTATATATAGGAAAGTTAAGGTATTGCAGGATATAGGATTAGGTTATTTGAAATTAGGTCAACCATCGAGCACATTAAGTGGCGGAGAAAATCAACGTGTAAAATTGGCTACAGAATTAGCAAAGAAAGATACCGGCAAGACATTGTTTATTTTAGATGAACCGACTACAGGTTTACATTTTGAAGATATCCGAATTCTTCTCAAAGTATTCAATAAATTAGTTGACAGAGGAAATACTTTAATTGTCATAGAACATAATCTGGATTTAGTTAAATCAGCTGATTATATTATAGACATGGGACCTGAAGGAGGTAGTGAAGGAGGAAAGATAATTGCTGAAGGAACCCCTGAAGAAATAACAAAAACTGAAACCTATACCGGGAAGTTCTTAAAGTCAGAGCTCAAGACCTAAATTAAAGAAAAAGACGGATATATATTAAATTTATAAATTTCCCATAATCCACATTATGTTAAATAGGATTGTGGGATTTTTAGTTCCCTATTTTTCACCATTTCTTTTACCATGAATTTTCTAAGTTTGTTAATCTCTTCAGTTTTATAATATTTTTTCTAAAATGGTTGAATTCTTTTTATAACTTTTTACTATTTAAAATCAAGTATCCTATTCTTTAAATATTAATAATTTTCTTTTCCTATTCTAAACTCGACGTATTTAAAAAATTTAAAGAGTTATTATGACTATACTTCACCGGAATCTGGTCTTTTCTAATTTTTTATTTAGGTAAATTTAAGATAATGAGTTTATACAGGTTCAGAATTGAGCTATACTATAAGTTCTTATTCTTTTGTATTTTTATTACCTTAAGCCTTTAATTAATCATTTAATTATTTATAATCATATCCACTTGTTGTACCTAGTAAAAAAACCATGAAAGCTTTATGTTAACTAAGGTTACAAGTACATTAATATAGGATTTTTTCCACTAACTTTGTATCTATTAATAAAATTAAATAAATAATTATGTTGTCTACAGAATTAAAACAAGGTAGCTCTTACGCTTTCAAAATAATTAAAGATCAATCTCAAAATAAATTCTTTAGAGTAAAAACTGATGATGGAGAGGAATTTAAAATATTGAAATTCAAATTTCAACAGAATCAGCCTTTACCGGAAGAAATTCAATGTTATGTTAAAACCCTTTGTCCCCTGACTTTATCTCAAGATATATCTGTTCATATATCAAATTTTTATAGAGAAGGTGAAGAATATAGTTTTATTGTTAAAGATCTTATTCGAGAAGATTCATCCCAATACGAATTAAACGATGAAAGAGGTCTTTGTTTTAAGTTATCTCACTCCCCCGTTCCTTTATCTAAAGGGACTCGTGTTAAATGTCGTGTTTTAAAAATAAAGGATGCTTATGTAAACCTTAAGTATGTTGGTAATTTAGGAAGTAAATTTAGTCTGGAATTTCATACAATCGAGCAATGGCTCCATCTATTGAATATAAAGCAATCACATGCCGGTTACTATAAAAAGTTATTAGAATCAATTCCGGAACTTCATCCTGCCCTTTTAAAATATGAGAATAATGTGCCGGGGTGGACTTTAGATTTACTTCAAATTTGTACTACCTACATTACTGAATGGTTAGTAGCTTGCCGTGACGATTTAAAAAAATTAAGAAAGATTTGTGAAAGACTTGAATTAGGGAAAAAACTGGCTCTATATATGGTCCAGGAGTCAGATTTTCTAAGGGCATGCAGTAATGAACATAGGACTTTATTGCAAGGTAGAATTTCCAATTATGTAGAATTATTTGAGCAATATCGTCTGGCTGCATCAATGATATTAGATAAAACGCATGTGGAATACATCGACAGGATGTTTAAAAGATTAAAGAATTCAGGTTATTTGTATAAGCCGGCCATGCAGATAAGAGTAATGATGACAATTCTCAAGTTACGTCCCGAATTAATAAATTCCCGCATGGGTGAACTTTTCGAAGCTTTACATAACTGGGACTATTCCAACTGGGAATCAGAACCTTTCAGAGCTGCTTTGGTCCAACAACTACAACTCTTTATTGAAGAAAATTTGGATAAAATAAATAATTTACCAGCTAATGATTCCAGTCAGGACAGTAAAGTGATAGTCAGAATGATCTTGGCAATTGCAATCCAAAGGTTACTGGCTAACGAAACCGATAATATAGATTTAAACCTTAATAGAGCAAGACTTTATCGGTATATATCATATCTGTCTCCGGCAGAAGTAAATACATTGTTGGAAAAGAACATATTTTCCTTATTAGGTATCGAATGGCCTAATGAGTATACTTGGAATGATACTGAGAATCCTACCCTTTTATTTGTAAAGTCATCCTATCCTTTATCAATAGACGAAGAAGGAAAGATGATAACAAAATCATATATCACTTCACAAGCTGAATTGCATCTGTCTTCCAATAAATTGCATATAATAGGACAAGGTGCCGATCCTGATACAACAGTTATTCCGAATAGCATGTTTGATTGGCTTTCCCCTATTATTTCTACAGTAGATTCAATTAATTTTCCTCATACCAAAAAATCTAAAGATTTAAAAGCCTTAAGTCAAGTTTGGTCGGATATCGCTTGGTCACTATTTGGAGGTAAAGATACCGGAATAGAAAGAATAGAAAAAAGATTTCCTGATGAAGGAGATGACACTATGATTGTGATAGATGATATCAGGATCACTGATTCAGGACATGAAAAACAACGTCTGCAATTTCATTGTACAATCCATGATGACACTCTATATGGTGAAGGATGGATGCCATGCGATGCTCTTCATATGATAGGATGGTTATCTTATAAAGATATACCGGGAAATTACGATGGTTCTCTTGACTTTGCACATGACGCCAATGGTGAAGCATTATTATTTCCGGCCACTGTACATGTCAAACCAGACGGTTCACTCATTTTTAATATGAAAAGGCAAATAGAAGAATATTTGCTTGAAACAAGCTATCCCGGGATGGAATCTACTGCTATCGTAACTTATCTTGATAAAATTAATAATGCTTGGTTATGCCTAAGTGAAACCGGAGCAACCTATAAAGTTGCATGTGATGAATCGACGGAACATCTAAATGGAGGAATGATGGTAAGAGTGAAATATATTGAACAAGACCGCTCTATGACAACACCTCAATTTTTTATAGGCGAACTGGCACCTAACGATGAAAACCTTCCATCTAACATTAAAAAATCCGAATATCTTAAAAACCTAATGCATGGTTTAGGAGTAAAGGATGATAAGGAACTCCCCTACCAAGTCATGGAATCTGATCAAGTAATGTCAAAGGAAGAACTAGAGGAGCTGATATACGTTTTACAACGCAGAGCATTTTCTGAAACAGAATATATAAAAGCTTATAATTTTCTTGGTCTTGGTTCTCTATTATGCAGGCTTGCAGATAGTAAAAAATTAGAACGAGAGATTTCAGTGCATATGAAATTGCTGGAATTTCTTCAGGAGTTCTCAAGAAATCGAAGACTTGATTACAATGTAGTGGAATCATTCGAAGATCAGGTAAAGAATTCCCCTATGTTAGAACGTTTATATACCAGAATTAAGATAGTTTCGGATATTGATTCAAATCATAATACTCCGGGGTTATGGGAAATAAGTCAAAATCCTCGCAATGAAACTGAAGGGAAGCTTGCTTCTTTGGTTTTATCTTATAATATGTTGCCTAAAGAGCTTGAAGATTCGAGGAAACAGATATTGAATGAAATATCCAATTTATTGAATATTAATAATGCAGTTTCCACCGCTAAATATTATGGGGATGAATCCCAAACCATAGAATTCAAAAGTAGTCTTGTATTTTCATCAAAGTCCGGTTCACGACCGGATCCAAGAGGGCAATTGCATGAAATCACTCATATCATTTGTGGTTTCATGAATGCCAGAGGTGGAAAATTATATATTGGAGTAAATGATTCCGGATATGAAAACGGTCTGAATGATGATCTTACCTTCCGAAGAAACCGTGGAGAAAAAGCTACAATTGATGCTTTAATAGTGGATCTTCAGAATCATCTTGACAGGACTTTGCCAACCCACGCAAAAGCTCATTGGGAGATTTCATCTGATCCTGAGTCTAAGAAAGGAGTAATTATAGTGGATGTTAAGGCCGTGAGACAACCGGTTGAATTAGACGGAATAATTTATGTAAGGGCAAGCTCTACAACAAAACCACGACTTGGAGAAGAACGCGAAGAATTTATCAAGAGTAGAGATCATAATTATAATATTCTTATGGCTCTTTGGGGTATGCCTAACAACAGAGAGAAAGAAACTAACTCCAATAATACTGAACCATTGAAGGAAATTGAGGAGGAATCAATTCAAAAATACCAAATTGAAGATAATGTTGAAACAGAAAAAAAAGAAGAATTTCATAGGATAAATACTAGTATCTATAGAAGAAATATACTTCATGATTATGAAGAAAATTATGTAACACCTGCTTTTTATATTTATTTTACTAATGATGAGACTTTCTACACCTCTTTAGAAGACCTTCATATAGACCATTACTATAACCTTGAAGATTGCAGATTAGCTTTAGTAATAAAAGAAAATGAAAGGCAATCGCAACTTATTTACACATTAAAAGATAGTACAATGGGAAAAATCTCTTTGGAAGAGATTTCTAATTTTGTTCCGAAACAAAATTTTAAGATTAAGACTTCCCTGCCTCTAATGGCAGTGAATATAGCCCAAAATAAAGATTATATCCTTTCAGTCATCAAAGGTCAGAACCATTCACTTTATTACAGGTTAGATAAGATTGAAGATATAGAAGGAAGTTCTATTGATAATCCAAAATTTCAGAATCTCTGCTCTTTGAAACATCAGATTATTCATCAGGAAATTATTACAGAAGATAAACTTGGATTCTTCGAAAAAGATGCTATAAAAAGGGATATAAATTCATATGGGGTATCAGTACCTCTTGGAGATGGCACATTAACTGAAGAAGAAAGGATAAGATTATTATTAAAACCAATAGAAATAGAATAATACTCTTGTTCGGTAAGTTAATTCTAAAAATTGTCTAATGTTTTTTGAAAAGATGAAAATCGGCATAGTTTTTGTATAATTAAAAAAAAGGATTAACTTTGCACATGAATACGGAACAAAAGTTCCGTAAGGGAATTGCCTTGTGGTGTAATGGTAGCACACCGGATTCTGGTTCCGTTTGTGAGAGTTCGAGTCTTTCCAAGGCAA